>NZ_CP115757.1:1009285-1345714 GCF_027912675.1 Paracoccus sp. SCSIO 75233 | reverse complement strand
GCGATGCGCCAAGGCTTTCGGCGGCTTCCGTCAGCGTGCCGATGTCGATGGCGGCCATGCCGTTATCGACGGCGCGATACATATAAGGCAGCGACAGCACCACATAGCCGACGACCAGCAGCGCATTCGTGCCAAGCTGCGTCATGGTCAGCGGCAGGAAGGAATCGGTGCCGTAGATGCGGACATAGCCGAACACCAGAACCACCGGCGGAATGATCAGCGGCATCAGGCTGAGGAACTCCGTCACCGGGCGCATCGCGGGCAGTTTCAGCCGCACCCAATAAGCGGTCGGCACCACCAGCAGGATGCCGAACAGGATTGCCAGAAGCGAGGCAAGGGCGGAGAAGCTGAGCGCGTCGATGAAGGTATTGCTTTCCAGCACCGAGCGATAGGCGGCGAAGGAAAGCTGATCCCGCTCCATCCGCAGGGAGAAGTTGAAGGTGGCGAAGAGCGGCACGAGGAAGAAGAGTGCCGCGAAAATCACCATGAAAACGGAAAGGACACGGGTCAGCTTCATTTCTGCCACCTTTCGGCCCGACGGCGCAGGATGAAATACAGCGTGTTGGAGAACGCCATGATGACGATCATGCCAAGCGCAATCGCATAGCCGAGATTGGGGTTATACAGCACATTGCCGCGGATCTGCTGGAACAGCACGATCGGCACGACCGGGAAGTTGGACGAGGTCAGGGCATAGGTTGTGGCCAGCGTGCCGAAGGCGTTTGCGAACAGCAGCAGAAAACAGCCCATGACCGATGGCATCAGGATCGGCAGTGCCACGCGCTGCCAGTATTCGCGACCGGATGCACCGAGGCTCTCAGCGGCTTCGCGCCATTCGCTGCGCAGCCCCTCGATCGAGGGTGTGATCATCAGCAGCATCAGCGGCAACTGGAAATAAAGATAGGTCAGCGCCAGCCCCCAGAAGGAAAACAGGCTGAACCCGGCCGCGTAGATATTGATCCCGAACAGATCGCGCAGCAGCAGCGTGACCAGACCCAAACGGCCCAGCGTGGCGATAAAGGCGAAGGCCAGCGGCACCCCCGCGAAGTTCGAGGCGACACCGGAAAACGTCATGAAGGCGCGCCGGACCCAGCCCGGCAAACCGCCCAGAAGCAATGCACAGCACAGCAGCAGACCGAAAATCGCCCCCATAGCAGCGGAGACGAAGCTCAGCCGCAGCGACAGCCAGTAAGAGGTCAGGAATTGCGGATCGCGTAACGACAGGATCGTCTCCAGTGAATAGCGCCCGTCAGGCGTCTGGAACGCGCCGTTGATCAGGTACAGGACCGGAAAGATCAGGAACAACATGCAGAACAGCATGAACGGCACCAGACCCAGCCAGTGCAAACCGATCCCGCCGGTCAGCCTGCGCTTCGCGGTCGTGGACGGCTGTGGGGTCATCTGGTTCGGGGTGGTAATATCGGCCAATCCGCCCTCCATTCACCGAAAGCGCGGGCGGCGTTGTCCGCCACCCGCAACATCACAAGGCATCAGTGAAATTACTGGATGCCCATCTCCGTCGCCCAGTTTTCGGCAACGGCGGTTTTCGCCTCTTCCTGTTCGTCAAGCGACGGGAAAACGGCCTTGGCGTAGTTCTCTGCCGGGGGCAGGTTGTCGATCAGCTCCTGCGGGATGACACCGCGCTCGGCCATGTCGTTGAAGCGGATCGGGTGGCAATAGCCTTTCAGCCAGCCAAGCTGACCCTCGTCGGAGTAAAGATACTCCATCCACAGCTTCGCGGCGTTCGGGTGCGGCGCGTAAGCGGAGATCGCCTGAACATAGACGCCTGCGACAACCGAATCCGACGGCACGACAACTTCAACCGGCGGGTTGCCGGCCAGCTTGTCGCGCATTGCCAGCAGGTTATAGTCCCAGTCGAAATAGATCGGGGTGGTGCCCTGTGCGAGGTTCTGGGCGTTGCCGTTCACGGGCACCAGATTGCCGCTTTCTTTCAGTTCTTTGAAATAGGCGATGCCCGCATTCAGCGCGTCGCCGCCGCTTTCGGCGCCGGTCGAGATGCCGCCCGCCAGAACCGTCATCATCGAGCTGTTGCCGGTCCGCGGATCGCCCGGAATGGCGATGGCGTTGGCGTATTGAGGATCTTTCAGATCGGCGAAGCTGGTCGGCGCTTCGGGGAAGATGTCCTTGTTCACGGCGAAAGCCAGAACGCCGTAATAGTCGCCATACCAGTAACCATCGGCTTCCTTGGCATCATCCGGGATCGAATCCCAGGTGGAGACCTTGTAGGGCTGGATCAGACCCTGTTCCATCGCGGCGGGGCCGAAGGACAGACCGACATCGATCACGTCCGGGGCCTGCGGGCCGGTATTGCCTTCGTTGGCCTTGATCGCTTCCAGCTCGTCGCCGGAACCGGCATTCGGGTCGAGTTCGTTGATCTCAATGCCGTACTTGGCCTTGAAACCTTCGATCACCTCGCCATAGCCGCACCAGCTATGGGGCAGGGCGATCGTGGTCAGCATGCCTTCTTCCTTGGCAGCGTCGATCAGTTCCTGGCTGGGTTCGGCATAGGCCGTGGCGCTGAGGAGCGCACCGATGGCGCAGCCGAGGGTCAGGGAGCGGATTGTCAGGGGCATGATCACCTCCATACGAGAGCCGCTGACGCGGCCCGGGTTACATCGGGGGGAACCGCTAACCGTGAATCGTGAAGCCAATGTTGCGAAGGCGTGACGCTCTTGTGACGTTTTGGGTTAATTTGTTTGTTTTTCGTATGTTAGAATGCAATCTTCATCGCGTGGTTGCATCAGGCGTATACGCTGCAATCCCGCCGTTAAACCAACTGAACATTACCTGCGGAAACGGCAAAAAACGGGCCCGCTCATATTTAATCCTTGACGGTTGGGTCAGTCCGTCGCAGTCTGATCCGACATCGCGAACTCGCATGGCAGCAAGGCCCCAACCCTCATTATGCAGGGATGGGGCCTTTGTTGTTTCACGGAAAGGAACTTGATGAAGCGGAAGGTTCACATTGGCATCCTGCTGTCGCATTCCGGCGATTACAGCATGATAAGCCGCTCCAGCCTGCGCGGCGCGCTGGCCGGGATAGATCAGGTGAATGCGGATCCTTCCCTGTCGGTTCATCTGGTCCCGGTGGAGCGCGACCCGAAGGGGCAGGTCGATCTCTATGCCCCGCTTTGCAGCGACATCCTGTCCGCAAGTCCGGCCCGGCACATCTTCGGCTGCACGACCTCCTGGAGCCGCAAGGAGGTGCTGCCGGTGCTGGAACGCGCCGGGGCTTCATTGTGGTACGGGATCCCGCATGAGGGGTTCGAGGCCTCGGCCCATGTCGCCTATATGCATGCGTGCGCCAACCAGCATCTGCTGCCCTTGCTCGACTGGGCGATGCCGCGATTCGGGCGGCGGGTGCATCTGGTCGCATCGAATTATATCTGGGGATGGGAAATCGACCGGCTGGCGCGGGAACTGGTGACGACAGCAGGTGGCGAGATCACCGGCGAGCGGCATCTCTCGATCGCGGAGACGGATGTGAACGGCATGGTCGACGATATCGCGGCGGCGCGACCGGATTTCGTGCTGAACTCGCTGATTGCAAGCTCTCAATACGCCTTCCTGCGGGAAATGAAGGCCCGTCTGCCCGATATTCCGATTCTGTCCTGCAACCTGACAGAGTGCGAATTGCCGATGATCGGCGATTCGGGCGAGGGGGTTATCGCCGCGGGTCCCTATTTCCATGAGCCGGGTACACAGGAACGCTTCGCCAACTCGCACGAGGCTGCGGGCCATGCCGCGATCATGGAGATGGCCCGGCTGTTCCATCGTCATCCGGGCGGGGAGGCAATGACATTGTCCGATCTGCTGGCGCTCGATGCAGGGGGCGGGCCTGTCGATCCGCAGACCCATCACGTCAGCCTGCCGGTCCTGATCGGAGAGGTCAGGGATGGCGGGTTCCGGGTCGTGCACCGCATGGATCCGGTTCCGGGCGATCCTTATCTGACACGGCCCGACCGGCTCCGGCTGGTACGGCCATCGCTGAAGTTGGTAAAATGACGGGTGGGTTGCGCATACTCGAACTGGCCGGGGCGCGGGCGCTGATCCTGCACCGGCCCCATACCGCGATCACAGCACTTGAGCGGCAACTGGCCGCGATCGGTCTGCATTCGGAGGTCATCTGGCCCGAATTGCCGGCGGAATGCGACGCGGATTTCCTGTTTTTCGACGTGGATATGGGCTTCGACGCCCAGTTCCCGTGGCCAGCGGGCCAAAGCCCGATGCCGATGATCGCGCTGATCGGGTCTGAAGCACCGGGTCGGATCGAATGGTCGCTGGCGCGCGGCGCACATGCGCAACTGCTGAAGCCGGTCGGCGACAGCGGCGTCTATTCGGCGCTTCTGATCGCGCGGGCGACCTATCAGGCGCAGGCTTGCTATGCGGCAGAAGTCGCGGGTCTGCGCGACCGTTTGGCGGGGCGCGAAACTGTGGTGCGCGCCGTCATGGCGCTGGTCGCGCAAGGGATGAGCGACGAGGATGCGTTTGCAAAGCTGCGCCGCCTCGCCACCGACCGGCGCGAGAGCTTTGAGGCGGCGGCGGAACGGGTGGTTGCCCAATTCGATCCCTCTGGCAGACGGGGGAACGGACGATGAGCGTCGCCACCACAAACCCGGCAGAGCGGGGCGCGTTCTCGCGGCTGCTCCGCCGCCCGCTGGCCCTGCTGGGGCTGGTGCTGATCGTGATCGTCGTGGTCGGCGCCATCGCAGCCCCGCTGATCGCGCCCTATGCGCCGGATCAGCAGAATTTCGACGGGCTGACGCTGGAGGGCGCGCCGATGCCGCCCGGGGGCCCGTGGCTGATGGGCACCGATCTGCTGGGGCGCGATCTGTTCTCGCGGTTGCTCTACGGCGCGCGAACCTCGCTGCTGATCGGGATCATTGCCAATGGAATTTCGGTCGCGTTCGGCACGGCGGTCGGTCTGACGGCGGGCTGGGTGCGCGGCTGGTTCGGCAATCTGCTGATGCGGTTCACCGATCTGATGATGGCGTTTCCGGCGCTGCTGCTGGCGATCTGCCTTGCCGCGATCTTCCAGCCTTCGCTGTGGATCGTGGCGCTTGTCATCGCGCTGGTGAACTGGGTCCAGACCGCCCGCGTGGTCTATACTGAAACCACGACGCTGGCGGAGCGGGATTTCGTTGCCGCCGAGCGCACGCTGGGTGCTTCGGGCGCGCGGATCCTGTGGCAGCATATCCTGCCGCATCTGGTGCCGACGATCATCGTCTGGGCGACCTTGGGCATTTCCACCACCGTGCTGCTGGAGGCGACGCTGTCTTATCTGGGCGTGGGCGTGCAGCCGCCGACGCCAAGCTGGGGCAATATCATCTTCGAAAACCAGACCTATTTCCAAAGCGCGCCGTGGCTGGTCTTCATCCCCGGTGCCGCGATCCTGATCCTGGCGCTAGCCTTCAACCTTGTGGGTGACGCGCTGCGCGAAGTGCTCGACCCGACCCAAAGGGGGCAGCACTGATGGCCGCTTACCTGATCCGGCGTCTGATCCAGTCGGTGCTGATCCTGCTTGGCGTCAGCCTGATTACCTTCCTGCTGCTATATGTGCTGCCCGCCGATCCGGTGCGCCAGATTGCCGGACGCTCCGCGACGCCGGAGGTGGTGGAGAATATCCGCCGCCAACTGGGCCTCGATCAGCCGGTCTGGGTGCAATATTGCAATTACCTGTGGGGGCTGGTGCAGGGCGATATGGGGCGGAGCTATCTGCAACGGACTGAGGTCGCCTCGCTGATCGCCGCCCGGCTGCCTGCGACGCTGCAACTGATGGTTGGTGCGATCTTCTGCGAATTGCTGTTCGGTCTGACGCTCGGCATGATCGCCGCGCTGCGCCGGGGCAGGCCGCTTGATACCGGGCTGATGGTGGCGTCCTTCGTCGCCGTCTCCGCCCCGCAATTCGTCGTCGCGGTGCTGTTGCTGTACGTCTTCGCCGTCAAGCTCGGCTGGTTCCCGATTGGCGGTTACGGGACATTCGCGCATCTGGTGCTGCCCTCCGTCACGCTGGGGATCATGGGGGCGGGGTGGTACAGCCGGATGATGCGCTCCTCCATGCTGGATGTGCTGCGGGCTGACTATATCCGCACTGCCCGCGCCAAGGGGCTGAGCCGCCTGCGTGTCCTGCTGCGCCACGCGCTGCCGAACGCCATCCTGCCGGTGATCGCCATGATCGGCATGGATATCGGCATTTTCATGGGTGGGGTGGTCGTCGTCGAAAGCGTCTTTGGCTGGCCCGGCATCGGCCAGCTTGCATGGCAGGCAATCCAGCGTGTCGACATCCCGATCATCATGGGCGTCACCATCACCTCTGCCGTGGCCATCGTGCTGGGGAATTTGCTGGCCGATCTGATCACGCCAATGATCGACCCGCGCATAAAACTTCGCTGAACAGCAACCAACAGGAGAGAGAAGATGAAAAAATGGATGATCTCAACCGCGCTGGCCCTGACGCTGGCGCTTCCGGCTTCGGCGCAGGACGGGATGGACCCGAATGCGACGCCGGGCGGCAATATCATCATCACCTACAAGGATGATGTGGCGACGCTGGACCCGGCCATCGGCTATGATTGGCAGAACTGGTCGATGATCAAATCCATCTTTGACGGGCTGATGGATTACGTCCCGGGCACGACCGATTTGCGCCCCGGCCTCGCCGAAACCTACGAGATGAGCGAGGACGGGCTGACCTATACCTTCACGCTGCGCGAAGGCGTGACCTTCCATAATGGCCGCGAGATGACGGCTGAGGATGTGAAATACTCGCTCGACCGCGTGACCAACCCCGAAACCCAGTCGCCCGGCGCGGGCTTCTTCGGCTCGATCAAGGGTTATGACGAAGCCGCCTCTGGCGCGGCGGAAGGGCTGTCCGGCGTTACCGTCGTCGATCCGCGTACCGTCCAGATCGAACTGACCCGGCCCGATGCGACTTTCCTGCATCTGATGGCGCTGAATTTCAGCTATGTGGTGCCCAAAGAATCCGTCGAGGAATTCGGCGCGGATTTCGGCAAGAACCCGGTCGGTACCGGCGCGTTCAAGCTGGGTGAGTGGACCATCGGGCAGCGTCTGGTGTTCGAGAAGAACCCGGATTACTGGATTGAGGGCATCCCCTATCTCGACAGCATCACCGTGGAAATCGGGCAGGAACCGGTCGTGGCGCTGCTGCGTCTCCAGAATGGCGAGGTTGACGTCCCCGGCGACGGCATACCGCCCGCGAAGTTTCAGGAGGTGATGAGCGATCCCGAACAGGCCGCGCGCGTGGTCGAGGGCGGGCAGTTGCACACCGGCTATATCACCATGAATGTCGAAACTGCGCCGTTCGACAACGCCAATGTCCGCCGCGCGGTGAATATGGCGCTCAACAAGGAGCGCATCGTCCAGATGATCAACAATCGTGCGGTGCCGGCGAACCAGCCGCTGCCGCCGTCGATGCCGGGTTATACCGACGGTTATGAGGGTGTCGGCGGGGATGTCGAGGCCGCAAAGCAGCTGATGGCCGATGCGGGCTATGGCGACGGTGTGGAGACCGAGATTTATGTGATGAACACCGACCCGAACCCGCGTATCGCGCAGGCGATCCAGCAGGATCTGTCGCAGATCGGGATCAACGCAGAAATCCGCGCGCTGGCACAGGCCAATGTGATCGAGGCGGGCGGCAATGGCAGCGCGCCAATGATCTGGTCGGGCGGTATGGCCTGGATCGCGGATTTCCCCGATCCGTCGAATTTCTATGGCCCGATCTTGGGTTGCGCGGGCGCTGAGCCGGGCGGCTGGAACTGGGCGAAATACTGTAACGCCGACCTCGACGCCGCCGCCGCCGCTGCGGATGCAATGGTGGGTGCGGATCAGGCGGAGGCGCGGCTTCAGGCATGGTCCGACATCTATATGAAGGTGATGGAGGACGCGCCCTGGGCCCCGGTCTTCAACGAACAGCGCTTCACCATGAAATCGCCGCGTATGGGCGGGGATGATGCGCTTTACGTCGATCCGGTCTCGATCCCGATCAACTACGACTATGTTTATGTGAGCGAATAAGATGTGCGGAAACTGCGATTACACGATCCATCGGGCGCATCACCATTTCGGCTGGGATAACACGCTCGCCCCCGTTCAGCGGGTGGAGCCGGGTCAGTCGGCGTTCTTCGAATGCATGGATTCTTCGGCGGGCCAGTTTGGCCCGTCCTCCACGGTCGAAGACGTCAAAACGCTCGATTTCGGCAAGATCAACCCCGTCACCGGCCCGATCTGGGTCGAGGGGGCGGAGCCGGGCGACGCGCTGAAAATCACCATCGAAAAATTCTTCCCTCAGGAGGCTGAGGGGAGTGCCTGGGGCTGGACCGCGAATATCCCCGGTTTCGGGCTGCTGGCCGATCAGTTCCCCGATCCGGCGCTGACAATCTGGAAATATGACGCCGCAACCCGCGAGCCCGCCCTGTTCGGGAAGGAGGGTCGCGTGCCGCTAAAACCCTTCGCGGGAACCATAGGCTGCGCCCTGGCGGAGCCGGGGGCGCATTCCATCGTGCCGCCACGCCGCGTGGGTGGCAATCTGGACATCCGCGATCTCGCCGAAGGGACAGAACTTTACCTGCCGGTGGAGGTCGCGGGCGCGCTGTTCAGCGTCGGTGACACCCATGCCGCACAAGGCGATGGCGAGGTTTGCGGGACAGCCATCGAAAGCCCGATGGATGTCGCGCTGCGCTTCGATCTGGTGAAGGGTGCAAATCTGAAAATGCCGCGCTTCACCACGCCCGGTCCGGTGACGAGCCATCTCGACACGAAGGGCTACGAGGTGACGACGGGGATCGGCCCGGACCTGATGACGGGCGCGCGGGATGCGGTCTCGGGAATGGTCGATCTGTTATGTGCCACGCGCGGCATGTCGGCGGTCGATGCTTATATGCTTGTCTCGACCTGCGGCGATCTGCGGATTTCAGAGATCGTGGATATGCCGAACTGGGTGGTCAGCTTCTACTTCCCACGCGCGGTCTTCGAGTAATGAGCGAGGCCGTGCTCTCTGTCCGCGACCTGACCGTCGCGGTTGGCAGCAGGACCGATCCGAAGCCACTGGTTTCGGGTCTGTCCTTCGACCTGGCCCGGGGTGAGACTTTATGTATCGCGGGCGAATCCGGGTCGGGGAAATCGATCACCTCACTCGCGATCATGGGGTTGCTGCCAAATGCTGTCCGGGTGTGGTCGGGGAATATTCTTCTGTCCGGGCAAGACCTGATCGAGTTGAGCGAAGCCCGAATGCGCGCCATTCGCGGCGCGCGTATTGCCATGATCTTTCAGGAACCGATGACCTCGCTCAATCCGGTCCTGACCATCGGCACCCAGCTTGCGGAGGCGATCCGCAGCCATGACCCGAAGGCCGACGCCAGAAAACTGTCGCTTGAGGCGCTCAGGGCCGTTCGCCTGTCGCAGCCGGAGCGGCGGATGAAGCAGTACCCGCATGAGCTTTCGGGCGGGATGCGGCAGCGGGTTATGATCGCCATGGCGCTGGCCCTGAAACCTGACGTGCTGATCGCCGATGAGCCGACAACCGCGCTTGACGTGACCGTTCAGCGTGAGGTGCTGGACCTGCTGCGTGATCTTCAGCGCGATATCGGCACGGCGATCATACTGATTACGCATGATATGGGTGTGGTTGCCGAAATGGCCGACCGTGTCATCGTCATGCAATCGGGCCGCGTGGTCGAAGCCGGCAAGGTAAAGCAGATTTTCACCCGACCGACGCAGGGCTATACCCGCGATCTTCTGGCCGCTGTGCCGCGCATGGGGGATGGCAGTGGTGGCAGGCAGGTCGTGTCCAAACCTGTCGCGCGGCTGGAGGATGTTTCTGTCCATTACGACATTCCGGGCGGGTTGCTCGGGCGCGTGACCCATCGGGTTCATGCGGTAGAGAAAATCGGGTTCGACATCCGCGAGGGCGAGACCTTCTCGCTGGTTGGGGAGTCGGGCTGCGGCAAGTCGACAATTGCCCGCGCCATCACCGGGCTGGTCCCGCATCAGGGTGAGATCGAGGTGGCCGGTCATGTCGTGCCGCATGACGGGCTGTCTGCCAAGCTGGAACTGCGGCGCGATGTGCAGATGGTGTTTCAGGATCCCGCTGCGGCGCTGAACCCGCGCAAGCGGGTCGGTGATCTGGTGGCAGAGCCGCTGGTCATTCATCGCATCGGTGACACGGCCAGCCGACGGGCGCGGGTGGAAGAGCTGTTTCAGCGGGTCGGGCTGTCGCGCGACCAGATCGACCGCTACCCGCATGAATTCTCCGGCGGGCAGCGGCAGCGCATCTGTATCGCCCGCGCTTTGGCTTTGCAGCCGAAGCTGATCATTGCGGATGAAAGCGTCTCGGCCCTTGATGTTTCGGTGCAGGCGCGGGTGCTGGACCTGTTGGCGGCGCTGAAATCGGAATTCGGCATTTCCTATCTGTTCATCAGTCACGACATGGCCGTGGTGGAAAACATCAGCGACCGTATCGCGGTCATGTATCTGGGCCAGATCGTGGAGATGGGCAGCCGCGCGCAGATTTTCGGCAATCCGCAGCATCCCTATACCCGCAGGCTGATCGAGGCGGTGCCGGTGCCCGATCCGTCGCATGTGCATCCCGCCCGCCCGCGCATGGCCTCCGACATGCCCAGCCCGGTCTGGCCGGTCGGTGCCGGTCCCGATCAGGTGGCCTTGCGCGACATTGGCGGGGGCCACCACGTCGCGCAATAGGCGCGGGCATGTATGTCCTCGCGCCAGGCTTGACCGATTCCCCGGCTCTCGCCGACAGCCACGGCGCGGGCGGGCAGGGTTGTGCGCGCGCCTTGTCCGGGGCCGGGATCAGATCAGCGGCGCTGCCTCGATCACCACATCGTCGAGCCCGCCGCCGCCATCCGCGACATAGGACCGCAACTGGTCCCGCATCCGGGGCTCCCAGAAATCGCGGATATGCCCGGCGACCTTCGCGGCAGGATCGTTCCCCGGCTGGGTTTTGAAAAACGTGGCGATCTGGTTGGCCATATGAACCATCTTCTCAGGCGACATCATTGTCCTCATCTGAAATGCGGGCAGGGTGGGTGTAGACCTCGAACCCATCTTCCCGCGCGAAGGCGATCAGCGTCATCCCCGCCTCATCCGCCACCCGCGCTGCATAGCCGGTCGGGGCAGAGACAGCTATAAGGGTAGATATACCAGAAATTGCGCATTTCTGCACGAGATCAACTGAAACTCTGGATGTTATGACCGCCGCGCCCTGCGACGGGTCCAGCCCGGCGCGGCATATGGCCCCGATCAGCTTGTCGAGTGCGTTGTGCCGACCGACATCCTCACGCGCCAGCACCACGCCTTCACCGGGGATAAAGAAACCCGCGGCATGCGCGGCGACGGTCTGATCGTGCAATGGCTGATGCGCGTGCAGACCCCGTATTGCGCCGCAGACCTCCTCCGGACGCAGCCTCAGCGGTGCTGTGCCGATATGGGGCACTTTGCGGGCTGCCTCCTTCAGGCTGTCGATTCCACACAGGCCGCAGCCGACCGGGCCCGTCAGCACCCGCCGCCGCGCCGCCAGCGCATCGGCCCGCTGGTCGTTGAGCCATAGCCGCGCCTCGATCCCGTCCTTGCTTTCAATCGTCTCATACCGTTCGATCTCGGCCAGCGTGCCGACGATCTGCTCCGTCACGGCGAACCCGCAGGCGAAATCCCCGATATCCGCAGGCGTCGCCATCATCACTGCATGGGTCGTGCCGTTGAATACGAGCGCGACCGGCACTTCTTCGGGCAGGTCGCGCCGGACGGCCACGCTGCCATCGTTGCGATAGCGGATAGCGCGCGCGCTTCGGATCGTCGGAAAGGTCAATCGCTACTCCGCCGCTGGCAGGATACGACGCGCCTTCTCGGCCTGGGCGCGATAATCCTCCTGCCACGCCGTCGGGCCGTTGGACGGGCTGACCTGAACCGCCGTGACCTTGTATTCGGGACAGTTCGTCGCCCAGTCGGAATAATCGGTTGTGATCACATTGGCCTGCGTGTCGGGGTGGTGGAAGGTCGTGTAGACCACGCCGGGGCTGACCCGGTCGGTGATCTTCGCCCGCAAGGTGGTTTCGCCCGCCCGGCTCGCCAGCCTGACCCAGTCGCCATCAGCGAGACCGCGATTTTCGGCGTCGTGCGGATGGATCTCCAGCAAATCCTGCGCATGCCAGACCGTGTTGTCCGTCCGCCTTGTCTGCGCGCCGACATTATATTGCGACAGGATCCGCCCGGTTGTGAGCAGCAGCGGAAAGCGCGGTCCGGTCCTTTCATCGGTCGCGATATATTCGGTGACCATGAATCGCCCCTTGCCGCGCACGAAGCCATCGACATGCATCATCGGCGTGCCGTCGGGGTGGTCCTCGTTACAGGGCCACTGGACCGATCCCTTTTCGTCGAGAATGTCGTAAGTCACACCGGCAAAGCTGGGCGTGGTCAGTGCGATCTCATCCATGATCTCGGAAGGGTGGGTGTAGCTCCAGCCCGCGCCCATGGCGTTCGCCAGAAGCTGCGTCACCTCCCAATCGGCGTAACCGTTCAGCGGTTTCATCACCTCGCGGACGCGGTTGATCCGGCGTTCGGCATTGGTGAAGGTGCCGTCCTTTTCCAGAAAGCTCGATCCGGGCAGGAAGACATGGGCGTAATTCGCGGTCTCGTTCAGGAACAGGTCATGCACGATGACGCATTCCATTGCGGCGAGCCCTGCCGCGACGTGCTTCGTATCCGGGTCGGATTGCAGAATATCCTCACCCTGACAATACAGCCCCTTGAACGTGCCATCGACGGCGGCGTCCAGCATGTTCGGGATGCGCAGCCCCGGTTCCGGGTCGATGCCCACGCCCCAGACACGCTCGAATATCTCGCGCACATCGGCGTTTTTCACATGGCGATAGCCGGGCAATTCATGCGGGAAAGACCCCATATCGCAGGAGCCCTGCACATTATTTTGTCCCCGCAGCGGGTTCACGCCGACGCCTTCGCGCCCGATATTGCCGGTCAGCATGGCCAGATTGGCGATGCCCATCACCGTGGTCGAGCCTTGCGAATGCTCCGTCACGCCCAGCCCGTAATAGATCGCGCCATTGCCGCCGGTCGCATAAAGCCGCGCGGCCGCGCGCAATTCGGCGGCAGGAACGCCGGTCAGCAGCTCCGTCGCTTCCGGGCTGTGGCGGGGATCGCTGATGAACTCGGCATAATGCTGGAACTCATCCCAGTCGCAGCGTTCGCGGATGAATGCCTCATCCATCAGCCCCTCGGTCACGATCACATGCGCCATCGCAGAGACCACGGCGACATTCGTTCCCGGCCTGAGCGGCAGATGATGCGCGGCCTCGATATGGGCGGATTTCACCATGTCGATCCGGCGCGGATCGATCACGATCAGTTTTGCCCCCGCACGCTGGCGTTTCTTCAAGCGGCTGGCAAAGACCGGATGCCCGTCGGTCGGGTTCGCCCCGATAATGACCGCGACATCGCAATGCGCGACGCTGTCGAAATCCTGTGTCCCGGCGCTGGTCCCGTAGGTTTGGCCCAGCCCGTAACCCGTGGGGGAGTGGCAGACGCGCGCGCAAGTATCGGTGTTGTTGTTGCCGAAAACCGCGCGGGCGAGCTTCTGGACCAGAAAGGTTTCCTCATTCGTGCAGCGGCTGGAGGTGATGACGCCGATGCTCTTCTGCCCATAGCGATCCTGCAAGGAGCGGAGCTTGTCTGCGGCGAAGCGCAGCGCCTCCTGCCAGCCGACCTCGCGCCAGGGCTCGTCGATGCTGTCGCGGATCATCGGGTTCAGGATGCGATCCTTGTGATTGGCATAGCCATAAGCGAACCGGCCCTTGACGCAGCTATGCCCGCGATTGGCCTTGCCGTGCTTGTAAGGGACCATGCGGACGAGCCTGTCGCCGTTCAACTCTGCCTTGAACGAACAACCGACCCCGCAATAGGCGCAGGTGGTGATGACGGCACGGGTCGGGGTGCCCAGCTCCGCCACTGATTTTTCCTGCAAGGTCGCGGTCGGGCAGGCCTGCACACAGGCCCCGCAACTCACGCAATCCGAGGTCAGGAAATTGTCGAGCGGTCCACCCGGCTTCACGCGGCTTTCAAATCCACGGCCCTCGATGGTCAGGGCGAATGTCCCCTGAACTTCTTCACAGGCCCGGACACAGCGGGAGCAGACGATGCATTTGCTGGGATCGTAGGAGAAATAGGGGTTGGTCTCATCGCGCGGAACGTAATCCGGGTTGCCCAGATCGCCCGCCGGAACACGCGCCCGCGCATCGCCAAGCGCCAGCGTGCCCGCCCCGCTTGGGTCATAATGATTGCGAACGTCCTTGTAGCGGACATCCCGCAGCCCGACCGCGCCCGCCATATCCTGCAACTCGCAATCGCCATTGGCGGCGCAGGTCAGGCAGTCCAGCGGGTGATCGGAAATATAAAGCTCCATCACGCCTTTGCGGATCTTGCGGATTTTGGGTGACTGGGTGTGCACCACCATCCCTTCCGCAACCGGCGTCGTGCAGGAGGCGGGGGTGCCGCGACGCCCTTCGATCTCGACAACGCAGAGGCGGCAGGAACCGAAGGCCTCGACGCTGTCCGTCGCGCAAAGCTTCGGAACCGGGATACCCGCTTCCGCCGCCGCCCGCATGACGGAGGTGCCTTCGGGAACGGTGACCGCGAAACCGTCGATGCTGAGCGTGACCGGCGCGCCGTTGCGGGCCGGGGTGCCCATGTCGCGGTCATCGGGGATGATGAAATCCTTCATTCCGCTGCCTCCTTCTGGCGGGCGAAGTCGTCGGGGAAATGCGTCAGCGCCGACATGACCGGGAATGGTGTAAACCCGCCAAGCGCGCAGAGCGAGCCGTCCTTCATCGTCTCGCACAGATCGGTCAACAGTTCCGCCGCTTCGGCATCGCCCTGAGCGATCCGGTCGATGGTCTCCACCCCCCGGACGGCGCCGATCCGGCAGGGCGTGCATTTGCCGCAGCTTTCCACGGCGCAGAACTCCATCGCGAAACGGGCCATGCGGAGCATATCGGTGCGGTCGTCGAAGACTGTCAGCCCGGCGTGACCGATCAGCCCGCCTTCGGCATCGAATTCCTCGTACCCGAATGCGGTGCCGAATTTTTCGCGCGGCATATAGGCACCAAGCGGCCCGCCCACCTGAACCGCCTTGACCGGGCGGCCGCTGGCGGTGCCGCCGGCGATGTCATCCACGATCTCGCCAAGGCTGAGGCCGAATGCCGTCTCAAACAGCCCGCCACGCGCGACATTGCCCGCGATCTGAAGCGTGACCGTGCCGCGCGAACGGCCCAGCCCGAAACCGGCGTAATATGCCGCGCCCTTGGCCATGATTACCGGCACGGTGGCGAGGCTGATGACGTTATTCACAACGGTCGGGCGGCCCAGAAACCCTTCCAGCGCGGGCAGGGGAGGTTTGGCGCGCACCACGCCGCGTTTGCCCTCCAGCGAGTTCAGCAGCGCGGTTTCCTCCCCACAGACATAGGCCCCAGCCCCGACGCGTATCTCCATGTCGAAGGCCTTGACAGAGCCCAGAATATCCGCACCGATCACGCCTGCATCGCGCGCAATCTCAACCGCGCGGCGCATCACCCGGATTGCGTCGGGATATTCGGAGCGGAGATAGACATAGCCCCGCGTCGCGCCGACGGCGAGGCCAGCAATCGCCATCCCCTCGATCAGGGTGAACGGATCGCCCTCCATCAGCATGCGGTCGGCGAAAGTGCCGCTATCGCCCTCATCAGCGTTGCAGACGATGTATTTCTGCGGCGCATCGGCATCATGGACTGTCTGCCATTTGATGCCGGTCGGGAAACCCGCGCCGCCGCGACCGCGCAGGCCGGACTCTGTGATTTCCCGCACAATCTCCGCCCCGGACATGGTGGCGGCGTGGCGCAGACCGGCAAGTCCGCCATGGGCCTCGTAATCGGACAGGGACAGTGGGTCGATCACGCCGACGCGGGCGAATGTCAGCCGCGTCTGCCGCTTCATCCAGTCGAGATCGTCCACCGGGCCGAGCGATTTGGCGCTGTCACCGCGTAAAATGCCACCGGACAAAATAGCGCCCGCATCCTCCGGCGTCGCAGGACCGTAGCCGTACCGCTGGCCGTCGATCTCAACCTCGACCAGCGGTTCCAGCCAGATCATGCCGCGCGAGCCATTGCGGATGATCTCCACATCAACCCCGCGATCCCGCGCCGCGTCAGCAATCGCCGCCACCACCTGATCCGCGCCGAGCGCCTTGGCGGCGCTGTCTCCCGGAACCCAGACCCTCATGCCCCGGCCTCCGCCAGCAGCGCATCCATCTGCGCGGCGTCGACCCGGCCCAGGACCCGGTCGTCAACCATTGCCGCAGGCCCGCAGGCGCAGAGGCCGAGGCAATAGACCGGCTCCACCGTCAACGCGCCATTCTCGGTCGTGCCGTGCCAGTCGAGCCCGAGTTTGCGAAGCGTCTCCGCCGCAAGCTCTTCGCCGCCTACGGCCTGACACGCCTCCGCCCGGCAGATTTTCAGGACATGACGCCCGGCGGGCTTGTCGCGGAAATCGTGATAGAAGCTGATAACGCCGTGCAGTTCCGCCTCGGTGATATTGAGCGCGTCCGCGATCAGGGGCCGCGCTTCTGCGGGAATATGGCCATACGCGTTCTGGATCGCGTGAAGGATGGGCAGAAGCGGGCCCTCAAGGCTCCGGTGTTCGTCGATAATCTGGCGCAGCTCCTCGATGGGTGCGGCGGATCTGGCTGGGCTCATGGCGTAATCCTCGTACCTGCCGGGGCAGCATCGGGTTCCGGGGATAGAGAATCAATAACGTTGTTTCGTTAATTGATCAGGTTTCCCGATCAAGACGCTGCGCTTCCTGATAGAGCGCTTCCAGCACCGGGGTGCGCGGATCGCGATGCGGCAGCACCAGCCCGACGGGCAGCGCCCGCCCGGTTTCGCGCAGCGGCACCAGCACCAGATCGCGTCCCGTGGCCAGAAAACGGGCGATGTCCTCCGGCAGGACAGTCATGCAGCGCCCGGATGACACGCTGGCGGTCAGCGCGACGATGGAGTTCGACTCAATGCTCGCACGCGGGGTGACACCGCTTTCCTCGCTCAACCGGTTGATGATGCGCCGGTTCTGCATATCCGGCGTCAGCAGCGCCAGCGGCTGATCCTTCAATTCCTGCCAGCTTATATCGGGACGTGCCGCCAGCGGATTGCCCGCGTCGCAGATCAGCACCATGCGTTCGTCATAAAGCTGGACCGTTTCGACCCGGCCAAGCGGTTCATTGTCGAGATAGGAAATCCCGGCATCGGTTTCGAGATTTTCCAGCATCTCAAGAATTTCGCGAGAGGTCCGGGACAGGATGGTGAACCGGACACGCGGGTGCTTCTCCATGAACACTGCGGCCAGCCGCGCGGCCCAGGTCAGCGCCGTGGGGATCACCGCCAGACGCAGCTCACCTGACAGGCCGTGGCGTTTGACCCGCATCTCCTCGCGCAGCTGCCGGGCGTCGCCGACGATCTTCTGCGCCCAGCCGAGCGTCGTCTGCCCCTCCGGCGTCAGCCCGCCGAAGCGCGAGCCGCGATAGACAAGCTGCACGCCAAGCTGTTCCTCCAACTGCTTGATCCCCGCCGAAAGGGTCGGCTGAGAGATGTTCATGCTGTCGGCCGCCTTGCGGAAATGACCTTCGCGGGCCAGAGCGATGAACATTTCGAGCTTATTGATCATGATAGGGCTGGCCGATTGACTGGGGCGTTGCTGATCGAATTGTCCCATCGAACCCGTTTCCGCGTCAAGCAAATGCATGATTGAGCCATGAACTTGCGCCGGGATCGCGGGCGAAATTTTTCCTGCGACAGTTCGCGAATTGCCTTCCCTGATCCCTGAGAATAAAAAGTAAAACACTTGGTTATATCCGCCAATGCCGTTAAAGGCAGGCAGGCAAAATTCGGAGTTCAGACGATGCCGGCAGATCAACCGCCCAGCCTCCGGCTTGACCGGATATCGCGCCGGTTCGGTCGTCATGTCGTGCTGTCCGACATAACGCTGGCCGTCCCTCCCGGTCAGATCACCTGCCTTCTGGGCGAGTCCGGCTGCGGCAAATCGACCCTGCTGCGGCTCATCGCCGGGGTGGACCAGCCCGATGGCGGCACGATTGAACTTGGTGGAGAGCGGATCTCCGGCCCGGATTGTTTTATCGAACCCGAACTGCGCCGGATCGGGTTCATGTTTCAGGATTATGCGCTTTTCCCGCATCTGAGCGTTTCGGACAACATCGCCTTTGGTCTGCAAAAGCTGAGCCGTGGCGAGCAGAAAGCCTGTATCAGGGACGTGGCGGAGCGGATCGGGATTACCCATCTGCTCGACCGTTATCCGCATGCCTTGTCCGGCGGCGAGCAGCAGCGGACGGCGCTGGCGCGCGCGCTGGCCCCGCAGCCCGAGATTTTGCTGATGGACGAGCCGTTCTCCAATCTCGATCAGGGTCTGCGGGAGCGGGTCCGGCGCGAGACGCTGGATATTCTGCGGCAATTGGGCACGACGGCGATCCTCGTCACCCATGATCCGCAGGAGGCGCTGGCCGTCGGCGATCTGATCGTGCTGATGCGTGACGGCGTGATCGAGCAGATCGGTACGCCTTTCGATATTTATGACCGCCCGATCACCAGCTATACGGCTGAGTTCATGGGACCGTGCAACCGTCTGGCCGGGATATGGCGTCAGGGCGAGATCGAGACGCCTATCGGGCGTTTTCCGACCGATCTGAAACTTCCCGATGAAACCGCAGCCCTGGCCTGTATCCGCCCGCAGGCGCTGTCGATCGCGCCGGATGGGAACGGCATCTCCGCCCGCATCGTCTCCAAGACCTTTCTCGGTGAAAGCGAACAGATCGAGATCAGCGTGCATCCGCTGTTCGAGCCGCTGCGGATGCACAGCCATGAGCGCATTCCGATGGCCGTGGGCGACAAGGTCGGTCTGTTGCTGAACGGCGCGCAGATCCATGTTTTCGCCGAGGAGATCCCGGTCGAATAAATCGCAATTTCATATTCTTATAACTTGACTAAAACAGTCAACCAATTTACGCCGCCCCTGAACTGCTTTCCGGCAAAGCCGGTTTTAACATGAGGAGCTGACATGACACGATCCATCCAGTTGACCAGTGCGATTGCCATTGGCGCAGCAACGCTCGCCAGTGCCGGTGCCGTTTCGGCGCAGGAACTGAACCTCTACACCTCGCGTGAGCCGGGTCTGGTAGAGCCCTTGCTGGAGGCGTTCACCGAAGCCACCGGGATCGAGGTTAACACGGTCTTTCTGAAAGACGGCCTTGCCGAACGGGTCGAAGCAGAAGGCGAGGCGTCGCCCGCCGATGTGCTGATGGCCGTTGATGTCGGCAAGCTTGCCGATTTCGTCGAAAAGGGCCTGACCCAGCCGGTCGAGTCCGAGGTGCTGAATGCCGCCGTGCCGGAAAACCTGCGCGATCCGGGGAACCAGTGGTTTGCGCTGTCCACCCGTGCCCGCGTCGTCTATGCGGCGAAGGATCTGGACCTTGACGCGATCACCTATGAAGACCTTGCCGATCCGAAATGGAAAGGCAAGCTCTGCATCCGTTCCGGCCAGCATCCCTACAACACCGGCCTGATCTCCGCCTATATCGCCCATCATGGGGCCGAGGCGGCAGAGGAATGGCTGGAAGGCATGAAAGCCAATCTCGCCCGCAAGGCAGGTGGCGGCGACCGCGACGGTGCCAAGGATATTCTGGGCGGCATCTGCGATATTGCCGTGGCGAACTCCTACTATGTCGGTCGTATGCGGTCCGGGGCTGGCGGGGAAGAGCAGAAAGAATGGGGCGACGCGATCAAGGTGATCTTGCCGACCTTCGAGGGCGGCGGCACCCATGTAAACATCAGCGGCGCGGCGGTTGCCAAATATGCCGGCAACAAGGACGAGGCGGTGCAGCTTCTGGAATATCTGGTCTCTGACGAGGCGCAGAAAATCTATGCCGAGGCGAATTTCGAACACCCCGTCAAACCCGGCGCGCCGGTCGATCCGATGGTCGCCTCCTTCGGGGAGCTGACCGTGGACAGCGTGCCGCTGACCGAGATCGTGACCTATCGTAAGGAAGCCAGTGAACTGGTCGACAAGGTCGGCTTCGACAACTGATGCCGGGGCATCCCGGCGAATTTTGAGATGTTAGCTGTTGGATATCACATCTGCCATCACATCCCGGACTGAAACGTCGAGACCCTCTCGCTCACGCGGGAGGGTCTGGATCGTTGCGGGATACTTGATCGCCGGGCTGGTGCTGCTGCCGGTGCTCGCGCTGCTGTGGCAGGCGGCGCAAGGATCGGCCGGGCTGTGGTCGCATCTGGCGGCGAATGTGTTGCCGCATGCCATCTCGCAAACCGTGATGCTTCTGGCCGGGGTCGGGGTGCTGGTCGCGGTCATTGGCACAAGCTGCGCGTGGCTGGTCACGGCTTATGATTTTCCGGGCCGCCGGGTGCTGGAATGGGCGCTGCTGCTGCCGCTGGCGGTGCCGACCTATATCGTCGCCTACGCCTATCTGGACCTGCTGCACCCGCTGGGTCCGGTGCAGGGGGCGATCCGTGCCATTCTGGGCTATGACAGCCCGCGCGATTTCCGCCTGCCGGATATCCGTTCAATGGCGGGGGCGATCTTTCTGCTGAGCTTCGTGCTCTATCCTTATGTCTACCTGCCGACGCGGGCGATGTTCATGACCCAGGCCGCCAATCTGGTCGAGGTGTCGCGCGCGCTTGGCACCACCCGCGGTCAGGTGTTCCGTCGCGTCGCGCTGCCGCTGGCGCGTCCGGCCATTGCCGTGGGCGTCAGCCTCGCCCTGATGGAGACGCTGAACGATATCGGCGCGTCGGAGTTTCTGGGCGTCCGGTCGCTGACCATCTCGATCTATACGACATGGGTAACGCGGTCGGATCTTCCCGGTGCGGCGCAGATTTCGCTGGCGATGCTGCTGCTGGTCGTGGCGCTTGTTTCGCTGGAACGCTGGGCCCGCCGACGCCAGCGCTATTCGACCAATGCGCAGCGCGGACGCAGCTTTGCGCCGCGCGTTCTGTCGGGCAGGGCGGGCATCGCCGCCTTCGCACTCGGTTCTTTGCCGGTGCTGCTCGGCTTTCTGATCCCGGCGCTTTATCTGAGTATCGAGGCATGGAGGCGGTTCCAGTTCGCGGGCCTCTCCGATGTGCTTCTCACCGAGGCGCGCAATACCTTCCTGCTGTCAGCCATTGCGACCGTCGCGGTTCTGGTCTGCGGCGTCAGTATTGCCTATGCGGCCCGTATTTTCCCGCGCCCCGGTGTGCTGGCCGCGCAGCGTATTGCGACGCTTGGCTATGCGATGCCGGGGACGGTGCTGGCGCTCGGCATTCTGATCGTGGTTGCGGGTCTTGACCGGCAGATCGCGAAGCTGGCCGAAAACTGGCTGGGTCTGTCGACAGGGCTGATCCTGATCGGCTCCGGCGTGGCGCTTGGCTATGCCTATCTGGCGCGGTTCCTTGCTATCTCCGTCGGTTCGGTCGAGGCGGGGTTCAGCCGTATCCCGCGCAGCTACGATCAGGCGTCCCGCACGCTGGGCCACGGCGTGTCGGGCACGCTGTGGCAGGTCCATATGCCGCTGTCGCGGGGCGCAATGGCCGCAGCAGGCTTGCTGGTGTTCGTCGACTGCATGAAAGAGCTGTCCGCCACGCTGCTGCTGCGCCCGCTGAACTTCGAGACACTCGCGACGCATCTGTATGGCGAGGCCGCGCGCGGCACCTATGAAGACGCCGCGCTTGCTGCACTCGCCATTGTACTGGTCGGCCTGCTGCCGGTGATATTGCTGGCCCGCGTCGGTCGAGGCGGGCCGGGGTCCTGATTTGGACTGTTGGGGGTGAAAGGCTTTGGGGCCGATCCTTGCAGTCATTGCCATTATCAGGAATGAGCTAAGACCCTAAACCAGACCACCCGCAAATGCCGACCCCGTCGGGGTGTTCAGAAGTGCGTCCATCGGGATATCCTCCTGTTTCAGGAAGCCCTGCTGTGGCAGGGTGCCTTCGCGGACCATCTCGATCACGGCGACGACAGAGCTTGCGGTTGTCCATGCGATGGCGGGGCGCTGCTGGCCGGCGAGGTCCAGCGGGTAGTAGGCGCGCACGAATTCCTTTCGCGCTAGCTTGCCGCCGGTCGTGCCTTCGGCGGCGACATGGACATAGACCACATCGTCCTTCACCGGCGGCTTTGCGTTGACGAGGATATCCTCGGCCTCGGCCCGGCGTTCACGCATCAGCAATTCGTGGAAGAAGAAATTCATCAGCTTGACGTGACCGGGATAACGCATGGTTTTGTAGTCCATGTTCGGCACCCGGTCCTTATAGGTCTCGCACATCGTGCCGAGCCCGCCGGAGGTGGTGAAGGCTTCGAGTTCGACGCCGCCGATGACGTGTTTCTCGACCCATTCCATTGCCGAGACCCATTTGACGGTCCCTTCCTCGATAACCTCGCAATCGTTCAGATATTCGTTGACGACACCGGCGGGCGACCAGTTGAAGGCGTAGCCCATCAGTCCGGTCGGGTGCTGGGGCAGGGCGCCGACGCGCATCTTGCAGGACCGGCAGTCGTCGAATTTGGAGATCAGATCGGCACCGACGATGCCGACGAAACCGGGGGCAAGACCGCATTGCGGGGCCATCAGACCTTTCGAGGTTTTCGACAGTTCGATAATCGCCTTGGTCGTCGGCACATCCTCGGTCAGGTCGAAATAATGGATGCCGGCGGCGTGGGCTGTTTTCGCCACGTTGATGTTCAGGTGAAAGGGCAGGCAGGAGAGCAGCCCGTCCACCTGTGCCAGCTCCGCTTCAAGCGCCGCGACATCTGCCACATCGACGGGCTTCACCTGATAGGGGCGATCATGATCCGTGACCGCGTTGTCGAGGCCGGTGACCTGAAAGCCGCGCTCGTTCAGCAACTCCGCGGCAAGGCTGCCGACCTTTCCAAGGCCGAGCACTGCGATTTTTTCCATCCCTGTTTCCTCCGTCTGACGGGTGGTTTCAGGCCGAGTTTCCCAAGCGGGTTCGTTGATTTGAAGCGGCTTAAACGATAGAAACGTCGGAAAATTCTGACAGATCGAAGGGGAATTTCATCGAAATGACGATTTCTGACAAGGACCGGCAGCTTCTGACCGTGTTATCGGAGGATGCAAGGATGCCGATTGCGGTCCTTGCGCGTCGTCTGGGGCTGTCGCGGACCACGGTTCAGGCGCGACTTGAGCGTATGGAGCGTGAGGGCGTGGTGGCGGGATATGTGGTTCGGCTGTCGGACAGCTATTGGCGCAATATCGTCCGCGCGCATGTCATGATTGTCCTGAAGGAAAAGGCGCTTGGCGGCGTGGTTCAGGCGCTTCGCAGCCTGCCGGAGATCAGTGCGGTCCACTCGGTCAGCGGCAGCGTCGATCTGATTGCAGAGGTGGCGGCACCGTCGATCAGCGATCTCGACCGGACGATTGACAGGATTGGCGAGATGGATGGGGTTGCCAGAACCCAGTCCTCGGTCATTCTGTCGACGCGCTTCCAGCGCTGAGGGGTCCGGGGCCTTGCAAGCCGCGTGACGGATGTGCTGGCTATCGTATGAATCGCTCAGGGGCGAATGGTGCGGCAGGAATCTCCGTCGCTTTTCGCTCCATCAGATCGGCCAGAATGCGGGCCGTTCCGGGCGCGGTGCTGAACCCTATATGCTGATGGCCGAAGGCAAGAAACAGCCCCCTGCGGTTCGGCGCTTCGCCGATGACCGGACGGCTGTCGGGCATGGTTGGCCGGTGGCCGAGCCAGGGTTGCGGGTCAAGCCGTTCGCCAAGCTCGATGGCCTGATATGCGGCTGCTTCGGCCATATTGAGCTGCGCGTGATTGGGGGCGGCGTCGATTTCGGTCAGCTCCACGCCCGTGGTCAGGCGCAACCCTTCTGCCATCGGGGACAGAACATAGCCGCCGCTGACGTCAAAGACCGGACGGGTCAGGGAGGGATGAGGCCCGGAAGCCGCACCTGAATAATGCATATGGTAGCCGCGTTCATACCCCATCGGCACCCGCATCCCCGAGCTTTCGAGCAGTTTGCGCGACCACGGCCCCAGTGCGACGACGACCTTGTCCGCGCTCAGCGTGGAACTGTCCGTCACGACCCGCCAGCTATCGCCGTCCTTTGCAACTTCCCGGATATCTGCCTTGCGGATTTCTCCGCCCCTCGCCGCAAACAGATCGGCATAGGCGCGCACGACCGCCCCCGGAGCATTCACGGAATAGCAGTCCTTTACCCAAACCGCGCGCGCGAAGATCGGCTTTAACCCGGGTTCGTGCTGTTGCAATGTCGGTGCATCGAGGATTTCTGCCTGAACCCCAAACTGTTGATAGATGTTCAGCGCCAGCGCCGATTTCTGGAAATCCGCGTCGCGGCGATAAAGGAAGAACCAGCCGGTGTCGTTGAGCCTGCCGGTTTCCTTCGCCGCCGCCAGAAGATCGAGATGCAGCGGTGCTGACAGGCGGATCAGCGCGTCGAGAGCGGTCGCGGTCTTGTTGAAAGCCTCCCGCCGTGCATTCGCCAGAAAGCTGATCGCCCAGCCGGGATTGCGCAGGATGAAGGGCAGCGAATAGCGCAGCGCGCATGTGCGGTTGGTCAGCAGTCGCGGCAGTTTCGACCAAAGCGTGGGGTTGTTGAGCGGCACCAGTGACGAACGGGAAATGACACCGGCATTCCCGAAAGACGTCTCTGAACCCGGCTCCGCGCGGTCGACCAGCGTCACCTGTCCGCCGCGCGCCTGTAGCTCCAGTGCCACACAGACCCCGACGATGCCCGCGCCGAGGACGACGATTTTTTGGCCTGCCAGATTATCCAGCGTGGTCTCCCAAAGCGAATCTGTTTTGACGGGTCTATATCCGGCTTTCGCGCCGGGACCAGCCGCATTTGTCAAAGGGCGGCGATATTTAACGATCCGACCGGCAGAACAGGGCAATTCATGCTTTCCGGGTCGCATGTATTACGGGTCCGGCATGCCAGAGAGCCTGCGCGTTGGTGCGGGTTCTCGATAGCGGAGGCCCCCCTTGCCGGCAATCATCTGAGCTTTTGAATTCGTCATTCAAATTGCGACTCCGTCTTGCAACTTATCCATATATCAACTAACTTGGATATATGGATAAGAATCGCGCTCTCACATCTCTGGCCGCCCTTGGACAGGACACAAGGCTCGATGTCTTTCGCCTGCTGGTGAAGGCTGGGCGTGATGGGATGCTGGCCGGTGAAATATCGACCGCACTCAATGTCCGGCAGAACACGATGTCGGCCAATCTGTCGGTTCTGTTGCACGCCGGGCTGGTGCGGAATGAGCGTGAGGGCAGGGCGATCAGATATTTCGCCGACATGACCCATATGCGCGGGCTGCTGTCGTTTCTGCTTGAGGATTGCTGCGGCGGAAAGCCGGAGCTGTGCGAGCCCTTGCTCGAAGAGTTAATCTGTAATTGCTGAGGAATTCCGAGATGCCTGACAAGTACAACGTGCTGTTCCTATGTACCGGAAACTCCGCCCGGTCGATCATTGCCGAAGCCGTTCTCAACCGGGAAGGTATCGGCAAGTTTCGCGGCTTCTCTGCCGGATCGAAACCGAAAGGGGATGTGCATCCCTATACGATCGACCTGCTGAAGCGGCTGAATTACAACACCGATTTCGCCCGATCGAAAAGCTGGGACGAATTCGCGACGCCGGATGCGCCCAAGATGGATTTCGTCTTCACCGTTTGCGATCAGGCAGCGGCGGAAGAATGCCCCTACTGGCCGGGTCAGCCGATGACCGCGCATTGGGGCCTGCCGGACCCTGCCGCCGCGACCGGGACGGAGGCTGAAATCCGGCTCGCCTTCAGTGAAACCTACCGGATGCTGCGCAACCGGATTTCGATCTTTGCCAGCCTGCCGATGAAGTCGCTCGACAAGCTGTCGCTTCAGGAAAAGCTGGACGAGATCGGGAAGACCAAGGAAGGGTCCGAGACCGCATGACATTTACCCCGTCCCGCCGCCTCGTCGCCGAGGGGCTCGGCACCCTGTTGCTGGTCTGTACCGTGGTCGGGTCGGGCATCATGGCGGACGCGCTGTCCGCCGATGATGCTGTCTCGCTGCTGGGCAACACGATCCCGACCGGCGCCATCCTGATCGTGCTGATCACGTTGTTCGGCCCCGTCTCGGGCGCACATTTCAACCCCGCCGTGACGCTTGTGTTTGCGCTGCGCCGGGAATTGCCGGTGACGCTTGCGGTTGGCTATGTCGTGGCGCAGATCGCGGGCGGCATTCTCGGCTCCTTTCTGGCGCATGCGATGTTTGACCTGCCAGTGGTGCAGATCTCGCAGAAGCTGCGCACCGGGGATGGGCAATGGCTGGCGGAGGTCGTGGCCACGTTCGGGCTGCTTGCCAGCATCCTCATCGGGCTTCGCGTCAAGGCGGAGGCGATCCCGTGGCTTGTCGGTCTGTATATCACGGCAGCTTACTGGTTCACGGCCTCGACCAGCTTCGCCAATCCTGCCGTTGCCATTGCGCGCGGTTTCTCCGACAGCTTCGCGGGGATCAGGCCCTTGGATGTGCCGGCTTTCGTCGTGGCGGAGATCATCGGCGCATTGATCGCCGCATGGTTCGTCGCATGGCTGTTCCAGCCACAGGCGGCACAGCAGGACAACGTCAAATAACAGGAACGACATGACCATCGTTATCCATCACAATCCCGATTGCGGGACATCCCGCAACGTCCTCGACATCATCCGCAAATCCGGCGAAGAGCCGGTTGTGATCGAGTATCTGAAAGAGGGCTGGACACGCCCGCAGCTTCTGGCGCTGTTCGCGGCTGCCGATCTGACGCCCCGCGAAGCACTGCGGGTCAGCAAGTCGCCCGCCGCCGAGCTTGGCCTGACCGATCCGGCCGTGTCGGACGACGACCTGCTGGACGCCATGCTGGAACATCCGGTATTGGTGAACCGTCCTATTGTGTGCTCGCCGAAAGGGGTGCGCCTGTGCCGCCCCTCCGAAACGGTCCTCGACCTGCTGGAAAAACTGCCGCCGGGACCGCTGCACAAAGAGGACGGGGAACTGATTATCGATGCGGAAGGAAACCGGATTGCCTGACACGCCTGCACTCGACGAAAGCCATTTCAGGACAATTGATCCGAACTCTCTCTTTCCGGCCGCAAGAACGACGTCTCCGCCGAAATTTTTGCTGCTTTATGGTTCGCTTCGGGAACGCAGCTTTTCGCGGTTCGCCGCCGAGGAAGCCGCGCGGATCCTGCAACGCTTCGGGGCTGAGACAAGGATCTTCAACCCGTCCGGCCTGCCTTTGCCGGACGATGCCCCGGTCGATCATCCGAAGGTCGCGGAACTGCGCGATCTGGTGACATGGTGCGACGGCATGGTCTGGTCGTCGCCGGAACGGCATGGCGCGATGACCGGCATCATGAAAACCCAGATCGACTGGATCCCGCTATCGCTCGGCGCAGTTCGCCCGACACAGGGCAAGACGCTGGCGGTGATGCAGGTCTCCGGCGGCTCGCAGAGCTTTAACGCCGTGAACCAGCTTCGCATCCTTGGCCGTTGGATGCGCTGCCTGACGATCCCCAACCAGTCCTCTGTCCCCAAGGCGTTCCAGCAGTTCGACGAGGAAGGGCGGATGAAACCGTCGCCCTATTACGACCGGATCGTCGATGTGATGGAAGAGCTGGTCCGCTTCACGCTTCTGACGCGCGATATTCGTGAGCATCTCGTTGATCGCTATTCCGAACGTAAGGAAAGCGGCGCGGAGCTGATCAGCAGGGTCAACACCACTGCGGCCCGGTAAGCAGACCACCCTATCGCCTGACCTGTGGCCCGGCGCGACGCGAAGGAAGGTGCCGGGTTCATGCCGCTGGCCTCAGAGGCCGCGCCTTATTCGCGAACTTTTTCCAGCAAGCCGACGACTTCGCGGAACATGACACGCTGACGTTCCTGATCACCGGACTGGATCGCGTCTTCCATGCAGCTTCGGGCGTGATCTTCGATAAGCAGACGCTCGACCGCCCGAAGGGCGGACCGGATGGCCGCCGTCTGGTTCAGAATATCGACACAGTACCGGCCTTCTTCGACCATGCGCGAGACGCCTTGCACCTGACCGTTCAATCGCGACAGGCGTTTCAGGATTGCGTCACTGTTTTGCTTGCTATGCGGCATGAATTGCCTCCGCGGCTCGGAAATTGGACTTGATTTATACCCTGCTGGGGTATAGGACAAGAAAAATATACCCCCTACAGGTATTTGCGAGAGGGACGTTCATGGATCACAAGCACCACGGTTCTCACGGCAATTCCGCTTCGGATACGACATCTCACGGCGCGCCCGCGATGCCTGAAGAGGGTAAGGCTATTGACCCGGTCTGCGGCATGCAGGTGACCATCAAACCGGAGGCTCGGCAGCGCGAATATGACGGCGAAACCTTCTATTTCTGCTCCGATGGGTGTCAGTCGAAATTCGACGGCGATCCGTGGTTCTACGCATCCGGTGCCGCGGCCCGGGTTGAGACATCGACCCCCGCAGGCACGCAATGGACCTGCCCGATGCACCCCGAGATCATCCGCGACGAACCCGGTGCCTGCCCGATCTGTGGCATGGCGCTTGAACCGATGGTCCCCTCGGATGAGCCGAGTGAGGAACTGACCGATTTCACCCGCAGGCTGTGGATCAGCGTTGCAGCGGCTGTGCCGCTGCTGATCCTGACGATGGGGGAGATGGTCGGCATTCCGGTCCGCGACTGGATCGGACACCGGACGGCGATTTGGCTGGAGTTCCTTCTGGCAACGCCGATTGTGCTGTGGGCGGCGCGGCCCTTCTTCCAGCGCGGACTGGATTCGTTTCGGAACCGTTCCCCGAATATGTGGACGCTGATTTCCCTCGGGGTCGGGGCGGCGTATCTCTATTCGCTGTTTGCGACCTTCCTGCCGGGTATCTTCCCTGAAGAATACCGTATGGGCGAAACCGTCGGCACCTATTACGAGGCCGCCGTGGTCATTGTTGCGCTGGTGTTCGTCGGGCAGGTGCTGGAGCTACGGGCGCGTGAACGAACCGGCGACGCTATCCGCGCGCTGATGGATCTGGCACCAAAGATGGCGCGCCGGATCCTGCCGGATGGCACGGAATACGACGCACCGCTGGAGAATATCATGGCCGGCGACCTGTTGCGGGTGCGGCCCGGCGACAGCGTGCCGGTTGATGGCGAAGTGGTCGAGGGGCGCTCCTCGGTCGATGAAAGTATGATCACGGGCGAACCCGTGCCGGTCGAAAAGGTCCAAGGCGACCGCGTGACCGGCGGCACGATCAACAAGAACGGCTCGCTGGCAATCCGCACCACCGATGTGGGCGCAGATACCGTGCTGGCGCAGATCGTGCAGATGGTGGCAGGCGCCCGGCGGTCCAAGGCGCCGATCCAGGGTCTGGCCGACCGCGTGTCCGCCATTTTCGTGCCGACGGTTGTGGTGATCGCCATTCTGGCTTTCATCGTCTGGCTGATCTTTGGCCCCAGCCCGTCCTTCGTCTTCGCCATCGCGTCGGCTGTCTCGGTGCTGATCATCGCGTGCCCCTGTGCGCTTGGGCTGGCGACGCCGATTTCGATCACCACAGCTGCCGGGCGCGGCGCGCAGGCGGGCGTTCTGGTCAAGAATGCCGAGGCGCTGGAGCTGATGGCCGATGTCGATACGCTGATCGTCGACAAGACCGGCACGCTGACCGAAGGCAAGCCGGCGTTGACCGATGTGACCAGCTTCGGAGATGTCCCCGAGGATGAATTGCTGTCCGCCGCCGCCGCACTGGAGCGCGCTTCCGAGCATCCGCTGGCCGAAGCGATTGTCGACGGTGCAAAGCAACGCGGTCTGGGCCTTGGCAGTGGGGAGGAGTTCGAGGCGATCACCGGCAAGGGCGTCATCGGCAAGGTTGATGGCCGCGATGTGGCGCTTGGCAACAATGCGCTGATGAAATCACTCGGCATCGACTGCGATACGGGCGAGGATACCGCCGACCGTCTTCGGGGTGAAGGCAAGACGGCGATGTTCGTGGCGCTGGACGGAAAGCTGGCAGGCCTCGTCGCCGTCGCCGATCCGATCAAATCTACCGCCGGGGCTGCGATCCGCGACCTGCATGAACAGGGGATCAGGGTGATCATGGCCACGGGTGACAATGAACGCACGGCGCAGGCGGTCGCATCGCAGCTGGGTATTGACGAGGTCCGCGCGGGAATGCTGCCCGAGGGCAAGAAGGATCTGATCGACGGCCTGCGCGACAAGGGCCGCAAGGTCGCTATGGCAGGGGATGGCGTGAACGATGCACCGGCCCTCGCCTCGGCAGATGTCGGTATCGCCATGGGAACCGGCGCCGATGTGGCGGTCGAAAGCGCCGGCCTGACCCTGCTCGGCGGCGACCTGACCGGCATCGTCCGCGCCCGCAAGCTGGCCGTGGCAACGATGCGCAATATCCGCCAGAACCTGTTCTTCGCATTCGCCTATAACACGGCAGGCATCCCGATCGCCGCCGGCGTGCTGTACCCGGTCTTCGGCGTGCTCCTGTCACCCATGATCGCAGCGGCCGCCATGTCGCTATCCTCGGTCTCCGTCATTGCTAATGCGCTGAGGCTGAAGCGGGTGAAGTTGTAAGGGAAGGATAGGGGGCCTATTCGGTGATTTTCGGATTATGCGTTACTGAAATGTGCTGACCGGCCTGTTTGTCACGGCGGCCCTGTCCACCGAAACACGCCTGAGCATGGACAATGACGGCGGGAGAGACATTTAACGCCGCCAAGAACCCTGGGTCTTCGTTCTTAGATAAGTCTCAGAACCGCCGCCGAAACGCTTCAGACGACGGCGTTATTGTAGTCGATACACTAACACTGATAATTTATTGATTTTATAATCAATGCATTAGGAAATTCGGGGTGCGGATTGTGAAGTTGCTGAAGTAGTTTTGCACCGCAACAAAACAAGAAAACAAGTGGTGCGGATCGGCAACTAATTTGGGAGCAAGCATAGTAAAATGCCCATGAACTGACGGGTAGTGTTCATTTCCCGGCCGAAGATACCTAGCATCTGCGCCGCGAGCAGAACGGCCAGCCTCATGATCCTTTAACATGATGGGAAGGCCGAGATGAAATCCGCATATTACTATCGCTTTGTAACCGGCACGTTAGGTGCTTTGCTGGGTGGTGCAGCACTGCCCGTTTTAGCGCAAGAAATCACCGCCGAAAGCGATCCGGTTGTTCTGGATACCATTGTCATCACGGCGGCGGGCTTCGCGCAGCAGATTGTCGATGCACCGGCGACGATTACGGTGATCGACAGCGATGATATCGCGTCGAAGCCCTATTCCAGTGTTGCGGATGTGATGCGTGATATTCCCGGCGTGGTTGTCAGCGCGCCGTCTTCGCGTTCGGGCGGGGAGCAGGTGTCGATCCGGGGCCTCGGTGAGGAATATGTTCTGACGCTGATCGATGGCAAACCAATCGGCAACTCGCAGGAAGCGACCTATAACGGCTATGGCAGCGGCCTCGCCAAGACCTATCTGCCGCCGCCGTCGGCCATCGAGCGGATCGAGGTGATCCGTGGGCCGATGTCCTCGCTTTACGGTTCTGCCGCATCGGGCGGCGTGATCAATATCATCACCAAACCTGTTGCAGATGTCTGGTCCGGTTCGACCACGGTCGGATTGACCAGCTACAAGAACGGGGATGCGGGTGATGCGCGCGAGGCGCGGTTCTATCTCAGCGGTCCGGTTTCGGATCGGCTCGGGCTGGCGCTGTTCGGGTCGTATCACGACCGCGACAAGGACAGGATGGTTGTGTCTGGTCGCAGCGGTGACACATTGCAGTCGCAGGAGATCGACCGGAAATCGCTCGGCGCGCGGCTGAACTGGGTCCTCAACGATATGCAGGATCTTTCCTTCGAGGTCGCTTCGAGCACGAACGATACCGAGACGACCACATTGGAAACCGGCGACTCGAACGGGATCGGCGTCGACCGGATGAACTATAGCATCCGGCATAATCTCAGCTGGGGTACGGGGTATGAAACCACCTCCTTCGTGACCTTCGAGGATGTCGATTTCGAGAATGGTAATAACGTCTCGGGCTACGAGATGCTGAACTTCAACTCGAAAACAAACATGGCTTTCGGCAATCATGAGATGACCGTCGGCATCGATTATCGCGATGAAAAAACCGTGCATGATCTGGACCGCTTCCTGTCCGATCCGCGCGACCAGAACGCGAGACCGAATGCAGCGATGGAGCGCTGGCACTGGGCGTTGTTCGGTGAGGATAACTACAGCATCAATGACGATCTGACCGTGACGATGGGTCTGCGCTACGACGATAACGAGAAATATGGATCCAAGGTCACGCCCCGCGTCTATGGCGTGTGGCATGCGACCGATGCGCTGACCATCAAGGGCGGTGTCAGCGGCGGTTACAATGTGCCGTCACTGAAACAGGCCGACAGCAATATCTTTGAGTCTGCCGGTGGCGGACGCGGCAGCGATCAGGGCAATACCGATCTGAAACCCGAAGAAACCACCAATTTCGAAATCGGCGCGATCTGGGAAAGTGCGGGCGGGGCGCAGCTTGGCCTGACCGCATATCACACCCGCTTCAAGAACGGCATCGACCGGAATACGGTCTGTGATATTGCCGTCGACACCGATTGCGGGCAGCGGCCAAATGGCGACCCCAACCAGTGGATCCGTCAATATGTAAACCGCGACCGTGCCGAGTTGAGCGGCATCGAAGCGACCGCCGATTTCTCGCTGGGCGATGTCGATATCGCGATGAACTACACCTATGCCGACAGCAAGATCACAAAGGGCGAGGCCGAGGGCGAGCGGTTCAACAACAATCCGCGCCACGTCGTCAATATCGGCGTCGACTGGCAGGCAACTCCGGCGCTGAATACCTGGGCGAACGCGCAGTATCGCAGCGATACCTTCGATACCGGATCGTCCTTCGTTGAAGAGCACGCCACGTTTGATATCGGCGTGCATTATGACGTCAACGACAATTTCCGCGCCAGCGCAGCGGTTTACAATGTCGGCGACAAGACCTTCGGTACGACCAATTATAATGACGGCCGTCGCTACTTCGTCGGTCTGACAAGCACGTTCTGATCGCAAGCAAACGGATGGGGGTCGGGCGAATGTCCTGTCCTCCGTCCGTTCGTTCCTGCCAGTTAACCCTGAGGCATCCATGTTTCGCGTCATATCAGCCGCATTTCTGGTCCTGCTGGCCCGTCCCATCATGGCGGAAACCATCGACGTTACCGACCGGCTGGCCTATCCGCAGTTGTTTGAAGCTGACCAAACCGGCGCAGGCCCACGGGATCTGGTCCTTCTGGGCACCGATCTGGTTGAGATCGCGGTTGCGCTTGGCGCTGCGGATCGCATCCTCGCCCGCCCGGATGCGGTCGATCTGCCGGGGATCGGGGATACGCCGGTGAAGATGCGGGAGACTGCTGGGGTCGAAGGGATCGCCGCCATGCGGCCCGGCGTGGTGGTGGCTTCGAATGTAAGATATGAACGCCTGCTGACCGGCCTCGATGCCATCAAAATCCCGACCGAACTGATCGACCGGACCCTGCCTGCCACCGAGAAGGTCACGCGTATGGCCGCTTTGCTCGGGCTGAAGGACAGGGGTGATAAACTCAACGAAGCGATATTGGCCGATTATGCGCAGGCCGAAACCATAACGCGCGCGGAGCGTCCGCTGCGTATCCTCCACGCCTCGAAACAGGGGGCGGGCGGCAGTTTTTCTGCGGGCGGGACGGGAACGGCGGTGCATAATCTGATCCGCCGGGTCGGGGCAGAGAATGCCGCGGCGGATGTCGGCATGGACCGTTATCGCTCGGTCACGCCTGAAGGTGTCATTCTGATGGCCCCGGATGTGGTCATCATCTCGGCAGCGGAACTGCCGATGTTTGGCGATCCGGACCAGATCTGGCTGAACTATCCCGGGCTTGCGCATACGCCTGCCGGTCAGAACAAGCGGTTGATCGTCATGCAGGAATTACACGTCCGCGCCGATGCCGCCTCCAGCGGGATAGCTACACTGGCTTTGGCCGAGGCTTTGGCGGAGATGTTTCCGTGACATCAATACGATCCGACTTCGATGCCTCACCCGTTGCGCCGCAGCGCCCGGCAGACCGGACCGCCCTCATCGCAACGCTGCTCGCAGTGTTCTTTGTGGTTACCTTTCTTGCGACAATCGCAATCGGGCCGGTTTCGCTGAACTTGAGCGAACTTGCGGCGGCCTTGTCTTCCCGATTTTCGGGGGCAGAGCTTGATGCGGATCAGGCGCTGAATGCCGCCGTGGTCTGGGACTTGCGGCTGGCGCGCAGCGTCACGGCCATCATTGTCGGTGCGAGCCTTGCGACCTGTGGGGCAGCGATGCAGGGGCTGTTCGGCAATCCGCTGGCCGATCCGGGCATTGTGGGCGTGTCTTCGGGCGCGTCACTGGGGGCGATTGCGGTCATCGTGCTCCAGATCTCGGCCTTCGGGATCTGGACGCTGCCGATTGGTGCATTTGCCGCCGGTGTGGCTACGACGTTTCTGATCTATGGCCTTGCCCGGCCCGGACGTGAGGGCGCCGACAGTTCGCGGCTGCTGCTGGTCGGGATCGCGGTCAATGCCATCGGCGGGGCCTTTGCCGGATATCTGACCTATCTGGCGACCGCCGATCAGCTTCAGACCCTGACCTTCTGGTCGATGGGGTCACTGTCTTCAGCGAAATGGCTGACCGTCGGGATTACCATTATTCCTGCGATTGCGGGTATTGCGCTGCTGATGGCGTGGGCGCGGCCGCTGGATCTGCTGGCGCTCGGCGAAAGACAAGCGCGGCATCTGGGTGTCGATGTAAAGGGCCTGCGGCGCAAGCTGATCTTTGTGACCGCGCTGCTGGTCGCCGCGGCGGTGTCGTTCAATGGCACCATCGGCTTCGTCGGGCTGGTCGTTCCGCATATCTTCCGGCTGCTGATCGGCCCCGGCCATCTCAAGCTGATCCCGTTTTCCGCAGTCGGAGGCGGGCTTCTGGTCATGCTGGCTGATCTGGCTGCGCGGACGATGGACCCGCCGAACGAGGTGCCTATCGGTGTCATCATGGGATCGCTCGGCGGGCCGTTCTTCCTGTGGATGATCTGGCGCGGCAAGGCTCGGGGGGCGCAATCGTGATTGAGGTATGCAATGTCAGCCTCAGCGTCGAAGGCAAGCTGCTGCTGGACGATGTCAGCCTGACCTGTCGGCCCGGCACTGTCACCGCTCTGGTCGGGCCGAACGGGGCCGGAAAGTCCACGCTTTTGTCGGTCATTGCCGGTGATCTCGTCCCCGATCGGGGTGAGGTCCGGCTGAACGGCAAGCCAATGAAGCACTACAGCGTGCGTGATCTGGCGCAGATCCGCGCCGTGTTTCCGCAAGGCTCCTCCATCCGCTTCGGCTATCAGGTGCATGAGGTCGTCGGCATGGGCCGCGCCTTTCGTGACCTGCCGCCTGATGATGACGCGACAGTGATTGATGCCGCCATGACGCAGGCGGAGATCGCACATATGGCGTGGCGCGATGCGCAGACGCTGTCCGGCGGCGAGCAGGCGCGGACCACCTTCGCCCGGGTTCTGGTGCAGGAATGCCCGGTTGTCCTGCTGGATGAACCGACCGCCGCGCTCGATCTGCGCCATCAGGAACGGGTTCTGAGCGGCGCTGTGGAACTGGCCCGGAACGGCGCAACGGTTCTGGCCGTGCTGCACGATCTGAACCTTGCGGCAGCGCATGCCGACCGGATTGTGCTGATGCGCAACGCCGCCATCGCGGCGGAGGGTACCCCGTGGGAGGTGTTGACCGAAGAGTTGATCGGCAGCGTCTACCGGCAGGATGTCTGCGTCATGACCCATCCGCGCCGTGCCTGCCCGGTCATCCTGACAAGCTGATGTTCCACAGGCTTTCAGCAACCCACTCAACATGCGTGTCCGTCCCGGCCTCTCCTTGTGACAATTAAACAACGCCCGCGAATAGCAGCGCGGCGTTCTATTCGATAAAGCTATACCGCACTAAAAGAGTCGCCTAAATTAACCTCGGCCAGCAGGTCTGCCAGCTCTCACGCCTATTATTTCAGGAGACCTGGTCATGTTCACCGCCAAACAGAAATTACGGACAACGACTGCGCTTGGACTGCTGCTGAGCGGCATGTCTGTTTCTGCACTGGCGCAGGAGGTCGCCGCGCCGGGGGATGCTATCGTGCTCGACACGATTGTCCTGACGGCCGAAGAACAGGCTTTGCAGGCGCTCGGCGTGTCGAATATTACCGAGGCAGACCTTGAGAAACGCCCTGTCACCAATGATATTTCCGAGGCTGTGCGCAGGCAGCCGGGTGTAAACCTGACCGGCGCAACAGCAACCGGACAAAGGGGAAACCAGCGACAGATCGACATTCGCGGTATGGGTCCGGAGAACACGCTGATCCTGATCGACGGCAAGCCGGTGCTGTCGCGCAATTCGGTCAAGATGAGCCGTGGTGGCGAGCGCGACACGCGCGGGGATTCGAACTGGGTGCCGGCAGAACTGGTTGAGCGGATCGAGGTCATTCGCGGACCCGCAGCAGCACGTTACGGATCGGGCGCATCGGGTGGCGTCGTGAATATTATCACCAAGCGTCCCGATACGTTCATGGGACAGCTGGGCGCGCATCTGGAGTTTCCCGAAAGCGACAAGGAAGGCGCGACCAAACGCACGAATTTCATGATCGCGGGACCGGCCGGAGAGCGGCTGACGTTCCGGCTGTTCGGCAACTATAACAAAACGGACGCGGACGAGCCGGACATCAATCCGACGCGCCCCAATATCGATCCGGACAGCGGCGCGGTGCTGGAGGACGATCCGGCGCTGGCCGGGAACGAGGGTGTCGTCAACAAGGATATCGGTGCGCTTCTGACCTGGAATGCCGCGCCGGGGCATGAAATTGATTTCGAGGCGAATTTTTCGCGTCAGGGCAATATATACGCGGGCGACTCGCGCAACGGCAGCGTTCAGGAAGATGTGGGCGATCAGAATCTGATCGGCACCGAAACCAACCGCATGTATCGGCGCACGCTGGCGATGACGCATCGGGGCGAATATGGTTTCGGTGAATCGAACAGCTATCTGCAATGGGAGCAGACCGACAATACGCGTCTCTGCGCCGGTACGGCAGGCGGCGTCGAAGACAATATCACCCAATGCATTGATACTGACGGTGACGGCGAAAATGACGCGACGGCGTTCAGCACGATCACGCTGGACAATATCTCGGCCAAGACGGAATGGATTTTGCCGATGACACTTGCGGGCCGCGACAGCCGCGTGACCTTGGGTGCCGATTATCGCGGCGAATTTCTGGACGACGCAATCTCGATCCGTGGCGGGCTGAACGAGGATCTGGCAGCACAGCTTGGCATCCCGTCCGAGGGCGCGGACCGCGACCCCAAGACCGAGCAGAACACCATCGGGATCTATGCCGAAGCCAATATCGAGTGGACCGACCAGCTTACGCTGACGCCCGCGCTGCGTTACGACCACAACGACAATTTCGGCGGCAATCTGTCGCCAAGCCTCAACGCCACCTATGATTTCAACGATGAATGGTCGATGAAGGTGGGTATCGCGCGGGCGTTCAAGGCACCGAACCTGTATCAGCTCAACCCGAACTACGTCTATGTCACGCGAGGCATGGGCTGCCCCTATGTCGCCGGTGAGCGTCTGAGCGGTCCGTGCTATGTCCTCGGCAACCCGGATCTTGAGCCCGAGACCAGCTTCAACAAGGAAATCGGCGTGGCCTATACGGGGCTGAACGATGTCAATGCCAGCCTGACCTATTTCCACAACGACTACGACAACCGCATCGGCTCGGGCTTTGTTCAGGAAAACACCGGGGCTGTGGAAAACCGTCTGTTCCGTTGGGAAAACCAGCCCGATGCCGTCATCTCGGGTCTTGAGGGGAATTTCGCGACCCCGATCGGCAGCCAGTTCGCCTTCAACGCGAACTTCACCAAGATGATCAAGTCGGAAAATGGTGATGGCCAGCCGCTGAGCCTTGTGCCCGACTACACGATCAACGCGGCGCTCGACTGGTATGCGACACCTGATCTGACGTTTACCCTGTCAGCTACGCATTACGGTGAAATCGAAGCGGCAAGCGTTAATTCGACGACCAAGTCGGAATTTGAAGAGACGACGACCCGCGATCCTTATACGCTGGTCAATCTCGGCGCAGTCTGGGACATCAACGAAAACTCGCGCGTGGCCGGCGGTGTCTCCAACGTTTTCGACAAGACCATCCTCAGGACGGATTCCGGTGGCGGTGCGAATACATATAACGAACCCGGTCGGGCCTTCTACCTGTCTCTGAAACAGTCTTTCTGATACGGGTCCGAACTTTGGCGGGGCGGCTCCGGTCGCCCCGGTCTGCATTTTCAACGCGCGACAACGGTAGTATGACCGGGGATTATCTTCAGAACGTCGTCTATCCGGCATTCTTCCACAGGGAGCAGTCACCCCTGTGGCTTTCGGCTGTAAGCGAGGCGCTCGGTCGGCCCGCTCCGGCACGCGACGGAAGCTGGTGTGAGCTTGGATGCGGGCAGGGTTTCGGGGTTGCTGTGCTGGCGGCTGCCAATCCGGCGATGCGCTTTGTCGGGATCGACCTCAACCCTCAGCATATCGCGATGGCAAAGGCCCGCGCCGATGCTGCCGGGCTGGAGAACGTCACCTTCATCTGCGCCGACCTGACCGATCCGGGCGCGGTTGAGGGCGCTTTCGATTTCGTCGTCTGCCACGGCGTCCTGTCATGGGTGCCGGACCGCGTGCGTAGCGCCATAGCCGCGACCTCTGCGGGCGTTCTGAACCCTCGGGGCCTCGCCGCCTTGCATTACATGAGCGAGCCGGGCGGGGCCGCATTCCGCGCCTTTCATGCCGTGTTCCGTGCCGTGGCGGACAGGCCCGATCCGATTGCCGAAGGGCTGGCGCTGCTTCAGGCCATGCGCAAGGCGAAGGCCGGTTTCTTCCAGTTGCATCCTCATGCAGAGAAAACGCTGGATACACTGCTGGATGAGCGTCCAGCCTATCTGGCGCATGAATATCTGAACCCGAATTTCACGCCGCTCGGCTTTGCTGAAGTTCACGGCCTGATGTCGCAGCATGGTTTGCGCTGGCTGGGCAGTGCGAAGCCGATTGAGAATATCGACGCCGTCTCGCTGCCCGAGGCCGCCGCCAAGTCCATTCTACCGATCAAGGATGTCGTCCTTCGCGAGACCATGAAGGACATGGCCAGAAATCAGCCCTTGCGGTACGATCTCTTTGGAAAACCCGCGGAACCGGCGAGCGATAAGGCGCATTTGCAGATGCTGCGTGACCGCGAATGGACGCTGCTGCCCGATGCGCCCCCTGCGGGCGCGTTACGGTTCGAGACCACCATCGGCCCTGTTCAGGGCGATGCCGCAATTTTCGGGCCGCTTCTGGATGCTCTCAAGAAGGAATCGCTGCGTTTTGATCGCCTTGAGCAGATCGCGCCGTTCAAGGGGCGACCCGGTCTGCTGAATCAGGCATTGCAGATGGCACTCTGGGCAGGGATCGCTCATCCTTGGGTGAGTAAGCCTGAGATCCAGCCAGCCGCGCGGCTGAACCGGCTGCTGTTGAAAGAGGCCGAGGCGGGACATGACGTCCCCGCACTCGCCGCCCCGGCGATTGGGTCCGCCCTTGCCGTCACCCCGAAAAGGCTCGACGAACTCAGGCTGGGGCTGGGGGGATCAAGGCTGCGCAAGTTGCTATGCCTGAACGAATTAAAATAGATCGAAGCATCGTGCGCCGGCGTATCCGCCGTGACGCTCTCCAATGACGGTGGCGAAAACGTGACGATAAACACCACCTTTTCCGGTCCCGCTGATTCCGGCGAACGAGGCGAACCGCCCTCAACCCTGCACCGCCTTACGGAAGCGCAGGAGGGGCTGTGGTATGCGCAAGCGCTCGATCCCGCCAATCCGATCTTGAATACCGGGCAATATCTCGAAATGACCGGGCCGCTCGACACGGATGCGCTGGTCGAGGCGGTCCGGCTGACGACGGAAGAGGCGCAGGCCCTGCATCTGCGTTTTCGGCAGACCCCGGACGGGCCGGTTCAGTGGTGCGATCCCGGACCGTTGGCACTTTCTGTCGAGGATCTGACGCATTGCGATGAACCCTGGCGCGAAGCCCTGACCCGGATGGAAACCGACAGCGAGCGTCCGCTTGATCTGGCGCGTGAACCGGTTGCGGCGTTTACCCTGTTCCGCCTCGGCGCGCAGCATCACCTGCTTTACGAGCGTATTCATCATCTGGCCATTGACGGTTACGGAATGGTGCTGGTGACCAACCAGATCGCGGCTCATTACAATGCGCTGATCGGGTCGGGTAAGGCACCAATGCCCTTTCCTGCATACGGGGAAGTGCTGAACGATGACAGCAAATGGCGCAGTGCGGACAGACGGGAGGCCGCGCGCCTCTGGTGGCACGACAGGCTGAGCGACATGGCCGAAGTCACCGGCCCTGCAGGTCCGCAGGCGGTCACCGCCAGGCATTTCCTGCGCGAAAGCCGCTGGCTACCGGAGAAGCTGCTGGAACGGCTCAACCTCTTTGCAAAGCAAGGGGGGCAGAACTGGGCGGATGTGCTGACCAGTCTGACGGCGGCTTATCTGGCGCGCTGGACCGGGGGCAGCATCACCGTTGGATTGCCCTTCATGGCCCGGCTTGGCAGGCCGATTGCACGGATCCCCTGCATGGCGATGAACGTGCTGCCGCAGAAGGTGGCACCGGATGAAGACCGCCTGACGGCTGATTTTCTTTCAGAGCTAGCTGACGACATGCGACAGGCCCGCCGGCACGGTCTCTATCGCAGCGAATATCTGCGGCGTGAACTGGGCCTGATCGGCGGCGCGCGACGGCTCTACGGGCCGCTTGTCAATGTTCAGCCATTCGACAGACCGCCGCAATTCGCCGGGTTGAAGGTCGCGCTGCATATCCTCGGCGCGGGTGCGGTCGATGATCTGACGCTGACGTTTCGCGGCGATCCGGAGGCTGGTATTTTGTTCGAGGTCGATGCCAATCCTGATCTTTACAGCAAGCCGGACGTCGCCGGTCATTCCTTGCGGCTGCCAGAGTTTCTGCTGGGCGCGCTTTCTTCCGACAGGCTTGCAGAAATTCCCACGGCCAGCCCGGCAGAAATTGCGACGCTTGAAAAACAGGTCGCTGCGGCGCGTCATCCGTTGCCTGATACGACGCTGCCAGAACTGATCGAAACCCGGATGAGGGCCACGCCAGAAGCAACCGCGCTTCAATTCGGCGGCACAAAGCTCAGCTATGCGCAGCTTGATCAGCGCAGCGCAGCACTTGCCCATCGGTTGATGCAGACGGGTGCGGGGCCGGATCGGATCGTGGCGGTGGCGTTGGAACGCTCGGTTGAACTGGTAGTGGCCTTGGTTGCCATTCTGCGCGCGGGCGCGGCCTATCTGCCGCTTGATCCTGAACATCCGCCGGACAGGTTGTCGGGGATCATCGGGCAGGCCAAGCCGGTGACGGTGCTGACAAGCCCCGATCTGGCCGCGAAACTGCCCCGCGACGCGGCAATGCTGATGACCGATGATTGGCCACGCACGGGCGGCAACAGCGTCAGGCCTGCCCCCTCCGATCTGGCCTATGTCATCTTCACCTCTGGCTCGACCGGCGCGCCGAAAGGGGTTGCTGTCGAACATGGCGCGATTGTGAACCGGCTGCTTTGGATGGCTTCGCATTACCGGATCAGGCCGGATGACCGCATCCTGCAAAAGACGCCCGCGAGTTTCGATGTGTCAGTCTGGGAATTTTTCCTGCCACTCATAACGGGTGCCACGCTGGTCATCTCGCCGCCCGCTGCGCATCGCGATCCGAGGATGCATGCTGAGTTGATAAGGCGGCACGATATCACGACCATTCATTTCGTCCCCTCGATGCTGTCGGCCTTTCTGGCCGCGCCGGAAAGCGAAGGTCTGTCGCTGCGGCGTGTGTTCTGCTCGGGCGAGGAGCTTACAGCCGATTTGCGCAACCGGTTTCACCGGCGTATCGGGGCGGAGCTGCACAATCTGTATGGACCGACCGAAGCGGCGGTCGATGTCAGCTACTGGCCCGCCACGCCGGTAGATGCGTCGAACCCAGTGCCGATCGGCTGGCCGGTGTGGAACACCCGGCTTTCGGTGCTGGACGACCGGATGCGCCCTCAACCGCCCGGCCTTGCGGGTAATCTCTATCTGGGCGGCGCGCAGCTTGCGCGGGGTTATCTTGGCCGAGATGATCTGACTGCCGAGCGGTTCATCCCCGATCCAGCCGACCCGCATCAACGCTTATATGCAACCGGCGATGTGGCAAGGCAGCGCCATGACGGTGCGGTCGTGTTTCTTGGCCGCAGCGATCATCAGGTCAAGATTCGCGGCCTCCGCATCGAACTGGGCGAGATCGAGGCGGCGATCATGGGAACCGGCCTCGCCCGGGAAACGGTGGTGCTGGCCCGGGAGGATCGGCACGGCGACAGGAAGCTGGTCGCCTATCTGATCCCTGACGGCGATTACCACGCCGGAAAGCTGGCTCAGGCGCTTGCAGCGAGGCTGCCTGCCTATATGGTTCCCGTGGCTGAAATCGCGATGGATGTCATGCCGGTGACGCCAAACGGCAAGCTGGATCGCAAAGCCCTGCCGGAGCCGTCCTTCCGTGCCAGCGGTCGCGCCGCCGAAACGGCAAGCGAGGAATTGCTGGCGCGGCTTTTTGCCGAAATTCTTCACCTGCCCGAACCTGCCACGGCGGAATCGGATTTCTTTGCGCTTGGAGGCGACTCACTAACGGCGGTCCGGCTGATCCTGCGGATCGAAGAGGAAACCGGCGCGAAACCCGGCCTCGGCACGGTGTTTGAAGCACCCGTGCTGCAAGATATGGCTGACGCATTGGCGCGCGGCGTGGTGGCAGACGGGCTCGGCCCGCTGATCAGGCTTGCCGATGGAAACCCGGACGCGCCGCCGCTGTTCATCGTCCATCCTGCCGGCGGACTGTCCTGGGGCTATCGCCATCTTGCCCGCGGGATCGCGCCCGGTCGGCCTGTCTGGGGGATCCAGCATCCGGGGCTTGATCCGGACGTGGAAATGCCGCCGAGCCTGACCGCATTGGCACGCCACTATGCGTCGCTGGTGGAGGAGAAGGCGTCAAGCGGCCCGGTCCATCTTCTCGGCTGGTCTGTCGGCGGAATTATCGCCCATGCGATGGCGACCGAGCTGGAATCGCGCGGCCGCGCCGTCGGGCTGGTCGCGCTGCTGGACAGCTATCCGGCCGAAGCCTGGCGGTCCGAGCCGGAACCTGACGCGATGGCAGCGCTTCGTGCGCTTCTGGCCATCGCCGGTCATGACCCGGAGGCGCATCGCGACCTGGACACGCGCGAAAAGGTTCTGGCGTTTCTGAAGCGGGGCGATACCGCGCTTGGTGCGCTGCCTGACCGCGTGCTGGACGGGGTTGTGCGTGTTGTAACCGACACCAACCGTCTTGTCCGGGGTCATCATCACGCCGTATTTTCCGGGCGGCTGACCCATATCCGCGCCGGTCTTGACCACAAGGACCGTGATCTGAGCAGCGATATGTGGCTGCCTCATGCCGCGTATGTCGAGCAGCTTTCCGTGCCTTTCCTGCACGCAGAGACGACCTCGCCGGACGCCTCGGACCAGATCGCAGAAATTATCGCGGCAAGGATGGTTTAAGTCGCAGCTTATGGTTGACAATTTTAATCTGGAATATAGTGCTGCAATCTGCGCAGCCAGCCGATGAGAAGGCAAGCCGTAGGACCTTTCTCATAAGGAGATCACTATGAAATCCGATTTTCGCCTTGCATTGCTGGGCACTTGCTCTCTTGTCGCTGTCTTTGCAGCCCTGCCAACCGTCGCACAGACTCCGTTCACGGAAACCAATGACGTCTTTAAAGGCAATGTCGGCGTGGAAGCCGCCGACGGCTCTGCGCTGAATCCGGGCGATGCGGCGACCGTCACCGGCGAGGGGCTGATCGCGGGCCAGCAGATCACCCTGATGCGCGGCCCGAACGTGCTGAACACGGAAGGCCCGCTGAGCGTCGATGCTGAGGGGAATTTCAGCTTTGATCTGACCCTTTCAGACGATGCGGCGACCGGGCTTCAGCCGCTGGTCGTGATTGCCGAGAACCCTGCAGCCGCGACCGTGGTAGATATGAAAATCTCGCCTGATGTGCCGATTTCGGGCGGGGATGCCTTCGAAATCACCTCCGCCCCTGTGGCGCGCGGGCTGTATCAGGCGATCTACAGCGAAGCCGCCGACGCGGTCTTCGTAACGGCCTCGGTTGGCAGGCCCCCGGTCCGGGACTCTGCGATTCTGAAGATCGACCCCGAAACTCTGGAGGTGATCGCACAGACAGCACCGGCTGCGGCGCCCGCGCGCGATGACGGAAGCGATGGCGGTGTGTTCGCGGTCTATGGCGTCGGCGTCGATGATGCGCATGGCAATGTCTGGGTGACGAATACGCGCCAGAACACCCTCGCGGTTTACAGCCAGGATGATCTGTCTCTGGTCAAGCAATTCGATCCCGGAACCGTCAACCACTCGCGCGACGCGCTGATCGACGAGGGGCGCGGGCGCGCCTATGTCAGCGCCACTTTCACCCCGAAAATCCAGGTCTTCGATACGGAAACGCTGGAAGAGCTGGAGCCGATCACCATTCAAAGCGGCGTTCGCCGCGCCGAATTTTCGGCCATGAGCATCGATCTGGATGAGGAGAGCGGCACGCTCGTCACGGTCAGCCTCAGCACTCCCGAGGCAGCGATTGTCGATCTGGACAGCGGTGATATCAGGGTCATCCCGCTCGACGGCGCGATCAGCGCCTCCGGCGTCGCCTATGATCCGCAGGAAGGGCTGATCTTCGTGGCTTCGCAGGCCACCGATAATCTTCTGATCGTCGATGCCGAAAGCGGCGAAACGCTACATGATGTCGAGGTCGGTGCAGGCGCGCTGAACGTGGCGTTCGAGCCGAAATCACGTCTGGCCTTCGTGTCCAGCCGTGTGGCCGAGACGATCACGGTGGTCAATACCGAAGGTCAGATCGTCGCGAATATCGACGCGGGTTATCAGCCGAACCAGCTTCGCGCGGATGGTCGCGGCAACGTCTATGCGGTCAACAAATCCGCCGGTGGCGACAGCGACGAAGGCGGCAGCATCTGGCGGCTACGCGCGGCCGAGTAAGGCCGAAAGATAAGGGATCGACAGAAACGCCGCCCGACCGGGCGGCGTTTTCATTCGGGCGCGCTTGCCGCAAGTGACATCATATCCGGCAGCGCCCCGGCCAGCGTCTGGCCGTGCGTCAACCCCGGCAGGATCGACAGAGAAACGTCCTGCCCGAGTGCCGCGGCCCTGTCGACGAAATCGCGTGTCTGTTTTGGCACCTGAAAGGCGGGGTTGCGCGGGTCCGTCAGCCTGCCGCGCTCGCGCTCCTGATCGCCGACATAGATTGTCAGCGGCGCATCGCCTGCCGCCGGCATGTCGGGATGCAGCCAGAAAGACGGGCTTGCGGCGCAGAACCGACTGAAAATGCTTTGCTGACCGCGCGCGTAAATGGCGAACAGCCCGCCATAGGAATGCCCGCCCAGACAGCGCGTATGGGGGTCGACAGGCAGATTTTCCTCGGCAAATTCGCGCAGAGGGCCGTTCAGGCGCGCCAGAAACGCCGCGGCCCCGCCGACCATCCGCTCCGGACGCTTCGGGTCCGGGCGCAGCGGGGGTGGTGTGTAATCCAACGCCCGCTCCGTCGATGCAAAAGGCAGGTCGGTGTCATAACCGACCGCCACGATCATCAGCCCCGGATAACGGGCCAGCAACTCGCCCGCCATGCGATCAAAAAACGCATTGCCGTCGGTGAGCCATAGCACCGGCCATCCGTCTGCGGGTGGCTCGGCCTTCGGAATGGCACGGAACACGCGATAACGACGCCCGTCGGGCAAGTCCAGCAGCCGGTCGTCCAGCCGGTGTGTCGGGTGGCTTTTCTCAAACAGCGAGAGCGTGATGGGCTCGAACACGGGCTGCGCGACTGCGCCACTCGCCGCCGTGGCAATTGCGCCCTGAATAAGGGTTCGCCGGGTCATCATGACGGGCTCCTTCTAGACCGCGCGGAAAATCAGTATCAGCACCGCCGCGAGAGAGGCGGCAAAAAATGGCAGCAGACGCCGGCTCAGCCGTTCGGGGCGTATATTGCCCAGCATCGCCGCCGCGAACAGGCCGGAGCCGACCGGAGGTGTCAACAGCCCAAGTGTGAGGGTCACACAGCTTATCACACCAAAATCAATCGCGGAAATCCCACGGGCGGCGGCCAGCGGCATCAGCACCGGAACGGTCAGAATGATCGCCGGGATCGGGTCCATGACGGTGCCGATGGCCAGAAGCAGGACCACGACCAGAAGCAGGAAAGCAAGGGGTCCGGCCACCGCGTTATCCACGGCACCGGCCAAGGCTGCGGGCAGGTTGCCGTAGGCCAGCACCCAGCTCAGAACCTGCGCAGTCGCCACCAGAAACAGGATGACGCTGGTTGTCTTTGCCGTGTCGAGCAGCGCGTCGCGCGCCTTGGCCAGAGTGAGTTCACGATAGACGACCGACCCGATCACAGTGGCTGCCAGTGAGGCCAGCACCGCCGCCTCGGTCGGGGAGGCATAACCGCCGAGGATGCCGCCAACGATCAGCACCGGCACAATCAGGGCCGGTAGCGCTTGCCATGCAGTGCGCCCCGGGTTGGTACGCGGGGTTTCCGGCAGACCCTCGCGCCGGACAAGCCAGCCCGTCACCAGAAGGAAAGCGAGCGTCATCAGCGCGCCGGGCAGAATTCCCGCCATGAAAAGATCGCCGACCGGCACCTGCGCGACCACGCCGTAGAGGATGAACAGCATCGAGGGCGGGATCACCGGCGCCAGCAACCCGCCCGCAGCCGTGATTGCCACGGCGAGGTCGCGGGGATAACCGGCCTCCTCCATCTGGGGCACGGCGACGCGGATCATCACCGTCAGCTGCGCCACTGTGGAGCCGATAATGGCCGCCATAAGCACACTCGCGGCAAGGGTTACATAGGCCAGCGCCCCATTCACGCCGCCGATCACGGATTGCGCCAGTGCCATCAGCCGCCGCCCGATCCCTCCGGCTGCCATGAGTTCGCCCAGCAGGATGAACATCGGCAGAGCCAGAAGGGCATGGCTTTCTATGCCGCCGAATAATTGCTGCGGAAAGCTGGCCAGAAGGATCGTGTTACCGCCGCTGAAAATCAGTGTCAGCGCAGTCAGGCCAAGCGCCACGGCGATAGGCGTCGCGACGGCCAGTGCAGCGACAAAGACCAATGCGGCGATCATTCCCACCCCGCAGCCAGATGCAGCAATGCGCAGATCGTGCTGAACGGCATCACCAGCCAGAACCAGAATTTCGGCAGGCCGAGTGTCTGGGTGGGCTCGGTATAGACAAAATTGAAGCTCTCGCGGGCAAGCGCCTCGCCGCTACCAGCCGCGATCAGCCCCGGCAGATCGAACCAGTTCCACAACGTGGCCGAAAGTGCCAGCAGGAACAGCGCGGTCAGCAGCGTTGCCACCCGGTTGACCCGACCCCGGCCAGCGGCACCCATCATATCCGGCAAAAGCCCGATCACCATGTGGCGTCGTTCCCGTATCGCAAGCGATGCGCCGATAAAGGCAACCCACACCATTGCCAGCGTCGCGGCCTCATCACTGCGGATCAGCGGACGGCCCAGACCGCGCATTGCCGTACCGGCCAGCAGAATCAGGGCGATGAACAGGATGAGCGCGATCAGCAGCCCGGCCTCGAATCCGGCGATGGCACGGCTGAGATTTACCAGTCTTTTCCGCACGAATAATTCCCGAGTAATTTTATTTGCTTTTCTGGTTTAACCAAGTCAGAAACCGTCATGCAACTTGAAAGGCCCATGATGCGAAATTCGCTGTATACCAGTCTGATGTTATGTCCATTGCTGGCCGGTCCGCTTGCGGCTGAGACGCTGAGGATCGGCACCATCACCCCGCCGCCGCATCAATGGACGATTTCGGCTGAAGCTCTTTCTGCACGGCTGGCAGAAGCCAGTGACGGCGAGATCGACCTGCAAGTGCATCCGGCGGGCAGTCTTGGAAACGAGGCCCAGATGCTCCAGCAATTGCAGAGCGGTGCCCTCGATATGGCGTTTCTGACCATCGCGGATCTGTCGACGCGGAATGCGGAGTTCGGCTCGCTCATCGCGCCTTGTCTGGTCAGCGAGCCTGCCGAGGCGACGCAACTGCTGCAAAGCCCTCCGGCGCTTGATCTGCTGGATCAACTCGGGGAACAGGGGCTGCATGGGATCGGGTTCGGCATGGCCGGCCTGCGTCAGGTGGTGCTGCGCGACAACTGGAACCGCAGCGATTTCGACGGCCTCAAGATCCGCACCCTGCCGATACCGCAGGAAATGGAGTTCTGGCAGCAACTGGGCGCCGCACCGACGCCGATGCCACTGCCCGCACTATTCGATGCGTTCGCCAATGGTCAGATTGACGGCATGCAGATCGACTTCGAAGGGACGTGGAACAGCGGCTATTACGAATATGCAGGCGAGATTCTCGCAAGCGATCACATGATCTTTCCGATGGTCGCGGTGTTTTCTGCCCGGAAATGGCAGGCGCTGGATGAGGCCACGCGCCAGATGATCTCCGAACAGACAGCGGCTGAGCTGGACGTGCTGCACGAGGCTTATGCCCGCATCGACAGCGATTATCGCGCCAAGCTGGAAACCACCGACGTTCCGGTGACCGATGCGCGTGCGGAATTCTGCGACCTGCCGGGCGTGGCCGCGTGGTACGAGAAATGGGAAGCTCAATCGCCGGTTCTCAAGGCGCTGCGCATTGAGGCCGGCGATCCGTCATGACCGGGACCGGCCCATTGCCCGAACAGCGCTGGCCCGAGGAATTCGCGGCGCGGTATCGGGCCGAAGGGTGGTGGCGCGGCGAAACCTTCGGCCAGATGCTGCGTGCGCGTGCGGCCCGTCATCCCGATCGCATCGCAATCACCGGCGCGCGCAGCCTGAGCTATGCCGGGTTGCTGTCCGAGGCGGAAACCCATGCAAGGCGCTTCGCCGGGGCGGGGCTGCTGCCGGGTCAGCGTGTCGTCGTTCAATTGCCGAATATCCCGGAGTTTCTGCCGGTGGTGTTCGGCCTGTTTCTCGCGCGTCTGATCCCGGTTTTCACCTTGCCCGCGCATCGTGATGTGGAGATCACCCATTTCATTGCCCGTTCGCGGGCATCGGCCTATGTGATCGCCGATCGTTTCGAGGGCTTCGATTACCGCAGTATGGCCTCCCGCGTCGCCCCGGAACTCCCGGTCTTTGTGATCGGGGACCCGGGCAGCTTTGCCGCGCTGGACAGCCTTTCGCCAAACGGTGTGTTGCCTGCCGAACCCAGCCCATCTGACGTCGCCTTTCTTCAGATATCGGGCGGCAGCACCGGGCTGTCCAAGCTGATCCCCCGGACGCATGACGATTATCTCTATTCCTGCCGCGCCAGTGCGGAGATTTGCGGGCTCGGTCCCGACAGCGTTTATATGGTATCTCTGCCCGCTGCGCATAATTTCCCGATGAGCAGCCCCGGCCATTTCGGCACGCTCTGTGCCGGAGGAACCGTCGTCATGTGCCCGAACCCGGCGCCGCAGGTCGCGTTCGATCTGATCGCCCGGCACAGGGTGACGATGACCGGGCTTGTGCCGCCCCTCGCACTGGCCTGGATGAAGGCGGCGAAGATGATGTCGCCGGATCTGTCCAGCCTGGGCGTGTTGCTGGTGGGCGGTGCCAAGCTGACGCCTGAAATCGCTTCCCGCATCGCGCCGACCCTCGGCTGCCGGTTGCAGCAGGTGTTCGGCATGGCCGAGGGGCTGGTGAACTACACAAGGCTGGACGATCCCGACGAGCTGGTGATCCACACACAGGGCCGCCCGATCAGCCCCGGTGACGAGGTGCTGGTGCTGGACGATGACGGGACCCCCGTTCCCGACGGAGAACCCGGTCATCTGCTGACGCGAGGCCCCTACACGATCCGGGCTTATTACGACGACCCTGCGGCCAATGCGCGGTCCTTTACCGCAGACGGGTTCTACCGGACCGGGGACATCGTGCGCCGCCTGCCGAGCGGACATCTGGAGGTGCAGGGACGCGCCGGCGATCACATCAACCGCGCCGGCGAAAAGATCTCCGCCGAAGAAATCGAGGACCACCTGCTGGCCCATCCCGCCATCTTCGACGCCGCCGTCGTGTCCTTGCCGGATGACGCCCTGGGCGAGCGCAGCTGTGCTTTCGTCGTTCTTGCAGGCGACACCCGACCCGGTGCAGCCGATATCCGGGGCTTTATGCGCGGACGCGGGCTGGCCGCTTTCAAGATCCCGGACGAGATCGTTTTCGTGCCGGAACTCCAGACAACCGCAGTCGGCAAGATCAGCCGCAAGGGATTACGGGCAGCACTACGCGACAAATTACTGGGGGACAGGAAATGACCATCGAGGACATGCGCGCCGACCTCGCAAATGCGCTGCGGATACAGCCCGACGAGATAGCAGATGAGGACAATCTCTATGATCTGGGGCTGGATTCGATGCGGGTGATGGATCTCGTCATGAAGTGGGAAGCTGCGGGCCTGAAGCTGGACATCGGCACCCTCTACGAAAAAGCCACGCTGCGCGATTGGTGGCAGACTGCCGAGACTGGTTGAGGCTGCGACCCGGTTGGCGTGATGGTCAGACGTCGTAAGAAGTTATGACAAGTGCCCCCTCACGCTCAGGCTCTGAACTTCGACTATGGCAGGCGATCACACGATTATTCATGCTCATTGAAACTTGCTGGCCGATAACGCCAGTGCTGCAAGCACGCTGTCCCTGCACGCCAATCAGTACATTGCGAATAGCGAAGCCGATGCCGTTCGATATCCGCCGGTTCATCTCCGCCTACCTGAAGGGTGAGATGACGCGGCCGTCAGAACGGGGCGCGCCACGAAAAGGCGCGCTGCTGAACCGCCTGATCTGCGGTGTGATTGAGGATTTGATCGATATCTATGATCTTAACCTGCCCTTGAACTTTCATCCAGCCGTGACCGGAGCGCTGTCGGGCTACCGCATCATCTTTCTGGGCTTTCCGATCTGGGGGATTGCCCTGCCGGACGTGATGGCCGGTTTCTTGCGCAGCCAAGATATGACGGGCAAGACCATTCTGCCCTTCATTACACATGGCGGCTATGGTCAGGGCAGCGCGATGGACACGTTGCGTGCGCTGGCGCCAGGTGAAGATATTGCCCCGCCCCTCGTACTGGAATGCGATCAGGAACGCTCAACCTTGCGCGCTATGAACGGATGGCTCGGGGAGGTAGAGGAACTGCCGTGACACAAGACAAGCCGTTCTACCCTGATGCCATGTTGTGCACGACCGCGTTAGCGGACTGCACCGCAGCATTCAAGTTTCCGACAGACGACCGAAATGTGTCGATCATGCTTGTTTGAGCCCACTTTCGGGGTTCGGGAGGACTTCTCGCCCGCTGGCTCAGTCACCCCATCACGAACGGCAATATTGCGGAAGGGACACTTGGAAGATCAACTTTTCGGTTCAGGCTGGAGTGCGAGCGGTTGCGAAGGTTCGATTTACGTTCCGTGCAGCAAAAGCCACTGGCGTCGAATCCTTCAGTTACACGCTGAACAAAATATCGCAATTACGATTTCTTACGGAAATTTTACCAAATCGACGTAGTCAACAGGTTCAGAGAATATCAGCCTTGAGAGAAAGTTTTGCGGCTGCTTAGTCCCCGGGTCGCGGTTTTCAGTCCTTCCCGCACAACACTCTAAAATAACGGAAAAATCAGCGCGTAGCCGGACCAAGAGAACGCTTCCGCAAGGGCGGCTGGCGGAGGAAGTGGGCCTGACCTCAAACCCTCTCCGTTGAAAAAACGTCGCCGGTTCTAGTCGGTTGATCCTCTGATTATAAGAAACTGCAGCCGGGTAAAACATAGCCGATAGTTCTCGACGACAGGCGGCTGAATGCGGCCGAATCTGACGCAAGCGCTGACTACGTTCTCTCTTTGTTAGTGGAGAGAAAAGATGACCTATGAAAAACACCTTGCGCTTGGCCTCGTCTCCTCTTTGGCAGAACGCTTCGGTCCCAGCAGCAAAATCGCCAAGGAATTGCCCGGCTGGATTGAATATCTGACCGATGTGGAATGTCCCGAGCGGCCGCAGGCGCGGCCCGAGTTGGATTGGTGGGTGCAGATACGAAGTCTGCTGGACGATCTCTGCAAAGACGCCAGCTATGGCGACGGGAGCATGGTACGCGTAAACGCAATGCGGATCGGACGTCATTTTGGCCTGACGGAACTCGAGGCGCGGATCCTTGAATTCTTTGCTAACTACCGAATTTTCGAGATGTTCGAGCATGTGGTCGATCAGGCAATGCGGACAAATGAAGTGACAACGTCATTCCTCCTCGGGCAGTTCGCCGGTGCCGAGCAAGGAGAAGCCCGGGCAGCGCTGCGGCCGCAAGCACGATTACGAGCTTTCGGCCTGTTGCAGTGCGAAGATCGCCACTGGGTTGACCAGAGCATTTCCTATCTTGTTCCGCCGAGACTGGCGAATGCAATGCTGGCGGAGGTCGATGATGTTGAAGAGCTGGTTGCTCTAATGTGACCAGTCGCCACACCACCAGACGCCGAATGGAGTGATTTCGATGGGCTGGGTGAAACTGCGGATCTTATGCGCGATCTGCTGGCCACTGCGCTTAGAAATGGCACGGCGGGCGTCAACATCCTGCTGTACGGTGCGCCTGGTACTGGGAAAACCGAATTCTGCAAGGTGCTTGCCGGCGAATTGGGGGCTAAGCTGCACGCCATTGGTGAGTCTGACTGTAGTGGCGAAGAGCCATCGCGAGGCGAGCGGCTGGCTGAGCTCGGCATTGCCGGACGGATGCTATCGTCGCGACGCGATACCGTGCTGCTGCTTGATGAAATGGAGGATCTGTTCGGTGGCACTATGTCGCGGTTGTTCCGACGGGAACGGATGTCCAAGGTTTTTGCGAACCGGCTGCTCGAAACCAATCCCGTGCCGACCCTTTGGACGACGAATTCCATTTATGCCTGCGATCCTGCATTGCTCCGCCGGATGACTTTTTCGGTCGAGATGCGTTCGCCGTCCGACCGAATGCGTAAACGCATTTGGCGAAAGCTCGCGGATCGCCATCAGTTGTCGGATCAAGCGGACACTTTGATGGCCCTGGCCGAGATCCATGACCAGCCCCCGGCGATGGTGTCTGACGCAATGCGCGTGGCCCGCTACTGTGGCGGTGGGGCTAGGACGTTTGCCCAAGTGCTAGGGGCTTCTGTCAAGCTGACCAACGGTGGCGTCGAACCGATACCGCAACATTGTGATGAGGCTGGGTGGGATGCCGCTTTGGCCACTACAGACACTGACCTTTCCTTGCTGGAGGCTAAGCTTGGGGACGCCGATTCAGCAGCACGGGTTTCCTTCTGCCTCTATGGCCCGGCCGGGACCGGCAAGAGCGCCTGGGCCCGCCATCTGGCCAGACGGAAGGGGTGGCCGGTGATCGAGAAGCGTGCGTCTGATCTTCTGTCCATGTGGGTTGGCGAAAACGAGAAGGCCATTGCGCGCGCCTTTGCCGACGCGCGGGCGGAAAGGGCGCTGCTGATCTTCGACGAGGCCGACAGCTTGCTGGCTGACCGGCGCAATGCCTCGCGGCAATGGGAGGTCAGTCTGGTTAACGAGATGCTGACTTGGATGGAAAGCCATCCTCTGCCATTTGTCTGCACAACCAACCTGGCCGACAACCTCGATCCTGCGACCCAGCGCCGCTTCACGTTCCGCATCCACTTTGATTGTTTGCTCGGTGATCAGTTGCCGTTGGCATGGGGCACCCATTTCGACGCACCGGTGCATCCCGATATCCAGTTGCTCGACAGGCTATCTGTAGGCGATTTTGCCAATGTCGCCCGTAGGATGCGTGCGCTCGGTCAAAGCGATGCTGCCACGATCTTTGCGGAGTTGCGCCGTGAAGTTGAGGCGAAGGAGGGTCGACCAAGGCCCATCGGCTTCGGTCGTTAACGCTCGATAGGAAGCGAGTGTGAGGTGAAGTGAGGTTAGTAGGTAAACAGCACCGAGGAAGGATTTCTCCACCGCAGCGATTTATCCGCGTGAGGGCGATTTTGCGGTCGCCGACACCCCATAGCATTTGCCAGCCTAGATAAGTCATTCAACAGTGGTTTCAATGCCCTCCGCAATCTGATGCAAGCGGGACTGCGGTAGTATCAGAGCTTCAAGCTCGGCTTGATCCGGGGTTATGGGGGTGAAATCCCATTGGTCGACACCAACATTCAACTGACCCTCTCCCCCGCGCCAGCGATTATGCACATGGCCAAAAAGCTGGATCGTCCCTGATCGGGCATTATTCCATGTAACCAGCGGATAATGGCAGAGAACGAAGCGCAGTTCTCCGATACTTATCTCAACCAGATCGTGAATTGAAGTCCACGGCAATGCTTGAACCAGCCACTCGGGGTCGTGGTTCCCGCGCACCAGGTGTTTGCGCCCCGGCAGCGCGTCAAAGGCGGCCTGCGCGGCCAAACGCCCAGCATCAGTCTCGCATGCGGCAAAATCTCCGAGAATCCACAGATCGTCATCGGCTCTGACCATGCGTGCCCGATCAACAATCGCGGCATCCATCGCCTCAATCGAGGTGAAGGGCCGGTCAAAGAAGCGGCGCACCGGATCATCTGCGAAATGAGTGTCGGCGGTGAAAAAATGTGCCAAGCGTAATCCTTCGAAGTGGAAAGGGGGCGTGAAGCCGCCCCAGCCTGCACGTGACGCGTGCTCCTGCCAAGATGTAATCGCTTTTTTCGGTTGCACGCTCCGGACGAAGTTGTGAGCGCCGGTATCATTATTGGGTTGAGTTAGGAGGCATAACCCTGCGTCGACGCAGTCAGATGGCGGTTTTGCCGTTGACGTTGCTTTCGTCAATAGCAAACTTGCAAAAACGGGCCGGAGGCATAATGCGTTATTCTCGTCAGGAAGATCTTCTGCGGCTCGCCGTCAGGATGCAGGGTTCAGCCGAAGGAATATCGCTCACAGATATCGAACGTGAATATGGTGTGTCGCGCCGCACGGCCGAAAGGATGCGGGATGCGTTGTTGCGCGCCTTTCCCGCGATCGAAGAACTTACAGCCGAAGGCGGGCGCAAATCCTGGCGTTTCCCACCTGGTACGTTGGGCAAGATGTCCGAACCAACTCTGGACGAATTAAGCGCGGCTCAGCGTGCTGCCGCCATCACCCGGCGGGAAGGCGACGAGGCGAGTGCGGAAGCCCTGGAGAGCCTTCTTGCCAAGGTTCAGGCAATGTTCAGTCATGACCGTCGTCGTCGCATCGCCGCTGATCTTGAGGCCCAGCTTTTGGCGGATGGCGTCGCATTCCGCCCCGGCCCACGCGAAAAAATCGCGCCCGAAATCCTGAAAGCGTTGCGCGAAGCAATTTTGGCAGGGGTGATGATTTCCGCGGATCATCGCGCGCGCGGCACCGGCAAGTTGTCACGCAACACAAGGTTGGGTCCGATCGCCGTGCTGTTCGGTCAGGGTAGGCAATATCTGCTTGCCCATAGCGAGTATCAGGATGACCTACGATTGTTTGCGCTGACGGGTTTCGAGAGGGTGTCGGCGCTCAATGAGGTGTTTGTCCGACCTGAAGAATTTGATGTTCAGGAATGGCTGGCGGAGGGCTTCGGCATGTGGAGGGATGATCCGGTCGATGTTGAATGGCACTTTGCCCCCGAGGTGGCGGAAGAGGCTGCGGGCTTCGTCTTTCATCCTCGACAACATGCAGAGCTGCTCGCCGATGGGGCATTGTTGGTGCGCTTCCGCGCCTGTGGTCGGCAGGAGATGGAATGGTATCTGGCCCGATGGGGCGACAAGGTCGAGGCGTGCTATCACCCGGTCACCAATTGACCAGATGATGCGTCCGAAATTGACGCATCGCACCGATAGTATCACCAGTGAAGTAAAAGAAGGGTCATCGTTGCTCGAACCAGCCATAGTCAGCAGTAGCGCGCCATACTGCAGCTTGTTGATCGAGTTTGATCAAGCTCGGACGGGATCGTTGGTCGCTCCCATCAGGGTAGGTGATGCTCCAGCAGTGCATCCGATAAATCCGAGCTATCCCGTTTTCTGTCAGGTCTCTCATGTTCTATCCCTTTCTCGTTACGGACCCTCTCTCGAAGCTGAACTATCGCCTGTCAGATACGGTTCTGGCCGAATTGTCGCTCGCGCCCCGGCCGGTCGAGTGGATGCCGGGACGAGTGATCGCAAGCAACCTTGAGCATGCAGTCTGGGGCGAAAGCCTGGTCAATGCGCCAATAGAGACGACTGCCGCGGTGACCGCTGCGCTGGAGGATCTTGTGCTGGCGACAGCTGACCTGACCCCCCCAAACCTGCCTGTTTCGCCAGACAGCCGGGCAGTACGGCATCTTGCGGCGCTGATCGCTTTGTGGCGCGAACTGGGTGATGCCCTGCCCGAGGGACTGGCACCTGTGCGCCACGTATTGAGCCTTCCTCACGGACGGCTTCTTTCGGCGCTGCCGGTGGTTGAAGGCTCGCTCGACCCACTGGCACCAGCGTCGATGGGGGCACTATATGCGCGACTGAAGGCTGAGTTCGGGACGGTCGCGGCCACGCCGCGAAACAGCCTGGCGACGCCGAACACGCGACTTCATGCGCTACAAGGCGGCGTCACAGCGGCAAAAGTCGCTTCTGGTTTGCCGGACGCAAGCCTCGCGTTTTATGGTCTGCGCGACGCGGCCGCCTGTGCCGAGTTCGCTGCGGCCCACGCCCGCGCGCTTATCAAATCCGGGGTCGAGGCGCGTGATATCGCGGTGCTCGCGGCGGATACACGCCACCTCGCACGTGCCTTCGACGAGCAGGGTGTGCCGTTATCAGGGCTGCCGGCTCTTCCGGCCGAACGAGACCTGATTGGCGAGACAGCATTTCAATTGGTGCTGGCCAAACACGCACCGACACCAACGATGGTACTTGCCAGCCTCGCGCTCTCGCCGCTCATGCCATGGGTGCCTCAGACCGGGCGCGACCTGGCGGAAAGTCTGATGGCGGGCGATTTCCGTGGGGAAATACTGATACCCGAACATAAGGCGCTGTGGGACGATGTCCGCCGTCCGGCCGGCAGTCTTGCGCAACTGCGTTTCCTTATCGATCGGATTTGTAGCGAGCTCTCGCAGGGTGATTTGCTGCGCAAGCGCCTGCTCATTCCGCCCGGTGATGGCCCGCCGGATTGGGAGACAATCCTACGCGGCATCCGGATTGATCCGGATCGCGAGGCAGAAACGCAGCGTAACCTTGAGGGCGTCAGCTTCTGGTCGGCGTATGAAAGCCCATGGCGGTCCTGCCGACACCTCATTGTTGCGGACTTCACCGACGGGTTCTATCCTACCCGACCGCGCGCCAACCCCTTGTTCTTGGACAGCGAGATAACCGCGATCCGCGCGGCGACCGGACTTCATTTGCGCGGCCGTACCGAGGCTCTGGCACAGAGCGTAGCCTCGTTTGACGAGCAGCTTCAGGCCGTTTCCGACAGCGTCACGTTCCTGACTCCGTCGCGCGATCTAACTGGCGGGCGACTGGCCCCTTCCGTGGGATTGTCGTTGATCGCACGCGCGATTGATGGCGTTGATGATGCCGTCGACCTCGTCACGGATGTTTCTGCAGCCGCGCCGGATGATTGGCCGGTTCCATATCACTATCCGCCGCCCCTGCCACCTGAATTGACGCGGCCCGAGGTGTTGAACTTTGGCCAACATGACCTGCTCGCACTACGCCGCGAAGATGACGGCACGGCGAAACCTCAATCGCCCTCTCGGCTGGAGGTGTTGCTGGTCAGCCCTCTAGCCTGGTTACTGGGTGAAATCGGGGCCGAGGATATGGTCTGGCTGCCCGAGGATCTGGATATCATGGCCAAGGGCAGCATTGCCCATGATGTATTCGAGCAAAGCTTCCCCGCAGGCGCGGAGATCCCCGAGGCAGAGACGCTGAAAACGGCAGTCGCCGAAGCCTACGACAGAGCATTGTCACGTCACGCCGGCTTCTTACGGAGCCCGTCATGGGAGATGGAGCGAAACGGGCTGGAACGCGAAATTCTTGGCGCCGCGCTGCTCTGGCGCCAGCATCTGCTGGAAATCGGCGCTACAATCGTTGGTAATGAGCTATGGCTCGCCGGCAAGGTTCTCGGCATCCAGATTCGTGGCAAAGCCGATGCTATTCTGGAACTGCCCGATGGTGCGCTGATCGTAATTGATCACAAGAAAAGCGGGACGAGCGGGCGACAGCGGCGGATGGCGGCTGGCTGGGATCTGCAAGCCGGGCTGTATCGCGACATGATCGTTCGCCCGATCAGGCGGGAGGGTGATGGAATGGACGCGCTGATCGGACGCGAGACCGCCATAGGCTATTACCTGATGAACGACGGTGGACTTCTGACTTCAGGGCTTGAACTTCCGGAAGGATCGCCCGCGCGCGATATGGGTGATGAGGTCAATGACGGCGCGATGGCGATGCTGAAGGAAAGATTGGCTGAACTAAAAAAGAGGCTGGTCGTTCTGAACACCACCGCAGATGCCGAGTTTTTCAGAAAAGAATGTGGGTTCACCCCCTACGCACTCACAGCAGGGTCGCCCCTCGTCGGCGCCTTCATGCACGAGGAAGAATGATCATGGATAAGGGACTCGTGATCGTGCCAGCCGGTGCCGGCGCGGGCAAGACGCACCGCATCAAGACTCAGTTGGCAGATTGGGTCAGTCGTGGCACTGTGCGGCCCGAGCGTATTCTGGCAGTGACATTTACCGAGGCTGCCGCTGGCGAGTTGCGCGAACGGATCAGGGCGGCTTTGCTGGCAGATGACCTCGTGAACGAAGCGATGGCGGTCGAACGGGCCTATGTCTCGACCATCCACAGCCTGGGCCTGCGGCTTCTGACGGAACATGCGTTCGCGGCGGGGTCCTCACCACAGCCCCGCCATTTGGGCGATGCTGAACGCGACGTACTGATCCGTCAGGCGCTGGCCCACGCACGCGCGCTTGATCCGATCAAGGCAGATCCGGGGCGTTTTGGTTACAATGCGAACGTCGTGACAGGAGAAACGGCTGAGGCAGCATTGCGCACGCGAGTGATTGGGCTGATCGACCTGTTGCGCGGGCTCGGGGATTCTGGGCTTGATCCCGGCCTCATTCCGCCGGCTGAGGCGCAGCTGGACGCCGTTTACGGCACGGTCCTAAAAAACGCCGCTGCTGCACGAAGAGCGCTAGTAAAAGCAATTTCGAAGATGCTGTCCGAGTTCCCTGATGGGGGTATGGGCACTGTCACCGCAAAAGGGCCATGCGAGGCGTTGGAAAAAGATCTCGCTCTTTTCAGGCAGATCGACATGAAGCCGAAACTGCTAGATAGTGACTGGGCTGCTTGGCAGGCATTGCGCAGGCTTTTTGTCTCAAATCTCCGGACCAAAACGCCCGCCGGCTACGATGATCTCGCCAAGCGGATCATGAAGGCGGCTGACGTATTGCCCTCACATCCCGGCCCGCTTGCTGATGCGAAATTGCATCTGAGTTGCCTTATCGCATGTGCGCAAGAGGTCATGACTGCTTACGAGGCACGCAAAAAAGCCCTCGGGCTCATCGACTTCGCGGACATGATCACGGGGGCCGAAAGGTTGCTGCGCGAGAAAGCGGTCGTGCGTAGCGCCGTGTTGGATGAGATAGACTGTGTGATCATTGATGAGTTTCAGGATACCAACCCGGTGCAGTTTGCACTTCTCTGGCAGCTTGCATCGCGCGCGCCGCGCTGCCTGCTGGTGGGTGATATCAAGCAATCAATCATGGGGTTTCAGGGCGCCGATCCGCGCTTGTCGCAGGCCTTGGCAAAAGCAAATCCAGCGGCCGTGCAACCGCTGGACCGCAACTGGCGGTCGACGCCAGCAGTGATGCAATTTGTCAATGCGCTCGGTAAGGGCCTGTTTGGGAAAGGCTACCACGCACTTGAACCGACCCGAGATGATGTGGTCGGAGCGGCATTGGAAATTCTCTATACGACCAAGTCGCGTGGGGTACGAACTGCGTCGAAACCACAGGAACATGTTGCCGAGCGCATTGCCCGTATTTTGATTGACGAGGAAGTTATCACAGATCGCTACAGCGGTGCGTCTCGTCCCGCCAGGCCTTCGGATATCGCTCTGCTCGTGTGCCGCCACACGACCGCCGCCCGGTATGCTGAAGAACTGCGTTGGCGAAATGTTCCCGTACGCATAAGTGACGATGGATGGCTGAATAGCCCTGCAATTCTGACTGCTCGCGCAGCGCTGGCCTATGCCGCAAATCCGTCTGATATCCATTCTGCACTGCTCTTGCGGACTCTTGGACCGGATCCTCTGGGATTAAATGAAGCATTAGCGGCTCAGATGGAGGGTTCGCTGGCGGGGGACAAAGTTCTCGTGCGACTGGCGGCCCTGTCGGACCGGCTGCCGGGAATGCCGGTCAGCGCAGCGCTTGACCTGGTTCTGGATGCTGCTGGGTTGCGCCTTTGGGCCGATCGTCAGCCGGATACGGCACAGGAGCGCGCCGACCTTCTGCGGCTTGAGGCGGAAGCCGAGGATTTTGAGAATGCGCATCGCGATCTCAAGGCGGCGTCTGGATTTCACGGCAACACCGCAAAAGTGTTTCTTGGCTGGCTGGAAGCCCGATTGGTTGAGCGTGACTTCGATCGGCACCCCGATCCTTCGGGCAACAGCGCCGAGGCGGTTGAGATCGTGACCTGGCACGCCTCGAAAGGCCGCGAATGGCCGATCACCGTGGTGGCGGAATTTGACCATGGCATTGAGGAGCGTCCCGGGACCACTTCGGTGCGCTTTGATGCGCTGGACCAGGGTTTTGACATGGAGAAGGCGTTGGCATCGGCAGCACTGATACATACGCCAGAAATGGTTGCGCCGGAGGCACAGGCGCGTTTCATCGCTGATCGTCGTTCCGATTTCGAGGCCAACGCGCGCAATTTGCTCTACGTTGCCCTGACACGCGCCCGCGATCGTTTGATACTGGAATGGCCGGCTTTTCTGAAGCAGCGAACTGACGAACGCCCTGAGGCAAGCAAGCTATTTCATGTTTTCGAAGATACCTGCCAGCCAAACCTTGCTGATGGATTGTTGCAGCTCTCCGGTGTGGATTGCCCAGCAGTAATTTGGGCTGCGCCTGAGTGGGCGGAATTTTCCGAGTATGTTGCGGAGAGTAATACTGCGAAGCCGCGTTTCGGTCACGTCGACCCAATGCCAGCCATTGCATTATCGCCGTGGCGTCCGCGGCCATCGCAAGCCGCGCGTGCGACCCCTGTGCCGATGTCCCGCACTGTGGTGATAGGCACACCATGGCCTACTGCGCAGGGGGGGGCGGCCCGTGGAACCGCCTTGCATCTTGCGCTGCGCTGCCACCTGATACGCCCTGATCTGGCACCTGCGCTAGGCAACGCGACCGGGCTGGATGATGCGACACTCGAACGCGTGGCCGAGCGCGCAGCCGCGCTGAAAAGCTGGCTTTCCGTCGAGGGGTACAACGAACTGTACAGCGAAATCCAGGTTTTGGGTCGCAGTGCCCAGGGGGCCGAGATTGCAGGTAGTATCGATCTTTTTGCCATCGGGCCCGAAGGTTACCTGCTGATCGACCACAAATCGAGCGGTACGGGTGTGGGATTGGGGACCCATTGGCCGCAATTATCGGCATATGCCGGTTTGGCGCGGGAACTGCGCCCGGAACTGCCGTTGATGGGATTGGGGCTGTTCTGGCTCGATCATGGGCTGCTTGAGATTATCGATGATTTACCAAAGGAGCTTGTTCGATGAACTGGGGTATTCTTGCGCCCGATAGTGTCGTCTCTCTGCGACGGCAGCAGAGTCTTGGGCTGGCTGCGGCTGTCCGTTTTCACAATGACAGCGCCGTGCCCGGGCTGGGCGGCATGTGGTTTGCCATGCCGATCCTGTGGTCGGTGCTGGCGGTGGCTATCGCCGAGGAACAGAAGCGCCCCACGTTACCGGTCGGCAATGCGGTTGAGGCGTTGATGATGCGTGATGCCATCGGTCCCGGTAGCGATCCCCGCGTGCGCGGTGCGCGAAAGTTGCAAGATGTGGATGATTGGAGCTTTCAGAATCTGAGTCGGCGCGGGACCTATGTCATGCAGCCGATCCGCATGGCCATGGTGCAACCTCTGGCTGCCTTGGGATTCGTGGAGGGCGGCCGTTATGGTGCATTCAGGATCGGCCCAGCAGGTCGCAGGATGCTCGATCAGTCGGTGATGAAAGGACACCATGATGTCCTTGCAAAATGGGTGCGGGGTGACAAGAGACCGAAGGGGTTGTCTAGTGTCAGAAAACAGCTCTCGGCGACGGCTGAAGTGCCGAGAGGAGTCCGCAACTTGATCTACACTCAGTTGCAGGGCGGTAGTAACGAAGGCGCCGCCCGCCGCCGAAATCTGATCGCCTTGGGCCGCGGTCCCTCTGCGCAGCAGCTTGAGGGGGAGGGCCCGCTATCCGGCATTGCGCCTGACCACTGGCGGGATCTTCGCGGCGGGGTGGGTTTTATGGACTTGCGCGATGCAGCCCTTGCCGTTCTGGATAGGATAGAGAAACGCCTGCGTGAGATGCGCGATGCGAATGAATCTGTCAGACTGACGCCAGATGACGCAGCCAAGCATGCAGAACAGGAAATCGAGCATTTGCAAAGTCTTGCCCGCAGAAAGGGTCCCCGCATTGCCGCCACGGAAGAGCCCGTCAGTTGTACTTTTCTGACCGAAATTGAGTCCTCACGGAAACATGACCTGATGGAAGGTCTCGCGAAACGCGACGCCTCGGTGATCACATTGCGCGACGGTCATCTGACCCTCGGTCCGGCTGCGGGTGAAGGTCTTGTGGGACCCGGAGAGAATGACGGACAGCCTGCCGATGAAAATGATGTCTTCGCGCCGCAGTTGTCCCGGCTCTACAATCTGCATTGTCTCGCTCAAGAACTGAGAACCGGCAGAAACCCACGCAGCCCCGTCGCAGGAGACGCGTAATGAACACAACTCTTTATACGCTGTTCACGCCGCCCGAAGGCTGCTTTGGTGATTTCGGCCTGTTTTCCGGTTTTACCGCCACGCCAGCGGTTTTGCGCGAAATCCGATGCAGCTTTACCGGCGATATGTCGCGCCCGGTTCTCGCAGCGTTCATTCATCCGACAGTTAATCCGGTATCAGATGTGCCACAACTCGCTTGGATGTGGATGAAGCCTGATAAGCGAGGATATAATCTTCTGCACGCAAAAGTCGCGCTGCTGGGCTTCCGTAAGCGTGATGAAAAGGGATATGTGATCCGACTTGCGGTTACTACCGGGAACTGGACGCAAGATCCGCTGACGAACAGCATAGACCTGTTCTGGTCGATTGATGTTGATGTTTCAAATCCTAAGCCGCAGGATATTGCCGATATCCGCGCTGCTTGGGCGATGTTTGACTGGCTGCGGGAGCGCGCCGACTGCTCGCTGATCGAGCGTGAGTATGATGGGTATCTTCCCGATTTCCGTCTCAGGGCAGCGATAGTCGATCTGCCTGCGTCGGGCGAGCGGTCGCGTTTTATCGATAGCCGCACTAAGGCGCTGTTTCCGCAGGTCGTTGAGCGGCTGGCCGCACGGTGGCGGGCAACCAGCCTTGTCCTCGGCTCAGGCTACTTTGATGCGAAGATCAAGTCCGATGGTGGCCTGATCGATCGGTTGTGGCAGCGTCTGGTGTCGGAGCGTTCGCTTAAAGAAGATGCAGTAGGGGCTGTGTTTCTCAATCCACGATCTTGTCAGGGGCTGGCCGGAGTGGCCACGGAACTGAAAGAGGCGGGATGGGAGCTGAGACGGCCCTCCTCCTTGCTGCATGGCCCGGACGCACAGCTCCACGCAAAATTCGCTATGATTGCCTGCGGAGGGGACGAAAAAATAACCTCGGGGCGGATCTATCTCGGGTCGGGCAACCTCACCCGAAACGGTTTTGAAAAAGCAGCGAACGAGGGCGGTAACCTGGAGGCCGGCGTTGTCATCGACTTGCCGGCTGGCTTGAGTTGGTCTAACCCAAAAGGCATCGCCGAATTTCTGCCGATTGACGGTTGGAAGGAGGCGGAGCCGACCGATCTGGCGACTGGCGAGGAATTTACGCATCCCGAGGCACCTGCGAGCACGCCACCTGTATCCTGGCTGTTCTGGCAGGACGGCAAGCTATCCGCTCCGAACGACACAAAGGTTAAGGTGATCGGCAAGAATGGTGATCCCGTCGAAACGCCATGCGAATGGCCAGAGCCTGCCCCGACATTCGTGACCTTGGCAGAAGCAGGCTGGCAACTACCAGTAATTGCGGACGGTGTTCTGGTGACGCAACGCCCACGGGATCTGACGGTCGAGGATGTTCTGGCGGGGCTGCTATCCTTCCCCGAGCCCTCCGAAAGCGACTATCCCGATGATGGACCTGAAGGAAGTCAGGCGTCGTTCGAAGGAACAATCGCCCCCGCGACGCAGTACGCTCGCTATCCGATCCGCCGAATGATGCAATTGATCGTCGGCTTGGGTGACTCTCAGGTCAATATCGATGCCCTCGATTGGCCGCGTTGGTGCCGTGAATTGCAACAGAAACTGTGTGCCATTACGAAACAGGAAGGGCCCATTATAGAATTTTTTCGTGAGGCCAAAGCCAACCCTTTGCCTGTGCTTGCTGATCCCCGCATGTTGCCCGACGGCGCGGATGTGAAACCTCTGAATGATACTCTTGACGTGATCGCGAAGGAGTGGGGATTGAACGACTGTCCCTCGCTTTGGGATGAGGAGGAAGTCTGATGGTAAACTGGTCACAAGTTGCCGATAAGCTGCAAGAATATGCCTGCCCCGAAACTGCGAACTTAGACGTCGGCCAACGCGCGAGTGTTGCAGAACTGGCTGAGCGCATCCGTGCTGGTCGCCGCGCGATGCTGCTGGCTGACGAGGTTGGCATGGGCAAAACCCGCATTGCGGTGGCGCTGATCGAAGCCGTCCGTCAAGCGGGAGGGCGGGCGGCTATCGTATTGCCGGCTGGCCTCGGCGTTCAGTGGCAAAAGGAGCTGCGCCTGTTCAACCCCGACGACAAGACATTGTTGCCGCTGCGCAGCTATGACAGCTTCATCGCTGGCTTCATGCATGACGACGACGATGACCGCGGCGGGATGCGCGGGGAAAAGCACAAGGAACGGCTCCGAGATCGCCGTCAGCAGCGCGAGCTGCCTGAAAACGGTTGGGCCGCCGAGCAGGTGTTGATGATTTCACACAGCTTCGCCGCTATGCGCTTTCCGACCAGAGAGGATGAGCCTGCAGGTGGTTGGCGCCGTGAACTGCTGCCGCATGTAGCAAAGCTGGTCGCGGGTAGCCGCCGGAATCTCATGCGCGATAGTTTCTACTGGAGCGAACTTCCCAAAGTTCGCGCGACCAGGCGCGCTGCCGAGGAGATTGCAGGCATCATTGATAGCCGCAAACTTTCATGCAATCTGAAAGGCGATCAGAAATGGCTTTCTGCTGATGACTACAAAGGAAAAATTCTTCCGCTGATCGGATACGGACTTGGCGAATTCGATCTGATCGTAGTTGACGAAGCGCATAAAGCCCGTGGAGAAGATTCGAGCCTTTCGCGAATTCTCGGTCCGGTGACATGGGAAAGCGATGATCCGTTCCGGCTTGGGGTGACTGCGACTCCGGTAGAATTGAACGCAAAGCAATGGATTGACACATTGGCGCGCGTCACCGGGCGGGATGATGGTGCGAACACGGACAAATTGAATGAGATGACGGGCGCGATCGAAGGTTATGTCGACATAGTCAAGCGGCTTCAGCGGGAAGAACTGGACGAAGAATTGACGCGCAGTTTTGAAAGCGCAGCGGCGGATTTTGCGAATGCACTACGTCCCTATGTCCTGCGCAGAGACAAGCGCCACGATCCGCAATACAGTAATTTTCGCGCTGAGCATGGCGACTACCGTGTTATTGAGGACTTGACTGTTTCGCCAAACGGAGTGGGCTATGATTGCAATTGGCTGCGTCGGTTCTGCGCTGCCGAGGCCTTGTCGTTGCAGCCCCAGGACGACCCCAGAGTTAAGCGCGCGCGCCTGTCCGTTGCCAAGGGCTTTGGCTGGGGATTTGCGACCGACGAAGACGCCGATCTGCCTGAGGAACAGGAAAACGGGGACAAACAATTGATTTGGCTTCAAGCTGCGAAGGGCACGGAGACCGATATTTACACTCACCCAGCCATTCTTGAAGCCGTTCAACTGATCGAGGAGTATGCCGCAAAAGGCGAAAAGGTTCTGGTTTTCGGTCGTTTCATCAAACCCATGAAAGCGCTGACGCAACTGCTGGACGCGCGCGAGATCTTACGGCGTTTACGCGACGATATACAGCATTGGCCGGCATCGAAGCTACACGATTATATCATTCCGGCAATGAACGTCGCGATGCAGGATCCTGAGCTGGTAGCGCCTGATGGTGGTATTCATGCAATAAACGAGATGCTGAAGAAAAGATATGACGATTGGGAGGCGTCGCGCAAAAAGATGTTGGCCCAGCATCGCCGCCAGTTCGACGAATTGGCCGGGGGCGACAAGGATGCTAAACTTCTGACCGATCTGCTTGGCCCCTCGGATGACGAGAATCTGAATGCAGATACCGGCGCGCTTCTCGAGGCGCTCGAGGCGCGCGAAGACATGCGTAGCAATCCCATGACAGGCCCAAAAATACTCAATGCGTTCAAGTCTCTGCTGTCTGAACTTGTTGGTGACGATGAGAAGGACGACGACGAGACACTTCAGTCCCGCCTCGATTTCTATCTAAGCGATTATTCGGGTCGGGAAGGCAACTTCGCCCGCATGATGTCCGGGAATACGGCCCCTCAGACCCGCCGTGTGCTCCAGGCGTCTTTCAACCGTCGGTCAAGTTGGCCGATGGTGCTGATTGCCCAATCTCAGGTCGGGCGAGAGGGACTCAATTTGCACGAGGCGTGCCGGACCGTCGTCTTGCTCCATTCGGAATGGAATCCCGGTATCGTCGAGCAACAGATCGGGCGCGTTGATCGAAAGAACAGCCGCTGGCTGAGCGATCTTGCTTCTTGGGAGGCGAACGGCCGCGACGACTGCGCACCGCGCATCCACATTCGCCCCGTCATCGTTTCAGGCAGCTATGACGATTACAACTGGCAGGTGCTTAAATTGCGCTGGTCGGAGTTGCGGGCGCAGCTTCATGGTGATGTTTTACCGTGCTTGGAAAGTTGCCCCGTTGCGGAGACGGAGAAGCACGAGTGGCAAAGGCGGGTCAAAGAAGCAACTCCAAGTTTCGCGCCGCCCAAGCTTGGGTCGTGATCGAAGCGCTTTCATGGCCGATATGATGGACTTTGCATAAGAAATTGCATGTACCCCGCGCATTATTTTTTTCTTGGAAGAAGGCGGCAGCCTCACGCTCGAAGATTGCGCACCGCTTTCTTTTGGATAATTCAATGGTCAGGGATTGCCCTTACCTCGCATGCGTGAGTTCGGCGAGACCAATCTTTCGCTAGAGCGGCGAATGTAGTGTCCCGCGAGACCGCACAATGGTAAAGATTGCCGTAGACGGTGGGTCGTGCTTGTTGGGACCGCTCTGTCTCAGGCCTGGAAGCTCCATCGTCCGCTCGCTTGGTGGCGCAATAGCGAACGGCAATATCGACGAGGGCAGATTCGCAAGATCAACTTCTCCACCCAAGTCGGGGTGCGAGCATCCAGGCAATACGTTTAGGCTCCGGACCCATTGATTTCGTGCGTTTGACGTGATTCAGGCTCCGCAAGGAGATCTGATGAATGAGCAATCTTTTCTGGCTGACGGACGCGCAGATGGCGCGTCTGAAACCGTTCTTTCCCAAAAGTCACGGCAAGCCACGCGTTGATGACCGTCGCGTGTTGAGTGAAATAATATTCATCAATCGCAACGGGTTGCGATGGTGCGATGCGCCGAGGGAATGCGGCCCGGCAAAGACGCTCTATAACCGCTGGAAGCGCTGGAGCGAGAACGGCGTCTTCGCCCGGATCATGATGGGCCTGGCCGCTGAGAGTGCCGAACACAAGACGATCATGATCGATGCGACTTACCTGAAAGCACATCGCACGGCCTCAAGCCTGCGGGTCAAAAAAGGGGGGCGCGGGCGCCAGATAGGGCGCACGAAAGGCGGCATGAACACGAAACTGCATGCCGTCACCGATGCGAAAGGACGCCCAATCCAGTACCTCATGTCGGCCGGGCAAGTGAGCGACTACACTGGCGCCGCAGCGCTGCTGGGCAGTTTGCCAAAGGCCGGCTGGATGCTTGCGGACAGGGGCTATGACGCCGATTGGTTTCGGGAAGCGTTGAAAGACAAGGGGATAAAGGTTTGCATCCCCGGCCGAAAGTCCCGCATGAAGGCGGTCAAATACGACAAGCGGCGCTACAAACGTCGCAACCGCATCGAGATCATGTTCGGTCGCCTCAAGGACTGGCGCCGCGTGGCCACTCGATACGACCGATGCCCCGAAACATTCTTCTCTGCAATCCTGCTCGCCGCCACCGTCATCTTCTGGTTATGATCGGGAACGAGTCCTGACCCTAGGGTAAGGTAACCTGTAGGCGACCCTCCTGGTGTTCGCCGATATTCGGGTCGCGATCCGCAAGAACCAGCCCATGTGATGCAAGCCATTCCTTTACGGTCAAGCTGTCACCCCATTCCTTCGCTCCAAGCCGCGTTTTGTGGTGTGCGACGGCATGGCGCCAAGTGATGGTGCGGCATCCGGCCCGCCATCCGCCGCCACCAGAACCGGCGCATAGCTGCGGGCAAGCGCCATATCCTCAGCGATCACAGCGCCCCCGCCGATCAGCATCACGCCGCCGGAAAAGGTCCGAACAGGCGCGCGCACTCCTCGCCCTTGCCGATGCCGGTGTAGATTTTCTTGAATGGCACGATCCAGACAAAGCCGAGCAGGATGACGATCAGCAGTTTCGCCCAGAATGCCGGGCGACCATAGGTGTCGTCGGTCCACGCCAGCAGCACCCATGAGACGATCACGGGCAGGGCGGGTAAAATCCGATTATGAACAAGCCCGCAACCACACCGCGCCCGGTCACTCTGGAAGACCTGCAATGGATGCACCGCATGGCCGCTGAACTGGTTATCGCTGATCCGGTGTATCTGCCGATTTTTGAGCGGATCGAACGCGAGCTTGCCGCCTATGAGACGGCGCAGGACGCCATCAGCCGCGCCCGTGCCATCGCAGCAAATCAGAAGGCAAGCGCCTGAACGATCCGCTGCAAGTGTTCCAGCGAAGCACCCTTGCCATAGCGTTCCCGGTCAAGCCGATGCCCGAACAGATCACGCCTGATCCGATCATCAACCCCGGCAGCAAGCATCCGATCTTCAAAGCTGTGGCGCAGTCCATACATCGAATGCGCGGGCGTTTCCATCAGGCCATTCCCACGAAGAAACTTGTTCACCGTCGCAGACAGGCCGGGCTTGTCCCGATACCGGGGGAACCCGTCAGGATGCGCCCGGGATCGCCTCCAGCGACACGCCACAAAGCGGAATGACGCGCTTCGCATAGCTGGACTTGAGCTGACGACCTTCGCCCTCAATCGAGATATGCGGCACGTTGCTTTCCAACTTGATGCGGTCTGCCGCAAGGTTAGCAATCTCACTGGGCCGCGCGCCGGTATTGACCATGACCAGCAAGATCGCGCGCGCATCTTCGTTCAGCCCGTCCAACGCGCCGGGCGCAAGCAGCTTATCCTTGATCCAATTAGCCGAGAACGGCGGGCGCTGCGACACATCGGTTTCCCTAAAGCTCAGACCGCCCAGCGGCAGGCGCAGATTAAGCCGCTTCATTTTGTTCACGGTCTTGAGAATTTCGCCAAGGTGGATCAAGTCTTTATTCGCTGATCCCGGCCCGACTTCGCCAGCCTCAATCCGATCAAGCCACCACGACCGGAAATCCAGCATGTCATCTGCCGATATTTGGGAGATCGGCTTATCGCCAACAACATCAATGAAATTTCTCACGGCCTTGATGCTTGGATTTTTCCAGCGGCGAAGCTGGTCAGCACTCTTGCCGAAGGTCTTTTCACGCGCCAATTCCCAAAAGGCTTCCAGAGCGGCGGAGACGGTCAGGGGAGGCTCTTGAGCGCCACCGAGGACCGCAGCCGCATCATGTGCGTCATAGCCGTCCTGACGCTTCTGCACGGCCTTCATGCGGTCGCGAAGATCTTCCATAGGCAGCTCTGCGACCTTGGCGGCAGGACGATACCGAAAGCCGCGCACCGCCGCCAATTCCTTGGCTGCTTTGAAGCGTTGTTCCGCGTCCTGCGTATCCCCGGCAAGTTTGGCCTCCCATGCCTCCACCATTTCAGCCCATGTCGCAGCCTCTTTGCGAGTCGCTTCGGCCAAGCTGTCTGTATGAAGCGCCAGCCAAATGAACTTACGCGGCTCAATCGCCGCATACCGGGCCGGAACCCGCTTATAAAGCGAGAGCTGACCACCCTTGCCACGTTTCTTAATTGCCATGCCGATCCCCTATCTGATGGGCCGACTGTAACGTAAAATGTATTGCAAACTGTATAGCAAAAAAGGAGACTGCAGCCCCGAAGTTTCTTTAATATTCAACAATTTCAGGGGGTTGAGCAATTTCATAACGGCGTGAGTGGCGGAGACGAAGGGATTCGAACCCTCGATACCATCTCTGGTATACTCCCTTAGCAGGGGAGCGCCTTCGACCACTCGGCCACGTCTCCGTCGACGCGTTTAGCAGCCGGGGCGCGGCAATCACAAGAGGAAAAACGTCTTTTCCGCAAACCGCCCCTCAGGCGACGCGGATCAGGAGGGCGACGCCGGCGATCAGCAGTGCCATGCCGGTGAGTTGGCGCAGGCTGGCACCTTCGCGGAACAGGCGGGCGGAGAGGATCTGGGCGAAGACCACCTCGATCAGGGCCAGCGTGCGGACGTTGGCGGCGGAGGTCAGCGCGAAGCCGATGAACCAGAAGAGCGAGGCGAAGGCGCCGAGGGCTCCGGCGGCGAGTGAGCTGCGCCAGTGGGTGATGATCGCACGCAGCACGCCGGGGTCGCGCAGGCCCAGCCAGATCAGCATGGCGGCGGATTGCATGGCCAGTGCGACGACCAGGATCAGGCTCGCGCGCAGGACCGGGTCGCCAAAGGGCAGGCTCAGGATCGCGCCGCGGAAGCCGATGGCGGACAGGCCGAACAGCGCACCGGCGGCGATGCCGATGCCGACGCTGGCGGCACGGGCGCGCGACCAGGTGGCGCCCGACATCAGCACCACCCCAAAGGTCGCCAGCAGGATCGCAGCGAGGCGGGGCAGGCCGAGCGGTTCTGACAGAAACAACACGCCGAAAATCGCCAGCGTCACCGGCTCTGTCTTCATCAGGGCGGTGGCGACACCGAAGCCCTGACCTTTCATCGTCACCAGCATGAAGGCGGTCGCGGCGATCTGGGAACCCGCACCAAGCGCGGTCCAGAGCAGTGTGGCGACGCTGAGCGCGGGCAGGGGGCTTTCAATCGCCATCACGGCCAGAAACAGCGCCGCGAAGGGCAGGCCGAAGATGAACCGGACGGCGGTCGCGCCTATCGTGCCGATCTCGCCGGTCAGCCCCGCCTGTGCCGCGTTGCGCCCGGTCTGGGCGGCGGCGGCGATCAGCGTGGCCAGCACCCACATCTCAGCCGTTCCGGACGGTGTCGATCATCAGCGCGACGTTTTCCGGGTCGGCGTCGGGGGTGATGCCGTGGCCGAGATTGAAAATATGCGGCCCGCCGCTGAAGGCCTGCACAATTGCGCGTGTTTCGTCGATCAGCGCCTGACCGCCTGTGACCATATGACCGGGGGCGAGGTTGCCCTGAACGCAGCCGCTGCTCTGGACATGGCGGGCCGCCCATACCGCGTCGACACTGTTATCGAGCGCCACGCAATCCGCGCCGGTCGCGGCGGCGAAACCCTGATAACGGTCCTTGGCTTCTCGCGGGAAGGCGATGACAGGGATGCCCGGATGGCGCGCTTTCAACGCCGCGATGATACGGGCGGTCGGGGCGATGGCAAAATCGTCGAAATCCTGCCCCTCGAGGCTACCGGCCCAGCTATCGAAGATCTTCACGACCTCCGCGCCTGCCTCGATCTGGGCGGAGAGATATTCGATGGTTGCGTCAGTGATCCGGTCGATCAGGGCGGAAAAGGCGGCGCGGTCGGCATTCTTGAAGGCGTGGGCCGGGCCCTGATCCCTGGTGCCGCGACCGGCGATCATATAGGTGGCGACGGTCCAGGGCGCGCCGGCAAAGCCGATCAGCGTGGTCTCGGCGGGCAGTTCGCGCGACAGGATGCGGACGGTTTCATAGATCGGGGACAGCTTGTCATGCACGGCATCCGCAGGTTTCAGCGCCGCGACCCCGCCTGCATCGGTGATTGTGGACAGGCGCGGCCCTTCGCCGGTGACGAACCACAGATCGGCACCGAGCGCCTGCGGCACCAGCAGGATGTCGGCGAACAGGATTGCCGCATCGAAACCATAGCGGCGGATCGGCTGCAGCGTGACCTCGGCTGCGAGATCGGGGGTATAACACAGCGACAGGAAGTCACCGGCCTTCGCGCGCGTCGCCCGATATTCGGGCAGATAGCGGCCCGCCTGACGCATCATCCAGATTGGCGGGGTCGGCAATGTCTCGCCCGAAAGCGCGCGCAGGATCGTCTTTGTCATAAGGCCTCTCTTTCCGCGACCGTTCAACGCAGAGGGACCGGCATTGTCAAGCCGCGCCGGCCTCGCTATGGCTGACCAATGACTGACTGGCCCGACCCCGAGAAGACGCTCAAGATTGGCACCCGCGGCTCGCCGCTGGCGCTTGCGCAGGCGCATGAAACCCGCGACCGGCTGATGCTGGCGCATGGATTGCCGCAAGAGGCATTTGAGATCATTGCCATCAAGACCACCGGCGACAAGGTGCAGGACCGTGCCTTGCAGGCAATCGGGGGCAAGGGGCTGTTCACGCGCGAGATCGAGGATGCGCTGCTGGACGGCCGCATCGACATTGCGGTGCATTCGATGAAGGATATGCCGGTGCTGCAACCGGACGATCTGGTTATTGACTGCTACCTGCCGCGACAGGACGCGCGGGACGGTTTCGTAAGTCTTGAATTTGCGTCGATTGCCGATCTGCCGGAAGGGGCGGTTGTCGGCAGTTCCTCGATGCGGCGGCGGGCGCAGCTTGCACATCGGCGGCCCGATCTGACGATGGTCGAGTTTCGCGGCAATGTTCAGACGCGGATGCGCAAGCTGCATGATGGGGTGGCGCAGGCCACATTTCTGGCGATGGCCGGGCTGAAACGCCTTGGGCAGCCGGAACTGGCGCGGTCTGCGATTTCGCCTGATGAGATGCTGCCCGCGATTGCACAAGGCGCGATTGGGGTGGAGCGTCGGAAGGGCGACGCCCGGGTCGCGGCATTGCTGGCCCCGATCACCGATGAAGATACGGTTCTGCGGGTGACCGCCGAGCGGGCTTTTCTGGCCGCGCTTGACGGGTCATGTGAAACGCCGATTGCCGGGCTGGCGGAGCTTGATGGCGGGCGGCTGCGGCTACGCGGGGAAATCCTGCTGCCCGATGGCTCGCAAAGTTTCAGCGGCATGCGCGAAGGTCTGGCGGCAGATGGTCCGGCAATGGGCCGGGATCTGGCGGAAGAGCTGCTGTCGCGCGCGCCGAGTGGTTTTTTCGAGCTGATCGGGGTGAACCCGCAACGCGGCTCGCCCCCGGTCGTCTGATGGCGCGCACGCAGGGTTCTCGGGCCGAGATCACCGGGCCGCTGATCCGCGACGCCGCACGCAGCCTGTTCGCGCGCCACGGCTATGCCGCCGTCTCCATGCGCCAGATTGCCGCGGAGGTTGGCGTGCAGGTCGGCACGATCTACGCCTATACCGAGGATAAGCAGGCGCTGCTGGCCGATCTGCTGCGCGATCACATGGAAAGCCTGCTGGCGGCGTGGAACGATGACGCTGCACTTGCCCCGCTGGAGCGGCTGGATAATTTCGTGCGCTTCCATATCGACACAAGCCTTGACCATGCGGACGGGGTGTTTCTGTCCTATATGGAACTGCGCAACCTGACGCCGGAGAACCACGCCGGGATCACGACGCTTCGGCGGCAATATGAAAACGCGTTGCAGGATATTCTCGACGCCGGAACCGCTGCCGGAGAGATGCGCCTTGCCGATACAAGGCTGGCGACAATGGCGCTGATTGCCATGCTGACCGGGGTGACGAACTGGTATCGCGCCGGTGGCAGGCTGGACCGTGCGGCGCTGCACAGCCATTATATCTCGCTCGTGCGGGGCGCGGTTGGCGCTTAGCCCTTGCCCCAAGTGGCGGGGCTGCCGATATTAGCGCCTATGTCGATTTCGCCCGCCTTCCTCGATGAGCTTCGCAACCGCATTCCGGTCAGCCGGATCGTCGGGCGCAAGGTGACATGGGATCTGCGCCGCTCCAATCAGGCCAAGGGCGATTGGTGGGCGCCTTGTCCGTTTCATGGCGAGAAAACCGCGTCCTTCCATGTCGACGACCAGAAGGGGTTTTATTACTGCTTCGGATGCCATGCAAAGGGCGATGCGCTGACCTTCCTGCGCGAATCCGAAGGGTTGGACTTTATCGAGGCGGTGAAGGTTCTGGCGGCAGAGGCGGGCTTGCCGATGCCCGAGCGCGACCCGGCAGAGGCCAAGCGGGCGGATCGCCGCAGCGTCCTGGTCGAGGCCATGGAGGCCGCAACGCGTCATTACCGCATGCAACTCGCCACTTCGCACGGGGCGGAGGCGCGCGATTACCTCGCCCGGCGTGGCTTGCAGCAGGAGGGCATCGACCGGTTCGAGCTGGGTTTCGCACCCGATATGCGGCAGGGACTTTTCCATGCGCTGCGCGAGAAGGGCTTGGCCGAGGATGTGATTGTCGATGCCGGGCTGGCCGCGAAACCGGATGACGGCGGCGCGGCCTATGACAGGTTCCGGGGCCGGATCATCTTTCCGATACGCGATGCAAGGGGCCGGGTCATCGCCTTTGGCGGTCGTGCAATGGACCCGAATGCGCGGGCGAAATATCTCAACAGCCCGGAGACCGCGTTATTCGACAAGGGCCGGAACCTGTACAATATCGCCCCCGCTCGCAGCGCCGTCAGCAAGGGTGCGCCGCTGATCGTGGCGGAAGGCTATATGGACGTGATCGCCCTGTCGCTCGCCGGGTTCGAAGGGGCGGTCGCCCCGCTTGGCACCGCGATCACCGAAGATCAGCTTCGCCTTATGTGGCGGATTTCGCCCGAGCCTGTGATTATGCTGGACGGCGATACGGCGGGCCAGCGGGCGGCGCGGCGGCTGATCGATCTGGCGCTGCCGATGACCGGGCCGGGGCAGGCGCTGCGTTTTGCCATGCTGCCGACCGGGCAAGACCCCGATGACCTGATCCGGGCGAGTGGCCGGGCGGCGGTTCAGAAAGTGTTGGACGGCGCCCGCCCCCTTGTCGACCTGCTGTGGGAGCGGGAGGTGGAGGGGCGCGAATTCGACAGCCCGGAACGCCGCGCCGCGCTTGACGCGTCGCTGCGCAAGGCGATCGCGCAGATCCAGGACGAGGCGACGCGCAACCACTACGCCGCCGCGCTGCGGGAACGCCGTTATGAGCTTTTCGGCGGCAGGCGTGGGGCAGGGCGGCTGACCCCCGGCAGGCGCGAACAGCGGCTCGCGGATCGTGCGCCGCGCGCCCAGACCCGGGCCACCCCGCTGGGCCAGCAGGATACCGGCGATCTGACGCTGGAGGCGATGGCGCTGGCGATCTGCGCCAACTATCCTGATCTCGCGCATCGGGTCGAATCCCAGCTTGAACTGCTCGCCCCCGCCGATCCGGGGCGCGCGGCATTGTGCCACGATCTTCTGGCCGGCAGCGACAGCATGGCCGGACGCGCCGCCCTCGCCCGGATCATGGAGGACAGCTATGTCCGCGCCGCCCCGATGATCCGCAGCAGCGGCGATCCCGACAAGGCGCTGGCGGTGCTGCGCAATATTCTCGACAAGATCGAAGCGCGCCGGATGGGTCAGTCGGAATTGTCCCGTGCCGAGGCGGAGATCGAAGGGCTGGTCGATGAGGGGCTGACCTGGCGCATGACCGAATCAGCCCGTGCCCGGCACCGGGCGGAACACCCTGAACTCGACGATACCTCCGATCTGGGGGAGGACCGCGAGGCGTTGACGGCACGGCTCGCCTCGTATTACCAATTCAAACCCAACAAGAAAAAGCAATGATAGGTGGACCGATTCGCCTGATTCGAATCGCCAGTGATTTGACCGTCCGCGCATCTTGTCTAAAACGGTCTCAGTACCCACATGATTCGGGTTCCACCGAATCACTACGTTGATAGGAAGCCTATGGCCGCCAAGGACGACGACAACTCCCGCGACGACAGCCAGGATAACGCCCATTCGCTCGACATCAGTCAGGCTGCGGTCAAGAAGATGATCGCCGAGGCGAAAGAGCGTGGCTATATTACCTATGACCAACTCAACAATGTATTGCCCCCCGATCAGGTCAGTTCCGACCAGATCGAGGATGTGATGTCGATGCTGTCCGAAATGGGCATTCAGGTCGTCGAAAACGAGGAGGAGAGCGAGGAGGCCGAGAGCGCCGGTGCCGTCGTCACCACCTCCACCTCGCGCGAAGTCGCTGTCGCCACGACGGAGACGGAGAAACTGGACCGGACCGACGATCCGGTGCGGATGTATCTGCGCGAGATGGGCAGTGTCGAATTGCTGTCTCGTGAAGGCGAGATCGCCATTGCCAAGCGGATCGAGGCAGGGCGGAACACCATGATCGCGGGGCTGTGCGAAAGCCCGCTGACCTTCAAGGCCATCACCATGTGGCGGCAGGAGCTTCTGGACGAAGACATCCTGCTGCGCGACGTGATCGATCTGGAGACCACCTTCGGTCAGTCGATGGATGATGACGAGGAGGAAGAACTCACCCCGACAGCGGCGAACGGTTCGGAGGCACCGACCCAACAGGCCGGCGAGCGCAAGCAGGAGGTGGATGCCGATGGCAACCCGCTGCAAAACGACGATGACGAGGATGACGACGGCGCCAATCTGTCGCTTGCCGCGATGGAAGCCAGCCTGAAGCCGCAGGTTCTGGAAACCCTCGAAGCCATTGCCCGGGATTATGAAGAACTCGCCCATATGCAGGATCAGCGTATGTCGGCGACGCTGAGCGAGGATGGCAGTTTCTCCACCTCGGACGAATCGGCCTATCAGAAGCTGCGCAGCGAAATCGTAACCATGGTGAATTCGCTTCACCTGCATAACAACCGGATCGAGGCGCTGGTCGATCAGCTTTACGGCATCAACCGCCGCATCGTGACCATCGATTCCGGCATGGTCAAACTGGCCGACGCCGCGCGGATCAACCGGCGTGAATTTGTCGACGCCTATCGCGGCTCGGAACTTGACCCGGCATGGATCGACCGGATGGGCGAAAACAAGGGCCGGGGCTGGCAGGCGCTGTTCGAACGCAGCATGGGCAAGGTCGAGAAGCTGCGTGGCGACATGGCCGAGGTGGGGCAATATGTCGGCGTCGATATTCAGGAATTCCGCCGCATCGTCAGCCAGGTTCAGCGCGGCGAGAAAGAGGCGCGTCAGGCCAAGAAGGAAATGGTCGAGGCGAATCTGCGTCTGGTGATCTCGATCGCCAAGAAATACACCAACCGTGGCTTGCAGTTCCTTGACCTCATTCAGGAAGGCAATATCGGCCTGATGAAGGCCGTGGATAAGTTTGAATACCGCCGCGGCTATAAGTTCAGCACCTATGCGACATGGTGGATACGGCAGGCGATCACCCGGTCGATTGCCGATCAGGCCCGCACGATCCGTATCCCGGTCCATATGATCGAGACGATCAACAAGCTGGTCCGCACCGGTCGCCAGATGCTGCATGAGATCGGCCGCGAACCGACGCCGGAGGAACTGGCCGACAAGCTGCAGATGCCGCTGGAAAAGGTCCGCAAGGTGATGAAGATCGCCAAGGAGCCGATTTCTCTCGAAACTCCCATCGGGGATGAAGAGGACAGCCAGCTTGGCGATTTCATCGAGGACAAGAACGCCGTCCTGCCGCTGGACAGCGCTATTCAGGAAAACCTCAAGGAAACCACGACCCGGGTTCTGGCCAGTCTGACCCCGCGCGAGGAACGGGTTCTGCGGATGCGTTTCGGCATCGGCATGAATACCGATCATACGCTGGAAGAGGTCGGTCAGCAGTTCAGCGTCACCCGCGAACGCATCCGCCAGATCGAGGCCAAGGCGCTGCGCAAGCTCAAGCATCCAAGCCGTTCGCGAAAGCTGCGCAGTTTCCTCGATCAGTGACGCTGGGTTAAACTATCGCAAGCGACGAAATAACTCCTTGCGTTGATTGACAAAACTACCCTACGCTTTCCCTTGGGACATGTGCCGGGGCGAGAATGACGCTGGAATACCTTCTTTATCGAAGCACGGGCCGGATTGAGCAGTTTGGCGACGACTGCACAAATATTCTGCGCGTTGCACGTTTGCGGAATGCCGATCTGGGTCTGACCGGCTTTCTGCACGCGGAAGATGGCGTGTTCGTTCAATGGCTTGAGGGTCCGGCAAAGGCGCTGAACCATGTGGCAGAGCTGATTCTGTCGGATCGGCGCCATAGCGGAATTACCGTCTTCGGCCGCGGCCCGGTCATCACGCGGCAGTTTCCTGATTGGTCAATGGGATTTTCCAATGGAGAGAAAGCCCCGCTTTTCGACTGGCTGGTCGAAAGCGATGCGAATTCCCACGATCATCGGGCGTTCGGCAACAGCCTCCACCAGTTCCTGCTGCACTGCGCCGCTTAACCCTGATTTGCTTGACCCGGTTGCGGTAATGCATCCAATCGGATAGGTACAAAGCAAGAACAATAATCTGGTGACGTAATGGGCGAGCAACTTCCGCCGCAGCTTGCCATCTGGTTAAGCGATCCGGTGCTGTTGAGCAGAATACTGATCGCGGCGGCTGTTCTGCTGTTCGTGCTGCTGGTCCTGCTCTGGCGCAAAGGCGGGCAACTGGCAGCGGAGCGGGAGGAGGTGCAGCGGCTCGCGCGCGACCTGACCCAGAAACGCGATGAACTGGCGAAGCAGGAAACCGCCTTCACCGATCTGCGCACCCGACATGACACAGAGGCGGAGGCGGCGCGCGCCGGTGCCCTGCGTGCCGGTCAGGCGGAGACACGGCTGGAAGACCGCATCGCGCGGCTTGCCGAACTTGCGGAGGAACGTGACGGGTTGAACGACGCGCTTTATGCTGCCCGCCAGCGTGTGTCGTCGCTGGAGGCCGAGCTTGCGCGCGCCCAACTCGCGGCGGAAAAGGACCGGGAGCGGGCGGCGCATGATCTCAAACAGATCCGGGAACTGCGTGAGGAGATGACCGGGCAATTCCGCCTCATGGCCAACGAAACCCTGCGGGTTCAGGGCGCGGATATGCAGAAATCACATGGCGAGCAGTTGAACGCGCTGCTGAACCCGTTTCGCGAACAAGTGCAGCATTTCCAGCGGGAACTCCGCGACCGCAACCGCATTCTGGATGAAGAAGGCGCAAGACTGCGCGACCAGATCGCCAATCTCGGGACAGAGGCCAGCGCGCTCACCCGCGCCCTCAAGGGCGACAAGCAGAAGCAGGGTGCATGGGGCGAGATGATCCTTGAGCGTATCCTTGAGGAATCCGGGCTTGAACGCGGACTGCATTACGACGTGCAGGCAAGCTGGACCGACGAGGATGGGCGGACATGGCGGCCCGACGTCATCGTGAAAATGCCGCAGAAAAAGCTGCTGGTGGTCGACAGCAAGGTTTCACTCAACGCGTATGAGGAGGCCGTCAACGCCGAGGGCGATCTGACCCGGACGGCGGCGCTGAAACGCCATGTCGATGCCATTCGGACGCATGTCAAATCGCTTTCGGCCAAGGGTTATGACCGGCTGGACGAAGGTGCGGTCGATTATGTGCTGATGTTCATCCCCATCGAAGGCGCGTTTTCTGAGGCGCTGCGTGTCGATCCCGGCCTTGCCAGTTTCGCGATGGATCTGCGCGTCGGGCTGACCACGCCGACCACGCTGATGCTGACCCTGCGGACAGTCGAACATATCTGGATGGTGGAACGGCGGGAAAACAACGCGCTCGAAATCGCCAAACGCGCTGGCGCTGTCTACGACAAGGTCGCCGGCTTCGTGGACAGCCTCGAAGGCGTCGGCAAATCGCTCGATGCGGCCAGTCGCGCTCATGGTCAGGCGATGGACCGGCTGACGCGCGGGCAGGGCAATGTCATCCGGCAGGTGGAAATGCTGCGTGAATTGGGGGCGCGTACCCAGAAAAAGATTGAGTTGGACCACGACAAGACCGATGCGCTGCCGCCACCGGATGAGGAGGGTGAATGATCGGCAAGATCAGCGTCGAAACCGCCGGGCCGGGTCTTTATGAGATCACCGGCGAGCTTGCGCGCTTTGTTTCCGCCTCCGGTGACGGCGTTCTGACGGCCTTGATCCGGCACACTTCGGCCAGCCTGCTGATACAGGAAAACGCCGATCCCGATGTGCAAACCGACCTTCTGGCATGGCTCGACCGCAGCGTGCCGCAAAGCGACGACCCGTCGATGCATTGGATCACCCATCGTTATGAAGGCCCTGACGACATGCCGGCGCATCTCAAGGCCGCGATGCTGCCGACCACGCTTTCCATCCCTGTCCAGTCGGGCCGCATGATGCTCGGGCGCTGGCAGGGCGTTTATATTGTCGAACACCGAACCAGCCCGCATCGGCGCGAGGTTGCGCTTGTTTTCAACGCGTGCTGACCTTCATCTGGTGGTATTCTGCCACAAAGCCACAAATCCTGTTGCGCTTTTGCCTCTGCTTGTGGATAAATCAGAGGTGAGAGCCAGATAAGGGTCAAAACATGCGCTGCCCGTTCTGCGGAAACGCTGACACACAGGTGAAGGATTCCCGGCCCGCCGAAGAAAACGCGGCGATCCGGCGGCGGCGCTTCTGTCCCGGTTGCGGCGGACGCTTTACCACTTATGAACGTGTGCAGCTTCGTGACCTGGTCGTCGTCAAGACCAATGGCCGTCGCGAGGATTTCGACCGCGACAAGCTGACCCGCTCGATCCGGATCGCCATGCAAAAGCGCCCGGTTGAGGCGGAGCGGATCGATCAGATGATCTCCGGCATCGTGCGGCGGCTGGAAAGCATGGGCGAGACCGATATCAACTCCAAGGTGATCGGCGAGATCGTGATGGAAACCCTCGCCCGCATCGACAATGTCGCCTATGTGCGCTTCGCCAGCGTCTACAAGAATTTTCAGGATGCCGGCGATTTCGACAAATTCGTCTCCGAGTTGCGCCCTCCCCAAGGGGCTGACGAAAAGGCGTGACCGACGATCTTCGGCACATGAACCATGCGTTGCGGCTCGCGCAGCGCGGATTGGGCAATGTGTGGCCCAATCCGAATGTCGGCTGCGTTATCGTGAAAGACGGCATCGTTGTCGGACGCGGCTGGACCCAGCCCGGCGGTCGTCCTCATGCCGAGCGGATGGCGCTCGATCAGGCAGGCGATGCCGCATGCGGGGCGACGGTCTACACCACGCTGGAACCTTGTGCGCATCACGGACGAACACCGCCTTGCGCAGATGCCCTGATCGCTGCGGGGGTGGTTCGGGTCGTCTCGGCACTGACCGATCCTGATCCGCGCACCGCCGGGCAGGGTCATACCCGGCTGCGCGATGCGGGGATCACAGTGGCCGAAGGGATCGCGGCGGAGGCGGCGGCCCGGCTTCAGCGTGGTTTCTTGAAGCGCGAAACCCAAGGGCTGCCGATGGTGACCCTGAAGCTCGCCTCCAGCCTCGACGGCCGGATCGCGACCGCGTCGGGCGAAAGCCAATGGATCACCGGGCCAGCAGCGCGCCGTCATGTTCACCTGCTGCGCATGCGGCACGATGCGGTCATGGTTGGCGGCGGCACGGCGCGGGCGGACATGCCTTCGCTGAATGTGCGTGGCTTCGGCCCGGTGCGCCAGCCGGTGCGGGTTATCGTTTCGTCGCAATCGCTGCCGGACCTGCCGCCGGAGGATGCCGCGCATGGACCGCTGCGTCAGATTTCCGGCAATCTTCGCGACGGGCTGGCGGAGCTGGCCGGTCAGGGGATCACGCGGGTGTTCTGCGAGGGCGGCGGCAGGCTTGCCGCCAGCCTTCTGGCCGATGATCTTGTTGACGATCTGGTGTTTTACAGCGCCGGGTTGGTGCTGGGCTCGGAAGGGCGGGCCTCGGTCGGGGCGATGCCGCCGGGTCGCCTGACCGACGCGCCGCGCTTCGATTTGCGCCGCAGCCTTCGCCTTGGCCCGGATCTGTGCCAGTTCTGGAGCCGTAGCGAGGCTTAGCGTCGCCAGATCCAGCTATGCTGGCTGAACAAAGACTGCGCCTTGGACAACCAGCGCAGGCGGGGCGCTTGGGCGGCGAGGCCGGGATCGGTCAGGCGATCAACCGCGACTTCGGGCGGGCAGGGCAACAGGCGCACCGGATCGAAATAGCGGGGATAGGCAATCAGCGCGGCATGGGTCAGCCCGTCCAGCCCCGGTCGCGCGTCTCGCCGCCCGGCGATCGGGCCCAGATCGCGGCTCAGACCCCAGCCAGCATAGAATGGCGCGCCCAGAGTCGTGACAGGCACGCCGCGCAACAGCGCCTCAAACCCAAGGGTAGAGGTGATCGTCCACACCTCATCCGCATCGTTGATCAGCGCCACAGGGTCCGCATCCCGCGCCACATGGTCGGCAAGCCGGGTCAGATCGGCTTCGGGGATGTCACCCGGACGCAAGCCCGCCTCGATATCCGGGTGCGGTTTGTAGATCACAAACGCATCCGGGTTTTCCGCGCGCACCCGTTCCAAGAGCGCGAGATTGCTGCGTTCCGCGCCCGCGCCGCGCTGGATGGAGGCGTCGTCCTCCACCTGTCCCGGCACCAGAATGCGCCGCCGCCCGTCACGAGGGGGCAGCGAAATGGATGTCTTGAGATTATACTTGGTCAGCCCCGCAGCGATCAGCCTTTCCCGAAGCTGCGCCGCACGCGCGACCCCGCCCGGCGGCAGCGGCGCTGCCATCAGCTTTTCCAGCCGTGACGGGCGCGTCGGATCGTAATAGATGCCAAGATCATCCGCGACCAGCGAAAGCGGCGGAACCAATGCTGCACCCAGACCACGGGAGCGCAGGAACCCGTCTTCAACCCTTAGTTTGGGCGGATGCTGAAGCTCCTGTTCCCGGCTGGCCCAGCAAAGCGTCGCCCTCTCAGCACGGTCATTGGTGAATCGGACGCCACGACCGGAGCCGAAGCTGCGCGCGATCGCGGCCCGCTTCCACAGCCGCATACCATAAGCACGATGCCCCGCGTGATCCTGACGCCAGGCCTTTGCCTCGGCTTCGAGTTGATTGACCGCGCCGTTGAAATCCGTCAGCCGGTCATGGCAGGGATCGTACCAGATCGGGGCGAGCAGATGAGAGGCCGCCAAAAGCGTTTCGATTGAGGCATGACCGCGACGCGGAAAATTATGTTCATCATCGCTCAACCCCCAACCGGCATAGAAGGGGTGGCCGAAGATGCGCGGCACATGCCCCGCCAGCATCGCCTCATATCCAAGCTGAGAGCTGTACACATAGACCGCTTGCGCACCACGCAGCAAAGCCCAGGGTGAGAGGGGACCATCCGCGATCTCCTCCCCGTCCCGCAGATCATCGCGCGTAAAATGCCCGGCCCGCAGACCGTTTGCGGATTCCGGGTGGCTTCGGATGACGATGCGCGCGCCGGGGTTTTCCGCCCGCGCAACCTCCAGCATCCGCAGGAATTCCGCGCGACCGGCACCCATGAGCGAGGCGTCACCCGCGACCTGATCTATCACCAGAACATAGCCGGGGGCGGGCAGCGGGGAATCGGGCAGATGTCCGTTATACTTGGACAGATCAGCCGCGATCAGCCGGTCGATCCCTGTGCGGGCCTGACCGGCAAACGCCGCTGCCCTGCCGGAGGTCACCAGCGTCTCGATCAGTGACGGGCGGGCGGGGTCAAAATGCAGGCCCAGCGGATCGACGATCAGCCCCAGCGGACCCCGTCGCGCCACCGGACCCCGTGCCCGCCCCGGAAGGACAGACCGCAGAAACGCGTCCTCCACATGCACCAGATCGGCACGACGGCGCGCAGCAACCGCTTTTCCGCGCCACGACGTAGCCGCTGCCCCCCATATGCCGACCGCGTCACCGGTGTCCGGTATCCCGACACAGGGCGTCCAGCCCGCAAGGTCGAGTATTCTGCGCACCTGCCCGCGCAGCAGCCCGCCATTGAATACGAAAAGCCGCCGGGGCCGAACCCCGGCGGCTGAAGATGGTTCAGGCTGCATTAAAGCGTGTTGGACAGCGCATTCGCAGATTGCGCGCCGCCGGTAATCGCGCCGAGGATCTTCTGCCACTGCACATAGGGTGCCTCGGTGACATAGATCGTATCGCCATCGCGGACGAGGAAGTCACGCGCCAGGAACAGTCCGTTCGGCCGCGTCAGGTCCAGCACATAGGCCATACGCTGTGTCCCGTTGATCGGCTGGCCAAGCACGGCGGAGGCGACGGCACCGGGTTCGTCCCGCAGCACGAACACACCCGTCGGATCGGCGGTGTTGGTCGAAAGCCCGCCGACCATCGCCACAGCCTCAATCGCGCTCACCTGCTCGTTGCCCAGCGGCACCTGAGTTTGGGAGCCGAGCGCACCGAGGGCGGTAAAGCTGCGCTGATCCTCCTCCACCAGAATGACGTCACCGGGCCGCAGCGCGATGTCGTAGGAGGGGTTGAAATACAAATCCGACAGCCAGACCTTGCCGGTCTCGCGCCCGCGTTTCACGGTGACCACGGCGACCTCGGGTTCAATATTGACGCCACCCGCCTCCGCCAGCATCGAGGACAGGTTCCGGGTTGGCCGTTCGATCGGGTAGACACCCTGACCGAAGACCTTGCCCATGACCGACACCGTCGCGCCGTCACCGGCCACGCGGGTGACGGTCACCTGCGGGTCGGGGGTCTGGCTTTCCAGCCGCGAGGTGATGGCGTTGCGAAGCTGTTCCGGGGACCGGCCGGCGGCGCGCACACGCCCGGCGTAAGGGACGAAGATATAGCCCGCGCTATCAACCTGAAGCTGTTCAAGCTGGGTCGAGCTTTGACCCAGACCGGCCAGCAGCCCGTCATCGACGTTTTCCCAGATCATCAGGCCCAGCGTGTCGCCCGGACGAATCTCATCCGCGCCGACCGCGCCTGCACTCAGGAAACCGCTGGAAAACCCATAGGACGGGGTGAAATTGGCGGTCCGGTTAACATGGTTGTTGACGTAAATAATATGCGCATCGCCGCCGTTTTCGACGGCACCGGACAGGATTTCATTCTTGCTCGGGCCTGAACGCGGCAGGCCGCATCCCGCCAGCGCTGTTACAGCAATCATTGCCAATGTCAGGGGCATGCGCATGTTGCGCGGCTTTTCGACCGAGATCGGGTTAGACATGTATCCTCTACTCCTGATTGTGCCGCTGCCTGAAGCTGCCTCTTGCGTCGCAAGATAACGGCTGATCGCGATATCTTCTATAGTTACTTGCATGTTAACCGGAATCCGATCCGGGTTGTTGCCTCGTTTCCGCATGTCCCGTCGCGAAGGCGTCATAGGGATCGGCAGGGGCCAGCATCATATCGACCAGCAAGCGCAGCGCCGGGGCCCGGGCCCTTTCTGCGTAGAAGCCACCGGGAAGCTGGCTCGTTTCCAGCAGGTAATCCCGGTAACGCCGGTAGAGATGCGGATTTGGCCGCGCCGGACGCACGAAAAATTCCGCAAGATGCTGCGAAGAAACCAGATTTTCCTTGCCATAGACCGCCCGGCCCAAAGCCTTGACCGGAAGCCCGCGCCACAATGCCTGCTGTGCTGCCGTCGAGTTTACCGTAACGACCGAGCGCGCATGGCCCAGAAGCGGTGCAAGCTTGCCGCCCGGCACCAGATGCACGCGCTGCGAAATGCCCAGCTCGGCGGCTTTTTGCCTGATGACGGTGCCGTACTGGCCGCGATTATCCTCCAGCGGATGCGCCTTGAACACCAGATGGTGATGATTAGGCGCATGTTCGGCAAAGTTCTTCAGCACCTCATCGACGAACTCGCGCGTGGAGCCGTAATCGGAATGGGCCCGAAAACTCGCATCATGTTCAAGCTGCATCAGAACCAGCGTGAAGGGGTTTCCGCTCCGCCGGATTCTGCGCGACCTCATCGACTGGCTGACCATCATGTAAGGGCTGAAGATCAGGCGGCGCAGATGCAGCCTGAACTCGCGCATGACCGAGATATCGCGATGCGTCCGATAGTCGGGGAAACGGCCGTTCGCGGTCAGCAGGAGGAAATGATAAAGCGCGCCATAGAATTTATGCTGCCGCATATCCCCCCAATTCGCCGGGGGACGCGGAATATCACCCTGCGGCCCACGAAGCGCCGCACGCATGTCGGACAGCGAAATTTGCATCAGCCGCGAATGTCCGTTCGATCCGCCCCGCTCATAGGTGATCCAGAAGGGGCGAAGATAACCTTCCTCGAACACATGCAGCGTCAGGCCGTGGTTCCGTGCTGCCTGCCTGGCCGCGGCATGAACCGGCCGCACATCGCCGTAAAGCACGATATCGGTCACGCCTTTTTCGGATATGATCCGGGCCAGATGCGCGGGCCATTCCTCCGCCGGGGCCTGATGCCGGATCAGCCGGTCCTTCCGGTCCCAGAAAAATACATCGCCGGCATTGAACGCCACGCGCCAGACGGTCGCGCCGGTCTGGTCCAGAATATGGCCGAGACGATTGAAGAACGGCCCATGCGGCCCTTGCAGCAGCAGGAACACCCGCTCGCCCGCAGGCACATTCGCGGCCCAGCAGGTCGCGTCCTGTGAAAGCTCTGGCTGTAGAATGCGCGGCATAAGCAGAATGCAGTCCCTCGTCTTGTCAAAGACATATATGTCCCATTCTACCGATGGTTGAAACCTTTTTTTGCAATACAAAAAAAACTTGCGCCAACAGACTTGCCGTCGCGCCCGCGCTTCGCTAGCCAGAATGCAAAGCGCAGGAGGCTAAATGTTCACCGGCATTATCACCGATATTGGCATCGTCACCGGGGTCGAGATGCGCGGCGACATGCGCGCCCGTATCCAGTGCGGCTACGATATGGACAGCGTGGACATGGGGGCCTCCATCGCCTGCGACGGCGTATGTCTGACGGTCATCGCCAAAGGCCCGGACTGGTTCGATGTCGATATTTCGGCAGAGACAGTTTCCAAGACCAATATCGGTGCGAATGGCTGGAACAATGGCAAGCGGCTGAATCTGGAGCGGGCGCTGAAAGTCGGGGATGAGCTTGGCGGTCACATCGTCAGCGGCCATGTCGATGGCGTGGCCGAGATCGTCGATATGCGGGACGAGGGCGACAGCACGCGGCTGGTCTTTGACGCGCCTCCGTATCTGGCACGGTTCATTGCGCCAAAAGGCTCGGTCGCGCTGAACGGCACGTCGCTGACCGTGAACGAGGTCGATGGCAACCGCTTCGGCATCAATCTGATCCCGCACACGCAGGAGGTCACGACCTGGGGCGATGCGAAGACCGGCGACATGGTCAATCTGGAGATCGATACCCTTGCGCGCTATGTGGCACGGCTGGCAGAGGCGGATCTGTCCTGACCCGCTGCCGGATGGCTTAAGAAGGGGGTTCCTTCATCGCTGACACGCCGGGGCGGGTGGTAATGAAATCCGCGCCCATGATCATGGATGCTGTCGCGTAACCGGAAGCGCCGCTTTGGGCCTGGCACCACGCGGCAATCTCAACCGCCGTATCGACCGTAAGGCTATAGACATTCGGGGCTGAAAAACTCAGCGCAACCCGCTCGCCATCCGGGGCAATGGCCTCGCCCCAGAACTCGGTCCGCTGTTCGGAACGCGCCTCGTCATCTGGTCCGCCAGCAAAGCGCGCTTCGACCATTTTTTCGAGCCGTTTCTTGACCGAATCCTTGCCCAGCAATCCGCGGAACGGTGATGCAAGCCGCATCGCGATGGCCAGCGACCGGGGCAGGGCGGCATAGACCATGCCATTCGGCACGCCGGTTGAGACACCAGATGTAAAGACATCGCCCCACGGGATCGTCGCGGCCCAGCGATCGCCCTCGGGGAAGGGGATTTTGCGGATGTCATACGCGTTGCCAACCTGCTCCAGCTTGTGATCGCGCCGGACAAGCCCGCCATGCTCCAGCGCCTCCAGCGTGGTTTTCGCGGTGCCGATGCTGGGTTTCGTGCCAAAGGAAAAGGCGAGATTGATCGTCTCGGCATTCGGCAGGCGTTCTTTCAGCGACGCGGCGAGGCAATCGGTCGGGACGATGTCGAACCCCGCACCGGGGCACAGGATGACACCGGCCTGCCGCGCGGCCTCGTCGAGATCGTGACAATGAGAGAAAACGGGAATTTCTCCGGTGATGTCGACGTAGTGGGTTTTCCGGTCAAGGCAGGCCGCGACAAGCGGTGCCGCCGTCCGGGAGAAAGGTCCGGCGCAGTTCAGGACCGTTCCCACATCCGCAAGATGTTCCGCCGCATCTTCCGCATTGAACGCGCGGTAATCCAGCAACAACTCTTCAGCCAGCGGGAGCAGCTTGCCCTCGCTGCGGCCGGCGATGATCGGCTGGTGTCCGCGCTCAACCGCCGCGCGGACAATGAGTTCGCCGGTGTAACCATAAGCACCGTAAATCATGAGATTGCGCATTCAGACCTCCGCGCCGTTTCGGCATCGAGTTCAGGGCATCAAGGGGAATTGGCGTGTTCGCATCTATAAGCGTAGCGCATGGCGTGCCGTGGTTTCAAGCATCTCCCCCGTCCGCCCGCTCGCCAGGATTGCCGACACAGCCCCGACGGGTGGAGGCAAATGAAAAGGGGCGCGACCGCGCCCCCTTCGTTCCTAGGGTGGATAAAACCTACCGCAGGATCGACTTGCCCGCATAAACCGCAGCCTCACCCAGCGTTTCCTCAATCCGGATCAGCTGGTTGTATTTCGCCAGCCGGTCGGAACGCGCCAGCGAACCCGTCTTGATCTGGCCGCAATTGGTCGCAACGGCGAGGTCGGCAATTGTGGCATCCTCGGTCTCGCCCGAGCGGTGCGACATCACCGAAGTAAACCCGGCGCGCGTGGCCATCGCGACCGCATCCAGCGTCTCGGTCAGCGTGCCGATCTGGTTCACCTTGACCAGCAACGAGTTGCCGCAGCCCTTCTCGATCCCCTCGGCCAGCCGCTTCGGGTTGGTCACGAACAGATCGTCACCGACAAGCTGAACCGAGCCGCCCAGTTTCTCGGTGAGCAGTTTCCAGCCCTCCCAGTCGTCTTCCGAACAGCCATCCTCAATCGACAGGATCGGATAATCGCCGCACAGCGCCGCGAGGTAATCCACATTCTCCGCCGGGCTCAGCGATTTTCCTTCGCCCGCCATCTCGTATTTGCCGCCCTTGAAATACTCGGTCGAGGCGCAGTCGAGCGCCAGCATGATGTCGTCGCCGGGCTTGTATCCGGCCTTTTCGACCGCCTTCAGGATGAAATCCAGCGCATCGCGGGTCGAGGACAGGTTCGGCGCAAAGCCGCCCTCATCGCCGATCCCGGTCGACAGACCCGCCGCCGAAAGTTCTTTCTTCAGCGTGTGGAAGATTTCGGAGCCCATGCGGACGGCGTCGCGGATATTCTCCGCCGAGACCGGCATGATCATGAATTCCTGGATATCGATCGGGTTGTCGGCATGTTCGCCGCCATTGATGATGTTCATCATCGGCACCGGCAGCACATGCGCCGAGGTGCCGCCGACATAGCGGTAAAGCGGCAGGCCGGAGGCATCCGCCGCCGCCTTCGCCACGGCAAGGCTGACGCCGAGGATCGCATTCGCGCCCAGACGGCCCTTGTTCTCGGTCCCGTCGAGTTCGATCATCAGCCCGTCAATGGCACGCTGATCGGTGGAATCCTCACCGATCAACTGCTCGACGATCTCGGTATTGACGCTCTCAACCGCCTCCAGCACACCCTTGCCGAGATAGCGCCCCTTGTCGCCATCGCGCTTTTCCACAGCCTCATGCGCCCCGGTCGACGCGCCAGAGGGCACAGCGGCACGGCCCAGCGTGCCGTCTTCCAGCGTGACATCGACTTCAACAGTCGGATTGCCCCGGCTGTCGAGAATTTCGCGGGCGTAAATATCGATAATGGCGGTCATCTGGTCCTCCAATATGGTCCGTTAGCGCTTTCATACTTGCCCTGTCATGAAGCTGAAAGCCGCAATTTTTATGACAGCCGTATTTCAGCCCAGATCGGAAGATGATCGGAGGCCCGGCGGGCAAGCTGACTGTCGCCCACGCCATGATCCAGTATCTCGATCCCCGGAGACAGCGCCATCCGGTCCAGCCGCAGCCGTGGCATCGGCGCGGGATAGGACGGGCCGGGGGCAAGCACATGCAGTGCGCCCAGCGATTCCAGCCCGCGATCATCGCGCCATTCGTTGAAATCGCCCATCACCACGACCGCATCCCCGGCCAGCCGCGCAGCCTTCGCCGCCAGCCGCGCAAGCTGCGCCCGGCGGGAGGAACGGGCGAGGCCCAGATGAACGGCAATCAGCGTCAGCCCGTTCACCCGCAACGCAATCGCGCCGCGCGGCTCCAGCCCCGGCAGGGGCAGGCGTCGGGTTTCGGCCATCTCCGCCAGATTGGGACGCAGCAGCACCGACTGCCCGTGCCAGCCGAGCGAGGTTTCTCCGGTCGTACGCATCTCGACCGGCACCAGCCCGGTCATTTCTTCAATCATACCGCGCGGCAGGGCTTCGGGGCGGGCGCCGAAGCGGAAATCGACCTCCTGCAAGGCGATGATGTCGGGGGCGAGGTCGGCGATGACCTGCAAATTGCGTTCGGGGGCATGCGGGCCGGTCAGGCCGCGACATTTGTGCAAATTGTAGCTGGCGATGCGAAGTTTCATGTGCCGCAGAATGTGCGGGTCACGCGCTCCTCCGCAAGGGGGGGATTGGACAGATCGTCCCACGCGGCGCGATTTTCAAACGGCGCGCGCAATGCGGCATCGAGCCGGTGGAACGGTGCGTAATCGCCCGCGACCGCTGCCTGAATGGCCTGCTCGATCCGGTGATTGCGCGGGATGCGGACGGGATTGGTGCGCCGCATTAGCCCGGTGTCGGGGCTTTGGGCCTGCCAGTCGTGTTGCCAGTCGTCGAAGGCCTCGCGATTGAGGAACTCGTCCCGCGCCGTGCCGTCGGACAAACCGGCAAAGACACGGGTGAAATCCGCCTGCTCCGACGCCATCAGATCCAGCAGCCGGTCGATCAGGGCTTTCCCTTCCGCCGAGGGGAACAGACCGATCTTTGCACAGAACCGGTCCATCCACGCCGCCTGATAAGTCGCCGGAAAACTATGCACCACCCGCGTGGCGTCCGCGATGGCCTTGTCCTGATCCGACCCCATCAGCGGGATCAGGCAGGAGGCGAGCTGGGCGAGGTTCCACACTGCCACATGCGGCTGCTGCGACCAGGCATAGCGGCCATGCCGGTCGATGGAGGAAAAGACCCTATCCGGGTGATACCCATCCATGAACGCAGCGGGACCGTAATCAATCGTCTCGCCCGAAACCGCCATGTTATCGGTGTTCATCACCCCGTGGATAAAGCCGAGCGCCATCCAATGCGCCACCAGCCGGGCCTGCGCGGCGACGACCATCTCCAGCATCTCAAGGGGCGAGGATGCTTCGGGGTAATGTCGCGCCATTACATGATCGCACAGCGCCCGCAACGCCTCCAGATCGCCGCGAATGCCGAAATATTCGAATGTGCCGACGCGGATATGGCTCGCCGCGACACGGGTCATGATGCCGCCGGGCAGGACGGTTTCACGCTGCACCCGCTCGCCGGTCGCGACGGCGGCGAGGGCGCGGGTGGTCGGCACGCCAACCGCCGCCATGAATTCGCTGTCGAGATATTCGCGCAGCACCGGGCCAAGCCAGCTTTTGCCATCACCCTGCCGCGAGAATGGCGTCCGGCCCGCGCCCTTCAATTGCAGATCGAAGCGTTTCCCGTCCGGCGCAACAACCTCACCGATCATCAGCGCCCGACCGTCGCCAAGCTGCGGCGACAGATGCCCGAACTGATGCCCGGCATAGGCCTGCGCGATCGAGGCCGCGCCTTCGGGCAGGGCATTCCCCGACAGCATCGCCATCCCGGCCTCGCTTCGCAACCAGTCGGTGCTCAACCCCAGCCGTGCTGCCAGCGTTTCATTCAGCGCGATCAGCTCCGGGTCGGGGCTGCCAGCGGGTGCCACCTGCGCAAACATGCGCGGCGGCAGGTCGGTATAGCTGTTGTTGAATTCAGGCGCGGTCATGGGCCTGATGTAAGGCGCTTCCGGCGAAAGAAAAGGGGCGCAGACCGCGCCCCATCCAGTTCATGTTCGTCCCGGCCCCGATCAGGCTGCCTGATCTGTCGCCCGGCTGATGCCCATCCCGTGCAGGATACCGGCAACCGCGCCGCCAGCCAGCGGGGCGGCGATGAACACCCAAAGATCGGCGAGCGCGCTTCCACCGGCGAACAGGGCCGGTCCGATGCTGCGGGCCGGATTGACCGAAACGCCGGTCACGTCAATGCCGACAAGATGGATCGCCGCGAGGGTCAGGCCGATGGCCAGCCCCGCGAAGCCGACCGGCGCCGAGGAATGCGTTGCACCAAGGATCACGGTCACGAACAGGAATGTCGCGACGAACTCGAACAGAAGCGCCGCGATGAGGCTGTATTCGCCGTTATATCCCGCGCCAAAGCCGTTCTGCCCCAGCCCGTTAACCGCGACGGAATAATCGGCCCGGCCCTGGGCTATCAGCAGGATGACCAGCGCCGCCAGAATTGCACCGGCAATCTGGGCGATGACGTAGCCGGCCAGCTCGCTGGCCTGCATCCGGCCCGACAGCACAAACCCGAGCGACACCGCCGGGTTCAGATGCGCGCCCGAGATTGCGCCCAGCCCATAAGCCGCCGCGACAATGGACAGACCGAACGCCATTGCGATTCCGTGATAGCCGATCTGATCGCCCATCAGCACGGCGGAGCCGCAGCCGAAGAAAACGAGGATGAAAGTGCCGATAAGCTCGGCAGTAATTTTTTTCGACATGAGTGCCTCAAATGTCCAGAAATCAATGAGGTCGAAAAATACTATCTCTGGTTGAAAAGCAAGCCATACAACCGCTTCTCTTGCAGGCTGCGACATGAGCGCGTATCGCGGACGGAAAGGAGAACGGCGATGAAATTTCTCGATCTGGCCAAGGTCTATATCCGCTCTGGCGGTGGCGGCGCGGGAGCGGTCAGCTTCCGGCGCGAGAAATATATCGAGTTCGGCGGCCCCGATGGCGGCGATGGCGGACGCGGCGGTGATGTCGTGGCCGAAGCGGTCGAGGGGCTGAACACGCTGATCGATTTCCGCTATCAGCAGCATTTCTTCGCCAAGAACGGCCAGCACGGGATGGGGCGGCAGCGCACCGGCGCGGGCGGCGACGACATCGTCCTGCGGGTGCCGGTCGGAACCGAAATCCTTGAGGAGGATCAGGAGACGGTCATCGCCGATCTGACCGAGGTCGGGCAACGCGTGGTGCTGGCAAAGGGCGGCAATGGCGGCTTCGGCAATCTGCATTTCAAATCCTCCACCAACCGCGCGCCGCGCAACGCCAATCCGGGGCAGGAGGGTGTGGAGCGGACCATCTGGCTGCGGCTGAAACTGATTGCCGATAGCGGGCTGGTCGGGCTTCCGAATGCGGGGAAATCCACTTTCCTCGCCGCGACATCGAATGCCCGGCCCAAGATCGCGGATTATCCGTTTACCACGCTTCACCCAAATCTCGGCGTTGTCGGCGTGGATGGGCGCGAATTCGTCATGGCCGATATTCCCGGCCTGATCGAGGGCGCGTCGGAGGGCAGGGGGATCGGTGACCGTTTCCTTGGCCATATCGAGCGCTGCGCGGTCCTGCTGCATCTGGTTGATGCAACGGCGGAGGATGTGGTGGCGGACGCGCAGACCGTGCTGACGGAACTGGCGGCCTATTCGCCGGTGCTGATGGAAAAGCCCCGCGTGACTGTGCTGAACAAGATCGACGCCGTGGATGAGGAGATGCTGGCTGAGAAGCGTGACGCTCTGGCCGATGCGCTCGGCACCGAAATCATGACCATGTCCGGCGCCACCGGCAAAGGCGTGCAGGAGGTGCTGCGCGCGCTCTGGACCCGGATCGCGCCGTCGCGCGCGGTCGAGCAGAAGGAAGACGGGCCGTGGCGTCCCTGAGCCCCGATCCCGCGCGGCCAGATATTGCAGCCGCGAAACGGATCGTCATCAAGATCGGCTCGGCCCTGCTGGTCGGGCCGGAGGGGCTGCGTGGGGATTGGCTGCGCGGGCTTTGCGACGATGTGGCGGCGTGGCGGGTACGGGGGGCAGATGTGGTGCTGGTCTCCTCCGGCTCCATCGCGCTTGGGCGTCGGGTACTGGGGCTCGCGGCCGGGGGGGCGCTGCCGCTGGAACAGGCGCAGGCGGCCGCGGCTGTCGGGCAGATCAGGCTGGCCCGCGCCTATGAGGAGGCGCTTGCCCCGCATGGGGTCTCGACCGCGCAGGTGTTGATGACGCTGGAGGACACCAGCGACCGCCGCCGCTATCTGAACAGCCGCGCGACGCTGCAAACGCTGTTGTCTTTCGGCGTGGTGCCGATTGTGAACGAGAATGACACGGTTGCGACGGATGAAATCCGCTATGGCGACAATGACCGGCTCGCCGCCCAGATCGCGGTGACGGTCGGCGCGGATCAACTGATCCTGCTGTCCGATGTGGATGGGCTTTATACCGCGAACCCCAAGACCGACGCATCGGCACGGCATCTGCCCGTCGTCGCGCGGATCACGCCGGAGATCGAGGCTATGGGCGGTGATCCCGTCTCCGGCCTGTCAAAGGGCGGAATGAAGACCAAGCTGCTGGCAGCGCGTACGGCGGTGACCGGCGGTTGTGCGATGGCGATCGCCGAAGGGTCGGTGCTGCGGCCCCTGTCGGCTGTGGCCGGGGGTGCGCGGGTGACATGGTTCCTGCCGGACGGTGACCCGCAACTGGCCCGCAAACGCTGGATCGCGTCGATGAAACCGCGCGGCGAGGTGCTTGTCGACGATGGCGCGGCAAAGGCGCTTGGACAGGGCAAGTCGCTGTTGCCTGCCGGGGTGACCGGGATCGGTGGCGATTTCGGACGCGGCGATCCCGTCGCGGTGCTTGGACCTGCGGGGGAAACGCTGGCACGCGGGCTGGTGCGTTATACAGCCGATGAAGCGCGCGCGATTGCCGGGCATCGCAGCGCCGAGATCGCGGAGATCCTCGGCTATGAGGGCCGCGCGGCGCTGATCCATCGCGACGATATGGTGATGTGAGGGCAGGACCGGGGCGCTGCCCCGGACCCCGGGATATTTGGTCAGGATGAAAGCGTGGCCGGTTATTCCGGCAGCACCCGTACCGCGCCCTTATCGGCGCTGGCGGCGAAGGTGGCGTAGGCTTTGAGCGCCGTGGTCACGTTCCGCTTGCGCTTCTCGGCGGGTTTCCAGCCTTGCTTGTCCTGTTCGGCCCGACGGGCGTTCAGCTCATCCTCCGGGAGGGCAAGGTTGATGGTGCGGTTCGGGATATCGATTTCAATCCGGTCGCCGTCACGCACCAGCCCGATGGCGCCGCCATTCGCCGCCTCCGGCGAGCAATGGCCGATGGAAAGCCCAGAGGTGCCGCCGGAGAAGCGGCCATCGGTGATCAGCGCACAGGCTTTGCCCAAGCCTTTCGATTTCAGATAGCTGGTCGGATACAGCATTTCCTGCATGCCCGGTCCGCCCTTGGGGCCTTCGTAGCGGATGACGACCACGTCGCCCTCCTTCACCTTACCGGTCAGGATACCGCTGACCGCCGCGTCCTGGCTTTCATAAACCACGGCAGGACCGGCGAATTTCAGGATGGATTCGTCGACCCCGGCTGTTTTCACGATGCAGCCGTCAAGCGCGATATTGCCCTTCAGCACCGCCAGCCCGCCATCGGCGGAGAAGGGCGAATTCACGGCGCGGATCACCCCGCCCTGACGGTCGAGATCCAGCGTCTCCCAGCGATTATCCTGGCTGAACGCGGTCTGCGTCGGGACGCCGCCGGGGGCTGCGGAGTAGAAACGATGCACCGCCTCGTCCTGCGTGCGGGAGATGTCCCACTGATCAATCGCATCGCCCAGAGTCGCGGCGTGAACCGTGGGGCTGTCACGATGGATCAGCCCGCCCCGGTCAAGCTGGCCAAGGATCGCCATGATCCCGCCCGCACGGTGGACATCCTCCATATGGACGTCCTGCTTGGCGGGTGCAACCTTGGACAGGCACGGCACCTTGCGGCTGAGCGTGTCGATATCGTCCATGTCGAATTCGATCCCGCCTTCGTAAGCGGCGGCGAGGATATGCAGCACGGTGTTGGTGGACCCGCCCATTGCGATATCCAGCGACATCGCGTTCTCGAACGCTTTCTTGTTGGCGACGTTGCGGGGCAGGACCGATCTGTCATCCTGCTCGTAATAGCGCCGCGCGAGGCCGACGATGCGCTGACCGGCCTCCTCGAACAGGCGCTTGCGGTCGGCATGGGTGGCCAGCGTCGAGCCATTGCCTGGCAGCGACAGGCCAAGCGCCTCCGTCAGGCAGTTCATCGAGTTGGCGGTGAACATGCCCGAGCACGACCCGCAGGTCGGGCAGGCGGAGCGTTCGATTGCCGCCACATCCTCGTCGCTGACATTGTCGTCGGCAGCGGCAACCATCGCGTCAACCAGATCGAGCGCGTGCATCTTGCCGTCTTTCAGCACGACCTTGCCGGCCTCCATCGGGCCGCCGGAGACGAAGATTGCGGGGATATTCAGGCGCATGGCCGCGTTCAGCATACCCGGCGTGATCTTGTCGCAGTTGGAGATGCAGACCATCGCGTCGGCGCAATGCGCGTTGACCATATATTCCACGCTGTCGGCGATGATCTCCCGCGAGGGCAGGGAATACAGCATCCCGTCATGGCCCATGGCGATGCCGTCATCCACGGCAATGGTGTTGAACTCCTTGGCGACGCCGCCCGATTTTTCGACCTCGCGCGCGACAAGCTGGCCGAGATCCTTCAGGTGGACATGGCCCGGCACGAATTGCGTAAAGCTGTTCACAATCGCAATAATCGGCTTGCCGAAATCGTCATCCTTCATGCCGGTCGCACGCCACAGACCGCGTGCGCCCGCCATATTGCGTCCGTGGGTCGAGGTACGGGAACGATAGGCCGGCATGGTGATTCCTTCCTTTGGCAATGCCCGATGGCTGCTATGGCGGAGAGGCTTAACGGAATTTTACCGGTTCCGCCAGAAGCGGAATGCAGCTTCTGCGAGGGGGCGCTGGCCGTCCCGCGCAGGCTCAGCCCGGAAGATCGGGGCGAATGATGCGAAAACTGGCGCGACGCTCCTCCGGGGTGGCTGTGTTGCTTGGCGGGGGTTCGCTGCGGCGTGGTTTTGGCGGCGAGGCGCGGCGGAAATTTGGCGCGGTCTCGCTGATGCCGTTTGGGGTTGGTGGCAGCGCGGATTTGCCCTTGATGATCGGGATGACCATGTCGTATGCGATTTCGAAACGCCGTGGGGCGCGGCCCATCTCGCCCGGGTTGACCACACAGCCGAGCGCACGGGTAATGTCGCCCAGATCCGATTTCAGCGGCAAAATCAGCATCCTGCCGTTCAGTTCCGGCCGTGCATAGGTCTGCGGCGAGCGCAGTTTTATTTCGGCAATCTGCGGGGCCTGAAACACGGTTTCGAGCACATCGGAAAGGCGTCCGCGCGAATCCGGATTGAACAGCGCGCAGAACGGCAACCCCCGCACCTCCATCCCCATGAGGTCGACCAGATGCCGCCCGGCCAGCCGGAACCGCGCCGCACCCGGTGCGATACGTTCAAGGATGAAGGCGTAATCGAGCGCAGCGGCGATTCCGCGCGGCTGCACATCCGCACGATCCGGCACGACGCGCCCGCGACGCAATCCCTCCCAATAATCGCGCAGCCCGAACGTGATCCGCAACGGGTCTGGTCGCGCGACAATATTCAGCGAGACGATTTCGCCGCCCTTACGCGTTTCGCCCGGCGGAGCCGGTTGTTTGTCCTCTGTTTCGTCGGTCATCACCTTGCGCCATTGCCGCGAGACACCGCCCGGGATGGTGAAGGGCCGCTCGCTGGCAGCTATTGTAACCCGGAGCATGCGTTGCAGCGCAGCAATTTCTTTACGAATGGTTAAGCCGGGGCTTGATTCTCCGGCTTCGGCGGGATCAAAAGCGGCAAACACGCAAGAGGGCAGCATGGACCGAACCGGGCTTCTGATCATTCTCTCATCCCCATCCGGGGCGGGAAAATCGACGCTCGCACGCCGTTTGATGGCATGGGATCCGACGCTGTCCTTCTCCGTCTCCGCCACCACACGACCGGCACGCCCCGGCGAAATCGATGGCGAGCATTACAGTTTCATGTCGCGCGAGGCGTTCTCGGGCATGGTCGCCTCCGGGGATATGCTGGAACATGCGGAAGTGTTCGGCAATCTTTACGGCTCGCCCCGTGCCCCGGTGGAGGCCGCAATGCAGGCCGGGCGGGACACGATTTTCGACGTGGACTGGCAGGGCGGACAACAAATCCGCGCCTCGGTGCTTGGGCCGCATGTGGTCAGCATCTTCATCCTGCCGCCGTCTCTGGCGGAGCTCGAACGGCGGCTGGTCGCCCGCGGGCAGGATGCGCCGGAGGTGATCGCAGGCCGGATGGAGAAGAGCCGCGACGAAATTTCCCATTGGGCCGAATATGACTATGTTCTGGTCAATGACGATCTGGACGAGACGTTCGAGCGGCTGACCGCCATCCTCGTGGCAGAAAGATTGCGCAAGGACCGGCAGAAAGGACTTGGCGCGTTCGTCAAGAAGCTGATGGAGGGAAGCAGCAGATGATCTGGGAACTCGATGGCAATGTGCCGCAAATCGCCGATGACGCATGGATTGCGCCCGATGCGCAAATCATGGGCCGCGTGGTGATCGAGCCGGGGGCAAGCGTCTGGTGGGGTGCCGTGCTGCGTGGCGATAACGAGGAAATCCGGATCGGACGCGGCTCAAACGTGCAGGATCTTTGCTGCCTTCACACCGATATGGGTTTCCCGCTGGTGATTGGCGAGAATGTCACCGTTGGACATCGTGCCATGCTGCATGGCTGCCGGATCGGCGATGGCTCGCTGATCGGCATGGGGGCGACGGTGCTGAACGGTGCCAAGGTCGGGTCCGGCTCGCTCATCGGGGCCTCGGCCCTTGTGTCAGAGGGCAAGGAGATCCCTGACCGGGTGCTGGTAATGGGCGCACCGGGACGGGTGGTGCGCGAGATCGACGACGCGCAATATGAGGGGCTTCTGGCCTCCGCACAGGGTTATCGCAACAATGCGGCACGGTTTCGCGCCGGGCTGAAACAGATCGGCTAGGATCGACCGTTCGTGGAGCGCAGCGTCATTCACAATCTGATCGCGGCGCTGCCGGTTGCTGTCGTGGCGGTCGATCACGAAGCACGGGTCAGTGCGGCCAATGTCGCGGCCTCGGCGCTCTTGGGTGAAAACCTGACCGACCGGCCTTTCGTGACCGTGCTGCGGCATCCGGTGGTGGTCCAGGCCGTGGATGCGGTGCTTGATCCTGCCCATGTTTCGCTGCCGGTGCCGGACCCGACGCTGGCGGCGGTCGGCTCGGGCGGGTATCGCAACCGCGTCATCATCTCGGCGCGCGGACGGGACATCCCCGCCGAGGTCACGGTGTCGGCGCTGCCGGACCGGATCGGCGCGCTCGTGGTGATCGAGGACAGCTCCGGCATCGAGGAGGCCGAGCAGCAGCGACGGGATTTCGTGGCCAATGTCAGCCATGAGCTGCGCACCCCCCTGACCGCGATGATCGGATTCATCGAGACCCTGCGTGGCCCGGCGCGTGACGATGCGGCGGCACGCGACCGCTTCCTGTCGATCATGGAGACCGAAGCCGCGCGGATGAACCGTCTGGTCATGGACCTGCTTTCGCTCAGCCGCGTTGAATCCGAAGAACGTCGGCGCCCGGCGGAGGCCGTCGATCTGACCATGATCATCGGTGCCGTCGTCGCGACGCTGACGCCCCATGCAGAGGCGCATAACGTCAATATCAGCCTGATCGGTGCGGAGAATGAGGCATTGGTCACAGGCGATCCCGACCAGCTGACACAGGTTTTCCATAACCTCGTCGAAAACGCGGTCAAATATGGCGGTTCCGGCGGCGAGGTCCGGCTGGAACTGTCCCGCATCCGGCATGAACCGGCGCTGCGTGGCCCGGCGATTGCGGTCGCCGTCATCGACCGGGGCGAAGGTATCGACGAGATGCATCTGCCAAGGCTGACGGAACGGTTTTACCGCGTCGATAATCACCGTTCGCGCCAGCAGGGCGGCACCGGGCTGGGCCTTGCCATCGTCAAGCATATCATCGGGCGGCACCGTGGCCGTCTGCGGATCGAATCGGTAAAAGGGCAGGGATCGCGTTTCACCGTCATCCTGCCCGCAAAGCGTGATCGCCGCTGACCTTGCCCGAGGCGCGGCAAACCACTATCTGAGGCGCAGGCAAAGGGGGCCCCGATGAGCCATAATCCGATCCGGCCGTGGCGCGATATCGAACGGCGCAAATCCCGCAAGATCATGGTCGGCAACGTGCCGGTCGGGGGCGATGCGCCGATCAGCGTCCAGACCATGACCAACACCGACGGTCATGACGTCAAGGCGACACTCGATCAGGTGATCCGCGCCGCCGATGCCGGTGCCGACATCGTGCGGATTTCGGCCCCCGATCAGGAAACCACCAAGGCGCTGAAGGAAATCTGCCGCGAAAGCCCTGTCCCGATCGTGGCCGACATCCATTTCCACTACAAGCGCGCGCTTGAAGCGGCGGATGCCGGGGTGGCCTGTCTGCGGATCAATCCCGGCAATATCGGCAGTTCCGACCGTGTGGCGGAGGTGGTGCGGGCGGCAAGGGATCACGGCTGCTCCATCCGCATCGGCGTGAATGCGGGCAGTCTGGAAAAACACCTGCTGGAGAAATATGGCGAGCCATGCCCCGACGCCATGGTCGAAAGCGGTATGGATCACATCAAGATCCTTCAGGACCACGATTTCCACGAATTCAAGATCAGCGTGAAGGCCTCGGACGTGTTCCTCGCCGCCGCTGCCTATCAGCAACTGGCCGAACTGACCGACGCCCCGATCCATCTCGGCATCACCGAGGCGGGCGGTCTGCGCGGCGGCACGGTGAAATCGGCCATCGGTCTGGGCAATCTGCTCTGGTCCGGGATCGGGGATACGATCCGCGTCAGCCTCTCCGCCGATCCGGTGGAGGAGGTGAAGGTCGGTTTCGAATTGCTGAAATCACTGGGCTTGCGGACGCGCGGCGTGCAGATCATCTCCTGCCCGTCCTGCGCGCGTCAGGGCTTCGACGTGATCAAAACGGTCGAGGCGCTTGAGGAACGTCTGGAACATATCAAGACGCCGATGAGCCTGTCGATTATCGGCTGCGTGGTGAACGGTCCGGGCGAGGCGCTGATGACCGATATCGGTTTCACCGGCGGCGGTGCCGGTTCCGGCATGGTCTATATGGCCGGGCGGCAGGACCATAAGATGAACAACGATCAGATGATCGACCACATCGTCGAACTGGTCGAAGAACGCGCCGAGAAGATCGAGGCCGCAAAGACCGCCGAAGCGGCGGAATAACCGCCGCCCCGTCTTCCGGTCTTATCCTTCTGCGGCGGCTTTCTCACGCACGTCGCGGATCGCAGGCGGCAGGCCGGTACGCGGCATCCCGCGCAGCAGCGTGTCGCCCAGGATAAAGCTCGGTGTACCGCCAATGCCGAGCGTCTGCGCCAGTTCGGCATTTTTGCGGATCACCTCGCTGACCTCGTCGGAATTCATCGCTTCCATGATGGCGTCGGCGTCAAACCCCATCTCCTCGGCGGTGCTGCGCAGCCAGTCGGGCGTGACATTGCCGCGCATGGTGTAGAAATTATCATGCACCTGCTTATAGGCATCGTCGCCCTCGATCTGCTTGGCCGCGATGGCGAAGCGCGAGGCAAGCTCGCTTTCGGGGCCGAGAATCGGAAAATCTTTCAGGATCAGCCTTATATTTCCGTCGCTTGCCAGCGTTTCCTCGACATGCGGGAAGGCCTGACGGCAGACGCCGCAGCGGAAGTCGATGAACTCGACCAGCGTCACATCGCCGTCAGGATTGCCGCCGACCCAGCTATAGCCGTCATTGAAGATCTCGTCGCTATACTGCGCGATCAGCGCCGCGTCATTGGTGGCTTCCTCGGCCATGCGGCGCTCTTCCAGGGCACCCATGGCGTCGATCAGCACTTCGGGATTTTCCATCAGATATTCGCGAACGGCCTCGCCAAAGGCCGCTTTTTCGCCGTCATTCATCGCCGCGAGATCGAGGGCGGCGGCGGGGCTTGCGCTCAGCAGCAATGCGGCCAGCAGCTTTTTCATCGGGAGGCTCCTTTCAGAATTTGGCAAGACACTGGACCCAATCGCGCGATATGACAAGCAAATCCTCCGTGATCTTCTTGACCCGTGACCCGGACGGCGGGCATAGACCGGGGAAAACCAACCGAGGCAAAGATGCGGCAGTCAGAACGGGGTCAGGTCGATCCGTTTATCGTCATGGATGTGATGGAGCAGGCCCGCCGGGCAGAGGCAGCGGGGCGCTCGATCATCCATATGGAGGTCGGCCAGCCCTCGACCGGCGCGCCACAGGCGGCACGTACGGGGCTGCAATCGCGGCTCGGCGAACCGCTGGGTTACACGGTCGCGCTTGGTCTGCCGGAGTTGCGGGCCGGGATCGCCGCCCTCTATCGCCGCTGGTATAACGTGGACCTGAACCCGGATCGCGTGGTGGTGACCTGCGGATCGTCGGGGGCGTTCATGCTCGCCTTCTCGGCGCTGTTCGATGCCGGTGACAAGGTCGCATTGGGGGAGCCGGGCTATCCCAGCTATCGCCAGATCATGCGCGCCATGTCGCTTGAACCCGTCGGCATCCAGACCGCGCCGGAAAACCGCTATCAACCGCGCGCTGACGAAATCCCGGCAGGTGTCCAAGGGCTGATGCTGGCCTCCCCCGGCAATCCCTCCGGCACGATGCTCGGGCTGGAAGATTACCGGGCGCTTTTGTCGCGGGCGGGAGAGTTGGGTATCTCCGTCATCTCCGACGAGATTTATCACGGTCTCAGCTATGGCGGGCGCTGCCATACGGCGCTGGAGGTCAGTGAAGACGTTTATGTAATCAACTCCTTTTCGAAATATTTCTCGATGACCGGCTGGCGGATCGGCTGGATGATCGTCCCTGAGGATCATATCCGCACGGTGGAGCGTATCGCGCAGAACATGTTCATCTGCCCGCCACATGCCAGTCAGGTCGCGGCGCTCGGTGCGCTTGATGCGACAGCGGAATGCGACGCAAATCTGGCGGTCTATGCCGAAAACCGCCGTTTGCTGCTGGAGGCGCTGCCCAAAATGGGTTTCGACCGCATCGCACCGCCGGACGGGGCGTTTTATATCTATGCCGACATCTCCGATCTGACCGATGACAGCCTCGCCTTCGCGGCGGAGATACTGGAGAAAGCCGGGGTCGCGGTCACGCCGGGGCTGGATTTCGACCCGGTCCGGGGGGCGACGACGCTGCGCTTTTCCTATGCCCGCAGCACGGCGGATATTACCGAGGCCATCACCCGGCTGTCGCGCTTCATGGACGCGCGCTGATGCGGCTTCTGGCGCTTCTGCTCTGGCTGCTGCTGCCGCTGGCGGCGTTTGCACAAGGCCCGGTGGTCCGGCTGGATGTCCCGTCCTCCTCCGTTGTGGCGGATGGCGACGATCTGGCGCTCAGCCTCAGCCTGTCGACCGCGACGCCGTACCGGCTGCATCTGCTGGACGCGCCGAAACGGCTGGTGATCGATGTGCAGGGGCTGAACCTTGCCGATACCGACCTGACCGGCCTGCCGGGTGCCGCGCTGCTGGACGGTGTCCGGGGCGGGGCGTTCCGGCGCGGCTGGTCTCGGCTGGTCTTCGATCTGCGCGGTCCCTATGCGATCACGGAGGCAGTGCAACGCGGCGACGGTGCCCGCGCCATGCTGATGCTGCGCCTGACGCCGGTCGCAGCAGAGGATTATGCAGGCGCCACCAATGCCATGTCAGCGCTTTGGGACCTGCCGCAACCCACCATCCCTGTGGTCGATGAAAATCGCCTGGCACCGCTGCGCGTGGCCATAGATCCGGGACATGGCGGGGCCGATTCCGGGGCCGTGGTCGCGGGGCTTAGCGAGGCAGACCTGATGCTGGAATTTTCGCGCGAGCTGACCGAAAAACTGATCCGGGGCGGGTTCGAGGTGGTCCTGACCCGCCGCAAGGATGTGTTCGTCGGGCTGGAATCGCGCATGACGGAGGCACGGGCGTCGAATGCCGACATCCTGATCTCGCTTCACGCAGATGCGCTGCCGGAGGGGCAGGCGACCGGGGCCACCATCTTCACCTGGAACCCGCAGGCCGATGACCGCGCCTCGCGACAGCTTGCCGCGCGCCACGACCGCGCCGATCTTGTGGCAGGCGTCGATCTGCACGGCACCGACGATCAGATCGCGGATACGCTGATGGATATGGCCCGCTCCGACACGCAGCCGCGCTCCGAGGGGTTGGCGAAGCAGCTTTCCGCGCAATTTTCTCAGGCCGGGCTGGCGCTGCATTCGCGCCCGGTGAAAGGCGCGGCCTTCAGCGTTCTGAAATCGCCGGATATTCCCTCGGTCCTTCTCGAACTTGGGTTTCTGACCGATCCCGGCGACCGCGCCAACCTGACCGATCCGGCCTGGCGGGCAAGGATGGCCGGGGCCATAACCGAAGCCGTGACCGGCTGGGCCAGGGACGATGCGGTACGCGCCGCACTTCGCCGCCACTGAAGCGCCGCCGCTTATGAAAAAATGCACCATTTGCAAGACCGCAGGCGGCATTCTCACCCAAGCTTGTTTTGACGCCGCGCGCCGCCGCGTCTAAGAAGCGACGTAAATTTCCAAGAGGCAGGTCTGTGGTCAGATTCATTCTCTCTTTCTTCGGCTCGATCTTCGCGCTTCTGGTAACCGGGCTGATCTTCGGCATCCTGATGCTCGGCGGGGTGTTCTGGACCTTTTCGCGCGATCTTCCCAGCCATGAGCAGCTCAGCCAGTATTCGCCCAAGACCATCAGCCGGGTCTATTCCGGCGAGGGTCAGCTGATTGACGAGTTCGCGCAGGAAAGACGGATATTTGTGCCGGGTGAAGAAATTCCCGATCTGGTGAAACAGGCTTTCGTTTCCGCCGAGGACAAGAATTTCTACGAACATAGCGGCTATGATCCGCGCGGCATCATGGCCGCTGCCCGTGACGCCGTGGTTTCGCGCGGTCAGAATGTACGCGGCGCCTCGACCATCACCCAGCAGGTGATGAAGAACTTCCTGCTGTCATCGGACCGCAGTGTCGAACGCAAGGTGAAGGAGCTGATTCTGGCCACCCGGCTGGAGGAATCGCTGACCAAGGATCAGATCCTTGAGCTTTATCTGAACGAGATTTTCCTCGGTCAGAACAGCTACGGCGTGGCCGCTGCCGCCCAGACCTATTTCAACAAGACCCTGTCGGAGCTTGAACCGCACGAGGCCGCGACGCTCGCAGCCATGCCGCAGGCTCCGGGCCGCTACCATCCGGTGCGCGAGAAAGAGCGGGTGACAGAGCGGCGCAATTACGTCCTGCGCGAAATGTGGCAGAACGGCTATATCGACGAAGCCACGATGCGCGCGGAATCCGCGAAGCCGCTGCGCTCCGTCCAGAATGGCGATTTCGAGCCGTTCGCCGACAAGATGCCGCCTCGCGACTACTTCACCGATGAAATCCGCCGCCAGTTGTCGCAGGATTTCGGCGAGGACGAATTTTTCGGCGGCGGCCTGACCATACGCGCCACGATCGAGCCGAATATGCAGCAGGTCGCGGCGGATGCACTTCAGGACGCGCTTGAAAGTTACGACCGGGGGCAGGGGATCTGGCACGGCGTGATCGCGACGATCCCGGAAGATCAGCTTGGCTCCGAAGCCGATTGGCGTGCGGCCCTGTTCGAGACCCGCGATGCCCCCCGCGATGTGCTCGGCTGGATGCCCGCCGTGATCCTTGAGGTCGCCGATAACGGCAGCGCCAGAATCGGCATCGAGGGGATCGAGGAAGACGCTGACGGTCACTGGCTGCCCGCCCGCGACGCGCAATGGGCAAGGCCACGGCGTGAGGACGGCTCGCTTGGCCCGCGCGCACAGGGCGTCGGCGATCTGGCGCAGCGCGGCGATGTGGTCATGGTCCGCGCGATGACCGAGGATGGCAGCGGCAAATTCCTCCGCTGGACACTTCGCCAGATCCCTGAAATCGAGGGCGGTTTCATGGCGATGGACGTGAACACGGGCCGGGTGATCGCCATGCAGGGCGGGTTCTCCTACCAGTCCTCGGTCTTCAACCGGGCCACCCAGGCGATGCGCCAGCCGGGGTCGAGCTTCAAGCCCTTCGTCTATGCCGCCGCGCTGGATAACGGTTATACCCCGGCCACCATCGTCGTGGACGAGGAAATCGCCATCAATACGCCTGACGGGATGTGGCGGCCCAAGAACTCCTCCAACCGCACCTATGGCCCGACGCCACTGCGCACCGGGATCGAGCAATCGCGGAACCTGATGACCATTCGTGTGGCACAGGATATCGGGATGGATACCGTCGCCAATTACGCCGAGCGTTTCGGGGTCTATGACGACATGAACCCGTTCCTTGCCAACTCGCTGGGCGCGCAGGAAACCACGCTGTTCAAGATGGTCGCGGCCTACGCCATGTTCGCCAATGGCGGCGAGCGGGTGGAACCGACGCTGGTCGACCGGGTGCAGGACCGTCGTGGCCGCACCGTCTACCGCCACGACCAGCGCGATTGTGTCGGCTGTTCGCAGAATGCGCTGCCCGCCGGCACCTCGCCCGAGATCGACACCAATCGCGAGCGGGTGATGGACGCCGTGACCGCCTATCAGATCACCTCGATGATGGAAGGGGTGGTCAAGCGCGGCTCCGGCAAGGGCGTCAATCTGCCGGTGCCGATCGCGGGTAAGACCGGGACAACCAACGACGCGAAAGATGTGTGGTTTGTCGGATTTTCGTCGAATATCGTCGCGGGCTGCTATCTGGGCTATGACCAGCCGCGCACATTGGGCAGCAACGCCTTTGGCGGCACGCTTTGCGTTCCGGTGTTCAACGCCTTCATGCGGCAGGCCATCGCCGAATATGGCGGCAGCCGCTTCCGCGTGCCCGATGGCGGCTATTTCCAGAAGATCGACCGTTTCACCGGCGCGCGGCTGTCCGCCGACGCAACCGGCGATAACGTGATCTCCGAATTCTTCCGCAATGGCACGGAACCGGATGAAACCGGCATGGACATCATCGACGGCGGCTTCGAGGCGAAGATCATGCCGAAAGTCGAAGGCATCCCGCTGACCCTCAAGGAACTGCCCAAATCCAATGCGAGTTCGGGCGGGGCGAAGGCCATTACCACCTCAACCGGCCAGAAGCGGGTCATCCCGAAAAAGGCCGATTTCGGGACGATCTCGTCAGGCGGGCTTTACTGACATCTTCCTGCCGCGATCAACAGATCGCCCGGCCGCCCTTGTGAGGGCGGCCATCTCGCGTTATCTCACCATCCACCCGTTACGGAAGGACCGAACTCATGCGTGCCGAAACCGCTGCCACCGTTGAAGCGATCCGCAAATCCCTGCGGCTGCTGGCGCAGCGCATGGATTGGGAAACCGCGCCGCACCGGCTGGAGGAACTCAACGCCATGATCGAAGATGGCGATCTGTGGAACGACCCGGCCCGCGCGCAGAAACTGATGCGCGACCGTCAGGCACTGTCCGATGCCGTGGAAGGCTACCGCCGGATCGAGGGCGATCTGGAGGCCAATGCCGAGATGGTCGAACTGGCCGAAGCCGAGGACGACGCCGATCTGGTCGCGGAGGCCGAGGGCAATCTGAAGCAACTGGCCGAGGAGGCCGCGCAGAAGGAACTCGAAGCCCTGCTGAACGGCGAGGCGGACGGCAATGACACCTTCCTCGAAATCAACGCCGGGGCCGGGGGGACGGAGAGCTGCGACTGGGCGTCGATGCTGGCGCGGATGTATGTCCGTTGGGCGGAGAAGAAGGGCTATGACGTCGAACTTATCTCGGAATCGGCCGGGGAAGAGGCCGGGATCCGCTCTGCCGCGTATCGGATTTCCGGGCATAACGCCTATGGCTGGCTGAAGACGGAATCGGGCGTGCATCGTCTGGTGCGAATCTCGCCCTACGACAGTTCCGCCCGCCGGCATACCTCGTTTTCGTCGGTCTGGGTCTATCCGGTGGTCGATGACAATATCGAAATCACCGTGCCGGACAGCGATATCCGCATCGACACTTATCGTTCGTCAGGCGCGGGCGGGCAGCACGTCAACACGACGGATTCGGCGGTGCGGATCACCCACCTGCCGACCGGGATCGTCGTGACCAGTTCGATGAAATCGCAGCACCAGAACCGCGAAGCGGCGATGAATGCTTTGAAAGCAAGGCTTTATCAGCAAGAACTCGACCGCCGTAATGCCGAGATCAACGCCCAGCACGACGCCAAGGGCGATGCGGGCTGGGGCAATCAGATCCGGTCCTATGTGCTGCATCCCTACCAGATGGTGAAGGATCTGCGCACCTCGCACGAGACCTCCGACACGCAGGGCGTGCTTGACGGAGACCTCGACGCGTTCATGGCGGCGACCCTGGCGCTCGACGTCTCCGGCAAGAGCCGGGCGGAGGCGACGGCGGAAGACTGACGCCTTGCGCGGCGTATCTTTCGCGTATCCCGCGCGTATATCTCCTGTCCATACAAATGAGATTGTGCCGGTTCGGGCGGCGGCTGCTGAGGCGCGCCGCTCGGGTTGGGGGGGTGCGCTGCAATGAATAGGTGGAAGTTATGGCGCTTGGCGGTGATTGAGGCTGCACAGCGCGTACACAGGTTGTACACCGGGTGTACACAGATGGTGCACAGGGTGGGTGTGCGCGGGATTTTATTCGCGGGTTGGTTACTCTTGCCGCTCACCGAAACAATCGCCTGATTGCCGGGAGAGTCGTGAGAGCGATCATGGGCGGAAGCCAGCAGTTCGCTGCAGGTAAAAAAGCAATGGGAAAACGCAAAGAAAGTTTAGCAGTGCTCAGGTATGTTGCGAAAGATTCTTTGCCTTAGTAGGTTTAACTATACGGTCTGCAGCTTGGTTAGGTTGTGTAATTTTGTGCACGATGAAGATCATAATTCGGATTAAGGGGAAGGCGCGTGTCAAGACAAGGTCGCCACGGGGAATCTCTGTTTTCAACTCTATGCCAAGATCCTGATGCAAAAACTGAAGCAGTTGTAAACAAGGCAGGGGATGATGAGCATGGTTGGGATCATGTTGTTGACTTAACGCCTCAAACAGATGCGTCTCTGCCCGCAGATTTACAAGATCATCTTATACAGTCGTTTGCTCAAATTAAGACAACTAAAGGCTTGCGTCCTGCGACGCGAGTTAAGTTAAGTAACGCACTCAAATCTGCCAAATCTCCCAATCCAAGTTTTATCTTCCTCTTTCATCACGATAGCGAAAATGAAGCGCCTACATTATATGGCAAGCACATTTGGCGTAACGAAATTGAAAAATTTCTGATGCGTGGGCGTAAAGCTTCGGTCGAAAGCCAGACGAAGGCCCTTTATGATGTCACTCTCACAATATCCTTCAGCACAGAAGACCAGATTAAAGGTCACCCAAGTGACTGGATGTTGGAGAAAATCAAGGAGCAAGGGGGCGGAAACTATGCAGCTAACAAGCTGAATTTGGTGCGTTCAGTAGGCTATGGGGAATTTACACACGAAGTGAAACTCTCAATCCCAACGAGTGCCTCCGTAAAAGACATCGTGCTTCATGAGCTTGGCTTGATCAAAGATCTACCGGTCACAGACTTTACGATGCTTGATAAACGCTTTGGAATGAATACGACGGTATCGAAACCGCAGGTTGGAGAGGGGCGATTGGAGGTTTCTTCAGAAGGCAGACCCGTACTTGTCAAGTTGATTTCATACGACCTTTCAGAATTCGATATTTCCGCTAAACTCAAGATGTCCCAAATGGTTCCCCCTGATCATGAGGAGTTTCGATTTAGAATAGACGCTGGTTGCTTTGACATCATCGTGCACCCTAAAGGCGAAGTTCAGACAATACGATTCTCGATGGATCTCGAAGAAAAAGGAAAGCTTGATCAAAAAATCGGCCTATTAACATATCTGTCGTGGTCAAGTTCCGGGCAAACCACCTTTGAGTTGCACGGTGAAGAGGGAAAGTTTTTTACTGGCTTATTTGACAACTCGACGAATGCTAAACCATGGATGGACGAACTTTCGGTTGTTGGACGTCATATTGTCGATCTACTTGGACCTGAAAAGTCGAAAGCGATTGAGGTTAGTTTCCGTGATTTTGAGCGGAGTGCGAAAGATATGTACCTTGCATCCGCCATCTCAGAAGCAGGCTCTTTGCGATTGCAGGCCAATTTTTCGAAAGATTTAGAGGGGTTCAGTCACTTGATCGGCTTCGCCTTTACTCAGGTCGACAACTGGTGTGTGGGTGCTCTATATCAAATAGAGCATAAAGCCAGAGGTCATGATGACGATATGGCCAACCTCTACTTCAGTTATCCGCGCATTGTAAAAAGCTTTGCGTTCAAAAAGGCTAAGGGTGATTTTGCCAATTTCATTAAATCAGAGTTTAACGAGTTTCGTCGACGTTTCAATACTCCAACTGCTGTGGTGATGGATGGTGATCTTACAGAGTGGTCAAAAGCTATAAACGAAAACACAGCCATAACAATGGATATTTCTTAGTTTTTTGGTCTTATTTGATATGTCTTTCGAAGCCACCGGCAAGCTGAAGACGGCGGTGTGGACGCACTAATTTTTTAAAGAACTGTCGGCTTAAGTTTATCTTGATCGCACTTTCCCAGAACGGCCTATTTGGAAAAGCTGCGCTGCAGCGCCCGATGATGCTACCAAGGCCTGCTTTGGGCCGTTCTTGGCCGCGCATTACCTACTGCGCCCGCTCTCGTCACCCATCTGGAAACCTCTAAGAAAAACCCCAAGCCTAGACCCCGGCCCGCCCGGACGGGCTGGCGCTTTGGGGACGGCAGCTTTGCTGTGCCGCCAGAAGACCCGGGTTGCGCCATAAAGCGCGTCGTGTCGTTCTCGGCGGCGGCATCCCGCGGGCCGGCGCTTGCCCTCTGGTGGTGAGGCGGACGCCCGTTCAGGCCGGTTCCGCCTCGGTCATTGTTGCCTGCGCGATTTCTGCCTCGGTCAGTGCGCCCGGGAAATGGCAGGCGGTCAGGTGGGTGGGCGGGCCGGTCAGGGCGGGGACGGTGGCAGCGCAGGCCGGGGCCGCGCGGGGGCAGCGGGTGCGGAAGACGCAGCCGGAGGGGGGGGACATGGGCGAGGGGAGTTCGCCGGAGAGCGGGATGATGGTTTTGGTCCGCTCCATCTTCGGATCGGGGACGGGGACCGCCGACAGCAGCGCCTGCGTGTAGGGGTGCTGGGGGCTGGCGTAGAGGGCGCCGGCTTCCGCCAGTTCCATGACCCGGCCCAGATACATCACCAGTACCCGGTCGGAGATGTGTTTCACCACCGAGAGGTCATGGGCGATGAAGATCAGCGACAGGCCGAGATCGCGCTGCAGATCGGCCAGCAGGTTGATGACCTGCGCCTGGATCGAGACGTCGAGTGCGGAGACGGGTTCGTCGCAGATGATCAGCTTCGGCTCCACGATCAGGGCGCGGGCGATGCCGATGCGCTGACACTGGCCGCCGGAGAACTCATGCGGGTAGCGGTTGATCTGGTTGGGCAGGAGGCCGACGCGCTCCATGTTTTCCTTGACGCGGCGCTTGATTTCGTCGCGTTTGAGGCCGGGGTGATGGGTGCGCAGCGGCTCGGCGATGATCTGGCCGACGGTCATGCGCGGGTTGAGCGAGGCGAGCGGGTCCTGAAACACCATCTGGATGTCGCTGCGATAGCGCATCATCTGACGCGGCGAGAGGCCGATCAGGTCGGTGCCGTCCTGCCAGCGCGCGGTGCCGGTGGCGGGGACGAGGCCGATCAGCGCGCGGGCGAGGGTGGATTTGCCGGAGCCGGATTCGCCGACGATGCCCAATGTCTCACCGGGGTGCAGGGTGAAGTTCACCCCGCCCACGGCATGCAGCAGACGGGGCGCGGTCCAGGGCAGATCGCCCTCCCGCCGGATGTCGAAGGTGACGCGGAGATCTTGCACGTCGAGCAGGGGCATATCACTTGTCATCGGGCAGCTCCTGCGGGGTTCCGGCGGTCACGGGGCCGATTGTGAGGGCGTCGGTGATCTGCGGATCGGGCTCGGCTATGTGCTGCGCGCCGATTTCATCCGCGGCGGGTTCGGGGGGCAGGTCGTCATGGGCTGGGCTACCTGCCCGGACCAGCGCGATATCGGCATGGCAGGCGCGGGCGCGGCCTTCCGCAAAGGGGGTGAGTTCGGGGCGGTCGCTGCGGCATTTTTCCATGACGAAATCGCAGCGCGGGGCGAAGGCGCAGCCTTGCGGCGGGTTCGACATATTGGGCGGGCTGCCGGGAATGGCCGACAGCTTGTCGCCCTTCTGATCGACACGCGGGATCGCGGCGAGCAGCCCCTTGGTATACGGATGGGTCGGGTCGGCGAAGATCGGATCGGTCGCGGCTTCCTCCCGAATGCGGCCGCCATACATGACCACCACCCGCTCGCAAGCCCCCGCCACGACGCCGAGGTCATGGGTGATCAGCATCATCGCCATGCCGAATTCGTCGCGCAGATCGGCCAGCAGCGCCATGATCTGGGCCTGCACCGTCACGTCGAGCGCCGTGGTCGGCTCATCCGCGATCAGCACATCCGGCTTGCACAGCAGCGCCATTGCGATCATCACCCGCTGGCGCATCCCGCCGGAGAATTCATGCGGGTAAAGCCGGGCGCGGCCTCTGGCGTCAGGAATGCGCACGGCGTCCAACATCTGCACGGATTCCTTCACGGCGGCGGTTTTGGAAAGCCCGTGATGCAGTATCAGCACCTCCGCCATCTGGTCGGAGACCCGCATATAGGGGTTCAGAGAGGTCATCGGGTCCTGAAAGATCATCGCGATATGCTCGGCCCGGATCTTGTTCAGCAGCTTCGGCTTGGCGTTCAGGATCTCCTGCCCGTCGAACGTCACGCTGCCGGTGGCGCGGCCATTTTTCGCCAAGAGGCCCATGATGGAGAACGCAAGCTGCGATTTGCCGGAGCCGGATTCGCCGACGATGCCCAGCGTTTCGCCCCGGTTCAGCGACAGGTTGATGCCGTTGACGGCGTGCACCTCCCCATCATTGGTGCGGAAGGTGACGTTCAGATCGTTGATGTCCAGCAGCGCCATCTCAGCGGTCCTTCGGGTCGAGGGCGTCGCGCAGACCGTCGCCGATGAAGAACAGCGCGAAAAGCGTGATGCAGAAGAAGCCCAGCGGGAAGCCCAGCTGCCAGATCGTGCCGTAGCGCATGGTTCCCGCCCCTTCGGAGATCAGCGCGCCCCATGAGGTCAAGGGTTCCTGCACGCCGAGGCCGAGGAAGGAGATAAAGCTCTCCGTCAGGATCATCAGCGGCACCAGAAGCGTTGCATAAACCGCAACCACGCCAAGCAGGTTCGGCACGATATGGCGCAGGATGATCTTCGGGCTGGAGACGCCGGTGGCCCGCGCGGCTTCGATAAATTCGCGGTTCTTCAGGGTCAGGGTCTGGCCGCGCACGATGCGCGACATCTCCAGCCATGAAATCAGCCCGATGCCGAGAAACAGCATCTCCAGCCGCCGGCCGAAAATGACCAGCAGCAGGATGAGGACGAACATATAGGGGATCGACAGCAGGATATCGACGATCCGCATCATCACCTGATCGGTGCGCCCGCCGATATAGCCGGAGGTCGCGCCGTAAAGCGTGCCGACGATGACCGCGACCAATGCGCCGACCGTGCCGACCATCAGCGAGATCCGGGTGCCCATGACGGTGCGGGCGAAGATATCGCGGCCCAGATCGTCGGTGCCGAAATAATGCCCGTTCTCAAGCGAGGGCATGCCTTGCGTGGCGGCGGAGCCCATCACCATGAAGTCGATGGATTCGTAGTCCCATTGCGCGAATGCCTGCCCGAAGATCGCGAACAGCACCACCAGCACCAGCACGATCAGTGCGACCATGGCCGCGCGGTTCTTAAAGAAACGCTTGCGGGCATCGGCCCAGGGGCTGCGGCCCCTGACCTCTTCCGCCGCCATGCGTTCGGACATGGTTTTGATTTTATCGTGTTCGATCATGGTCATGTCATCAATACCTGATCTTCGGGTCGATCCACGCATAGAGGATATCGACAATAAGGCTGAACAATATGGTCAGCGCACCGACAAGGATCGTGACGCCCATCATCACGGCGTAATCCCGGTTCAGCGCGGAATCGACGAAGCTTTTGCCGATCCCGCCTGTGGAGAAATACATGTCGATCACAACCGATCCGGTAATCATCGAGACGAAAGCCGGGCCGAGATAGGAGATCACCGGCAACAGTGCGGGTTTCAGCGCGTGTTTGCGGATCACGCGCCCCTCCGGCAGGCCCTTGGCGCGGGCGGTGCGGATGTGGTTCGAACTCAGCACCTCCAGCATCGAGGAGCGGGTGATCCGCGCGATCGAGGCCATGTAGGACGTGCCAAGCGCGATCACCGGCATGATCCAGTACAGCGGATCGTTGAAATTCCACCCCCCGCCGGGCAACCAGCCGAGGCTGAGCGTGAAGATCAGCACCAGAATCGGCGCCATGACGAAATTCGGCAGCACCTGCGCGCCGATGGAGATGCCGACGGCCAGATAATCCAGCCATGTGTTCTGCCGGATCGCGGCGGCGGCACCAAGCGAGACACCGACCACCACGGCGAGGATGAAGGACAGCAAGCCATAAGTCAGCGTGACCGGGAAACCGGCCGCGATGATCTCGTTCACCGTGCGGTCGGGATAGACGAAGCTGGGGCCGAAATCGAAATGCCGGACGATCCCCCAGACATAGTCGACGATCTGCTTCCACAACGGATCATCGAGCCCGTATTTTTCCTGAAGATTGGCCAGCACCTGTGCCGGGACTTCACGTTCCTGGGTGAATGGCCCGCCGGGGGCGGCATGCATCAGCATGAATGAAAAAACGATCAGCAACAGCAGCGTCGGAATCGCCACTGCCAGCCGTCTGAGGATAAATCCGAACATACTCTGGTTCCGGTGAGGTGCCGTGAGGATGACAGGGGCGGCGCGATACCGCCCGGCTGCCGGAACGGAAACCCGCCCCGGCAGATGAGGTTACGGCATCAATGCGCGGTGATATACATATCCTTGCCGTACCAGCTGTTCATCACGTTCTCCAACGCGACGCCCTTCACATAGGGTTTGATGAGGTCGACATTGGCATAGTGATAGATCGGGATCAGCGGCAGTTCCGCGGCCAGGATCTGTTCGGCGGCGGTGTATTGCTCGTTCGGGTTGTCCGAGGTCACGGCCTCGTCCAGCAGCGCGTCATATTCCGCATTGTTGAACTCGCCATAATTCGAGCCGGTGGAGCGGAAGTAATCGAGGAAGGTCGAGGCCTCGTTATAATCGGCGCACCACGCATAGCGGGCCAGTTCGAAATCCTGGTTCTGCATGCGGTCGGTGTGAACCTTCCATTCCATATTGTTCAGCGTCAGATTGACGCCGAGCGGTTTCCAAAGCTGCTGCGCCACGACCGCAATCTTCTTGTGATCTTCGGAGGTGTTGTAGTTCAGCGTCAGTTCCAGCGGGTTGTCCGGGGTATATCCGGCCTCTTCCAGCAGGCGCTTGGCCTCTGCCGTGCGGTCCTCCTGCGTCATGCCGGCCATTTCGATCTCCGGCATCTCGAAGCCTTCGATGGCCCACTGGGTCCAGTTATAGGACGGGCGCTGACCGCCCTGCAAAACCTGATCGACGATAATGTCGCGGTTCAGCCCAAGGGCGAGGGCGCGGCGGATATTCGGATCCTTCAGCTCCTCGCGGCCCTTGTCGGACATATTGATCAGATAGGTGTAGGAGCAGGAATAGGGGATCGAGATCGCCTCGTCCGGGCGCTCTTCCTTCAGCCGCGGATACTGGCCTGCGGGAATATCCATCCGGTCAAGCTCGCCCGCCTCGTACCGGGTCAGGGCGATGTTCTGGTCGTTCACGGTGATGCCGGTCAGCTTCTCCATGATGACATTATCGGCGTCCCAGTATTCGGGGTTCTTCTCCATCGTGATGTCCACGCCGAGATTGTGGCTGGTCAGCACGAAGGCACCGTTGCTGACCAGATTGCCCGGCTCCGTCCAGTTGTCGCCATGTTCCTCGACCACGGATTTCAGCACCGGGAAGGTGGTCGGATGGCTGAGCATCTTGACAAAATAGGGCGTCGGCTTGGTCAGTTTGACCTCAAGCGTGTTGTCGTCGATGGCGGTCGCGCCAAGCTGATCCGGGGGCACATCGCCCGCCACGATTTCAGAGGCGTTGACCACATTCATCAGCTCGATGAACCACGCATATTGCGACGCCGTCGCCGGGTCCGCCGCGCGCTGCCAGCCATAGACGAAATCCGCCGCCGTCACCGGCGCACCATTCGACCATTTGGCCTCCGGGCGCAGGTTGAACGTGTAGGTCAGCCCGTCGTCGGACACGGTGTAATCGGTCGCCACGCCCGGCACCATTGCGCCGGTGCCATCCTCATTCATCAGCCCTTCGAAGATCTGACGCAGAATATCTGAACCCTCGACATCGGTGTTCTTCTGCGGATCGGTGGTCTTGATCGCGTCCAGAAGCCAGAAACGATATTCCTGATTCTCCGCCAGCTCATCCCCGTCGGCGACCGTCACGGCAATGGCCGGGGCGCTCAGGATAAGTGCGAAAGCACTGGTCATAAGGAGTTTTTTCATGGTTTCTCCATTGATTTCAAGGCATCAGACACGACGCCGGAATGTAACAAGGTTATTGCAATTTGATCCTCTGGCAAGGGTTTTCACCTGCCCTTGACCCAGCGTCAGATGCGCGCAGCGAAATCCACGCAAGTATAAGCTATTCGCACGAAGTGGGGTTGAACGGCCCCCGGCGCACGCTACAAGGCAATACTGTCAATCTTTGCGTCCATACCAACGAGGCGCGAAGCAGGGAGGTGTGAGTATGGGTGGCCTGCTGGCCCTTGCGCGCGGCATAGACCGCATCAATACCGGGATCGGCAAGGCCGTGTCCTGGCTGATCCTTCTGGCGGTTCTGGTCAGCGCGGGCAATGCGATTGTCCGCAAGGTGTTCAGCACCTCGTCGAATATGTGGCTGGAGCTGCAATGGTATCTCTACGGGGCGGCGTTTCTGGGGGCTGCGGCCTATACGCTGCTGGAGAACGAACATATCCGCATCGACCTGATTTATGGGATGTGGTCGCGCAGGCGGCAGCACTGGATCGACCTGATCGGACATGTGTTCTTCCTGCTGCCATTTACGCTGGTGATGCTGTATTTCCTGTTCCCCTACGCCATCAAATCCTTTGAACGCGGCGAGGGCTCGGCCAGTGCCGGCGGGCTGATCCTGTGGCCGGCCAAGGCGCTGCTGCTCTTCGGGTTCATCCTGCTGTTCTTTCAGGCGATTTCGGAGATCATCAAGAAAATCGCCGTTATGCGCGGGCTGATCGACGATCCCCACAAGCTCGGCAGCGCGCATGCGCCGCTGGAAATCGACCCCGATCTGCAGGCCGGGGCGGGATTTGCCAACCCGGATCATGCGATCACCGATCTGACTATCGACGAGCCCGACGACCATAACCGCGACCGGGGGAGCCGCGCATGATGGAGCTTATTGCGCAGAACATGGCGCCGATCATGTTCGCCTCGCTGATCCTGTTTCTGCTGTTCGGTTATCCGGTGGCCTTTGCGCTGGCCGCAAACGGGCTGTTGTTCTTCGTCATCGGCGTCGAACTCGCGCCGCTTTCGTCGTCGATCTATCTCGACTGGAACCTGCTCGGCACCATGCCGGACAGGTTGTGGGGGGTGTTGTCGAACGAGACATTACTGGCAATTCCATTCTTCACCTTCATGGGGATTTTGCTGGAGAAATCCGGCATGGCCGAAGATCTGCTGGACACGATCGGCCAGCTTTTCGGGCCGGTGCGCGGCGGCCTCGCCTATGCGGTGATCATCGTCGGCGCGCTGCTGGCCGCGACCACGGGCGTCGTCGCGGCATCGGTTATCGCCATGGGGCTGATCTCACTGCCGATCATGCTGCGATACGGCTATGACCGGCGCGTGGCGACCGGCGTGATTGCCGCCTCCGGCACGCTGGCCCAGATCATTCCGCCGTCGCTGGTGCTGATCGTCATGGCCGACCAGCTCGGCCGTTCGGTCGGTGACATGTATAAGGGCGCGCTGATCCCCGGTCTGGTGCTGACCGGCATTTATCTCAGCTATGTCTTCGTGATGTCGATCATCCGCCCGCAATCCGTCCCGGCGCTTCCGAAGGAGGCGCGGACGCTCGGCTCCGGTGTTCTGTCGCTGCTGGTCGTGGTGGCAATCGCGGTCGGGGTGGCCTTCGCGGCGCATTACTTCCTCTATCCGACGCAGGGCAATAATGCCGATATCCTCGGCGCGGCGGCGGCGGTCGGGTTCCTGTTCCTCGTCGCGATGTTCGACAAGGAGGGCTGGCGTTTTCTGGTCAAGGTCGCGGCAGCACTGGTCGCGGCGGCGATTGCCTGGCTGGGGATGAATGTCATCATCAATTCCAGCTTTGTCACCAGCCTCAGCACGAACCCGCGCGTGGGGGTTCTGATCATTGCGATCTTTGCCGCCGCCGTGGTGGCGTTCCTGATCTTCTCCGCCTTCATGCGCGTCCTTGGCCGCGTGATCGACTTCACCCCACGGGAGGAGCATCATGTCGGGCTGCTGTCGAAACTGACCCAGAAGGTCATTATCGTGCTGGTCCCGCCGCTGGCGCTGGTCTTCTTCGTGCTGGGGACGATCTTCCTCGGCTGGGCCACCCCGACAGAGGGGGGCGCAATGGGCGCTGTCGGCGCGCTCGTGCTGTCGGCGATGAAAGGGCGGCTGAACTATGACGTGATCCGGCAGGCTCTCGCCTCCACCACCCGGCTCGCCAGCTTCGTGATGTTCATCCTGATCGGGGCGCGGGTGTTTTCGCTGACCTTCTACGGGGTCAACGGGCATATCTGGGTCGAACATCTGCTGACCTCGCTGCCCGGTGGCGAATACGGATTCCTGATCGTGGTCTCGATCATGGTGTTTTTCCTCGCCTTCTTCCTCGATTTCTTCGAACTGGCCTTCATCATCGTGCCGCTGCTGGCGCCTGCGGCGGAAAGCCTCGGGATCGATCTGATCTGGTTCGGGGTCATTCTGGGCGTGAACATGCAGACCAGCTTCATGCACCCGCCCTTCGGCTTCGCGCTGTTCTATCTGCGCAGCGTCGCGCCGCGCGAGGCGTATCAGGACCGGATCACCGGCAAACCCATTGCCGGGATCACCTCCGGCCAGATCTACTGGGGCGCGGTGCCCTTCGTGTTCATCCAGATCCTGATGATCGGGATCGTGATCCTGTTCCCGGGGCTGGTCATGCACTACAAGGGCGCGCCGGTGAATGTCGAGAATGTCGATTTCACCGTCCCGATGGGTACGGGCGGCGATCAGGGCGGCTTCGGCTCCCTCGGCGGGTTCGGCAGCTTGGGCGGCGCACCATTCGGCACCGATGCGGCACCGGGGGGCGAGGCGCCTGCGGCGGATAACGGTCTCGGCGGCCTCGGTGACCTTGGCGGCCCGCCGGATTTCGGTGCACCTGCTGGCGGGGACGCAGCGGTCGAGCCGTCCCCAAGCGGTTCTCTTGACCCGCTCAGCGGACCGCCGCCGGGGCTTGCCAACTAAGATCAGGACGGGGGCCAGCGCCCCCGTTTCTTTTTGCCAGACAAGGGAAAACCGGCGCAAATCCGCCGTCGCAACAGGCGGTTCTTACGCCGGTCATCCTTTGGGGTCAGTCTGGGAATGAGCTTGGTTCTTTTAACAGGTGCATCATGTATCATGGCTTTGTCCGCCGCCGTATCCGCGATCTTTTCGCAGCCATCAACAAGGGGGACGCCGCACCGTTTCTGGCCGGGCTCGCGCCGGAATTCGAGCATGTGTTCATCGGCGATCATGCGCTGGCAGGCCGCCGGATCAGTCCTGAGCAGACCGCCGAATGGTATGCGCGGCTGTTCCGGTTGCTGCCGAGGCTGGAATTCGACCCGCAGCGCATCGACGTCGCTGGCGGGCCGTGGAACACGATTGCCGTGGTTGAATGGTTTGAGAGCAACCGGGCGTCGGATGATGTCGAAACGACAACCGCCGGTGTTCATGTCGTGACCATCAAATGGGGCAAGGTCACGCGGCTTCTGATCCTGTCCGACACCGCGAAACTGCAGGAGATGCTGCTGCGGACGACAGGTTCAAGCGGCGGCGAAAGCTTGGCTCCGGCGCTGGATGAAGCACCCGGCTGGCCGGCACCCGTCCGGCGGGGCTAGCAGCCCGGTGCGTCGGGCAGATCGGCACAGGCGGTCGCGGCACGGCGCAACGCCGCAGCCCGTTGTCGCAGCGTTTCTGCGCGGGAGTTCAATGCAGCATCCGCGACGGGCGTATTCGCTGTGACCTCCGCCGAAGACACCGCAAGCGCGGCACCCGCCGTTTCCAGATCGGCAACCACCTGATCGGGGCTGTTCGCGGCAATCTGCGCATGTCCGGGGATGGAGGGTTCGGCAAGCACCTGATCGGTCGGCAGCAGCGCGGGATAATCGCCGCTGCGGTCGCCACAGCCAAGCAGCGGCAATGTCGCTATCAGCGCCACGATGCCCGTTCCTGCGCGTCTCGTCATGCTTCATCCCTCAACGCGCCGCGCTGGTACCCGAGGCCGGACTCGAACCGGCATGGATTGCTCCGGCGGATTTTGAATCCGCTGCGTCTACCATTCCGCCACTCGGGCAACAGAGCGGAGATAGCGGGGTTTGCGCCCGGCGGCAAGGGCTTGTCGCCGGGCGCGGACGGCGGCGATCAGGCGGCCTCGCGCGCCGCCCCGGCGTGACGCGCGGCGATCCGGGCGATCCGCTGCCCATATTGCCGCCCGGCCTCCAGATCGCCCGGGTAGGGGCCTTCATCCGGGGTGGAGTCAGAACGCGCGATTCCCATCAGCCCGGTCGAAAACCCGGTCCAGTTCACATCGGCGGGCGTGTTGGCCAGCGTATTGCTGGGCATCTGGCCGGGGCCGACCCAAAGCTGGCCATGCTGCTGCGCGAAAGTGATCAGCCAGGACATCGTCTCACCCTTGTCGCCGACCGTGCTGGCCGAGACGGTGAACCCGCCCGCGACCCGCCCCGCCAGCGCCTGCTGCGCCCACAGCTTCGAGCTGGCATCGGCGAAGCGCTTAAACTGCCACGCCACATTGCCCATATAGGTCGGGCTGCCGTAGATCAGCGCATCGGCGGCCTCGATAACCGTCCAGTCGGCGTCGGTGATGACACCGTCCTCCGGAATGCGGATGACGACCGGGCTGGCACCGCTGGCGCGTACGCCCTCGGTCACGGCATCGGCGAGTTTCGCGGTATGGCCGTAGCCGCTGTAATAGATGATTGCGATAGTGGTCATGTCAGGTTCCTCATGCTGTCGATGGTGGCAAGCTGAGGTCTTTACTTTCAAAAGAAAAGCAGGCACCTTTTGGTAAGTAACTTACCCGAGCGAGAGATTTGCTGTGAAAGCTGATCTGGCCCTGCGCGAAAAAAATATGCCTGCCTGTCCGGTGGACCGGCTGCTCAGGGTGATTTCCGGGCAATGGACCAGCTATCTGCTTTGGGTGCTGTCGCAGAACGGGCCGCAGCGATTCGGCGCGCTGCAGAAACTGGTGCCGGGGATTTCGACCAAGGTGCTGACGGAGCGGTTGCGGATGCTGGAAACCGCCGGGCTGATCCTGCGCGAACAGGCTGCGACGATCCCGCCGCAGGTGACTTATTCCCTGACCCCGCGCGGGCTGGAATTGCGCGGGCTCATGGATGATCTGAGCGTCGTCGCGCGCCGCTGGGATACCGAAGGCTGGCGTCCGCCGCCGCGCTGACCGGGCGCTTTACGCCCGGCCCAGCTTCGCCAGCCGCGCATCGCGCAGACGGGCGAAATCGTCGCCGGCATGATAGCTTGACCGGGTCAGCGGCGTGGCGGAGACCATGAGGAAGCCTTTGCCATAGGCGGATTTTTCGTAGCCCTTGAACTCGTCCGGGGTCACGAAACGGTCGACGCGGTGATGTTTCGGCGTCGGTTGCAGATATTGCCCGATGGTCATGAAATCCACATCCGCCGCGCGCATGTCGTCCATCACCTGCAACACGCCCTGACGATCCTCGCCCAGGCCCACCATGATGCCGGATTTGGTGAACATGGCCGGGTCAAGCTCCTTCACCCGCTGCAACAACCGCAGCGAGTGGAAATAGCGCGCACCGGGCCGCACCGTCGGATAGAGGCCGGGCACGGTTTCGAGGTTGTGGTTGAACACGTCAGGCCGCGCCTCCACCACGATCTCAAGTGCCTCCGGTCCGCATTTCAGGAAATCCGGTGTCAGCACCTCGATGGTCGAACCCGGAGAGCGGTGGCGGATCGCGCGGATCACCTGCGCGAAATGCTCCGCCCCGCCATCGGCCAGATCGTCGCGGTCGACCGATGTGATCACAACATGGTTCAGCCCCAGCTTCTGAACCGCATGGGCCACCCGCCCCGGCTCGAACGGGTCGAGCGCGTCGGGCTTGCCTGTGATCACATTGCAGAAGGAACAGCCGCGCGTGCAGATTTCCCCCATGATCATCATCGTCGCGTGACCCTGCGACCAGCATTCGCCGACATTCGGACAGCCCGCCTCTTCGCAGACGGTGGACAGCTTGTTCTCCCGCAGGATCTCGCGCGTGTCCTTGTAGCCTTGCGAGGTCGGTGCCTTCACCCGGATCCAGTCCGGTTTCTTCGGCTGCGCCTGATCGGGGCGATGCGCCTTTTCCGGGTGGCGCGCACGGGCGGCAAGGGCGCGAAGGGCAGGGGGCTGTTCGGTCATGGCGGCCTCTTGTGGGAGTTCGGATGAAGGTAATGCCTTTCCGCTGCGCGATCAACGGGCTGTGCGGCAGGGCTGATATGCAATGCGTTCAGGGGGTGGCCGTATCACCCAATCATCGGGCCGCCATTGCCATAGCGGGTCTGGTAATGCTCCGCCAGCCGCTGCAACGCCAGTTTCAGCACCACCTTGCCGGAACGTGCCGACCAGCCCAGTCGCCGCTCGGTCATTTCCAGCCCCTCCAGAAAGCAGCAGACCCGCAGGACGAGGTCATCCATGCCGGGACCAAGCTCGCGCAGCGCCGCCGAGACGCGTTTGCGCGCCCCGTCGGAGCCGCCGCTGTGGAAACCGGCGGCGCTGCTTTCGTCGATCCCGGCGGTCAGGAAACGGTCCCAGTTCTGGGTCACGCGCGGCCCCATATGGGCCAGTTCGAAATCCTCGCGCAGGCGTTCGGCAGCGGCGATCAGATCCGGCGTCAGCAGGGGTTTGCCATTGCCATCCTTGCGGCGGGCGAGCAGCAGCAGCGGGCTTTCGGCGAGGTTGACCCGCATGTTCCTGACCTCGCCATTCTCCGGGTCGCTGAGCTTGCGGGTGCCCCAGATGCGATGCTGGTCGGCATGATCGTCCGACGCGGCACGCGGCCCATCAACGGAGTGTGCATCAACCGGGGCGGCATCCGCAAAATCCCCGCTCTGCGGCAGACCGCGATTGCGTGAGGACAGACGCCGCAGCGCCGCCCGGCCTGTGCCGGATAGTTTATAGCGCTGCATTTTCTGGCCGGAGGAGATCGGCTCAACCCATCCGTTCACGGCGAATTCTTCGGCCATCTGCCGGGGCAGGACGCCGGTGCGAATATCGTCGCGGGTGATGATCGCCTTGTCCATCCCTGTCGCGACGATCAGTTCCGCGCCCCGCTCCGCCAGACGGCGCAGCATGGTTCGGGTCTGGTCCTTGCCGGATTCGTCGCGACGCCGGGGCAGGGGATCCGCGCCAATCCGGCGCAGCGCCTCGTCAATCAGGGGATCGTCGCGGCGGTTTTCGAATCTGCGGATACGGCGCAGCATGGTCGAGGCATGGCATCCGGCTTCGCGCGCCAGCGAGCGGATCGACTCTCCGTGTTCCACATGGCGCAGATACAGGCGGGCATCCGCGCTCAGCCGTTCGGCGTCACCCGTTTCATGCTGGCCGGACACAGAAAACGCGGAGGTCTGGATGGTCATGGATATGTGTTCCCCATAATTGGCCGGGCCGCATGGCAGCGCGCGCCCGCGAGTGACTGAACCTGTCCGCTCGGACGGTTTTTGCGTTAAGCAGGCCTGCATTTTTTCTAACAAAAGCTAAAATTTTACTGATCTTCCGGGCGTTGCACGGGCGGTTTCCGCAACACCCAAGAAAGCCGGGTAAAATCGCGTCAGAACTCGCAAAAGGAGATGACGCGATGAGCTTTGTTGGCAATCAGAAGATGTTCCGCGCCGCGATGGCGGAGGCACCGCTTTACCGGCCCGCATGTCTGGTCAGGGCGGCGCGGGCGGGGCAGGCGGCATGGCGCAGGCAGCGCGATTTGCCGCGCCTGCTGCGGCGCGAGACGGTGCCGGCGAACGCCGCCGCGATCCGCATCCTGCGCGCGGCAGAGGCGGAGGCGAATTGCGCCCGGTTGGAGAAGCGACCGCGATACGACCTGCACCGCCATGTCACGCTGCTGATTGCGCTTCTGGCAGAGCTTCAGCTTGCGCGGCGGAATGCGGATCGCCCCCGCACCCGCCCGCGCCGGATCAGCGGCCCCGGAACATCCCGCCCAGCACCCCGCGCATGATCTCTCGTGTGCCGGAGCGGCCCAATTCGCGGGCGATGGATTTGCCGAAGGTCTCCAGCACGGAATCGCCGCGCGATCCGCTGCTGCTGCGCCGGGTTGTGGTTTTCCGGCCCGATGCGGGGATCGTCAGCTTCGGGTTATAGCGCCGCGCGCGGTTCAGCTTTTCATCCGGCTTGCCCCGCACCACCCACAGATCGTCGTCATCGACCCCCTCAACTGTTTCCTGCGCCTCGGCGGCGGCTTCCTCGGCCCGTTTGGTCAGTGTCTCATGGGCGGAATCGCGGTCGAGCGGGGTGTCGTATTTCACCGACATGGGCGAGGCCGCCATGATGTCCGCGCGTTCTTCATCCGAGATCGGACCAAGCTGGGAGAAGGGCGGGCGGATCAGTGTCCGCTGGACGATGCCGGGGACGCCCTTGTCCTCCAGAAACGATGTCACGGCCTCGCCGGTGCCGACCTCGGTGATCGCGTCCGCCGTGTCGAATGCCGGGTTCGGGCGGTAGTTCTGCGCCGCCAGACGCAGCGCCTTCTGGTCCTTCGCGGTGAAGGCGCGCAGCGCGTGCTGGACCCGGTTGCCAAGCTGGCCCAGAATATCCTCCGGCACATCGGCGGGGTTCTGGCTGATGAACCAGACGCTGACCCCTTTCGACCGGATCAGCCGCGCGACCTGTTCGACCTTGTCGGTCAGCACGCGTGGCGCGTCGTCGAACAGCAGATGCGCCTCGTCGAAGAAGAAGGCACAGACCGGCTTGTCGGGATCGCCGACCTCGGGCAATTGCTCGAACAATTCCGACAGCAGCCAGAGCAGGAAGGTGGAATAGAGCCGGGGCGCGTTCATCAGCTTGTCGGCGGCAAGGATATTTATCATCCCCTTGCCGTCCTCCCCCTGCCGCATGATGTCGGATAGCGCTAGCGCCGGTTCACCGAACAGCGATGCCCCGCCCTCATTCTCCAGCGTCAGCAGGGATCGCTGGATTGCGCCGACAGAGGCGGTGCTGACATTGCCATAGGTCAGCGACAGATCCGGTGCGTTCTGCCCGACCCAGACCAGCATGGATTGCAGATCCTTCAGGTCGAGCAGCGCCAGACCCTGCTCATCCGCGACGCGGAACGCAATGTTGAGTACCCCTTCCTGCACGTCGGTCAGATCCAGCAGGCGGGACAGGAGCAGCGGCCCCATCTCCGCCGGGGTGGTGCGTACGGGATGGCCCTTTTCGCCGAACACATCCCAGAACGTGACCGGATATTGCTGGTAGTCGAGATCCAGCCCGATCTTTTCCGCCCTGCTGGTGAAGGCATCATGCAGCTTCGCCTCCGCCGAGCCGGATTTCGCGAGCCCCGACAGATCGCCTTTCACATCGGCCAGAAACACCGGCACCCCGGCCTCCGACAGTGATTCGGCAAGCGTCTGGAGGGTCACGGTTTTGCCGGTCCCGGTCGCGCCGGCGATCATGCCGTGGCGGTTGGCATATTTCATCCGCAGAAATTGCGGCGCGCCATAGGCGTCGCCACCCCCGCCAACGAAGATTCTGCCGGCGTCCAGATCGAGTGCTTTCATTCCAATCCCTCGTTGCGTGGTCTTGCTTTCGTGCAACATTCCTTCGGCAAAACAATACCCACTTCGCGCATTTGTACCAGTGCGCCCTTGTTCCTTGCGTGGATTAGTCCCATCCTTGAGGTTCCTCCCTGTTGGACTGCCGCGCCTTCGGGCGCGGCCCTTTTACGTCAAAGGACTGTTGACGGCTCCGATTGTGCGCATTAGCGTGAGCACAATTATGAAGACCGGCAAGTCCGGCAGGGAGAGAAAGGGTCGCCACAAGCGCGGCCCTTTTTTAATATTTATATATTAAAAACAATATATTACGCTTTTCGTGACAGAAGCGTGAAGCGCGATTTACCCTTATACGCTGACATTTCCGCTGGCCGGTGGTAACGCTCTGCCAATGAATTATTTATGGAGGCAGCATGTCACCGATTAAAACCTCAACCGCCCTCGCAGTGATTCTCGCACTCGGCGCGTCCCCGATTCTGGCGCAGACCGCGCAGGATGCGGCTGATTCTGCGACGGAAATGGCGGATCAGGCGACGGAGAACGCTCAGCAAATGGCCGATGACGCCGTTCAGGCGGCAGAGGATGCCGTGAACGCCGCCACCGAGGAGGCACAGGGCACGGTCGATCAGCTGACGCAGGATGCCCAGAACGCCGTCAGCGAGGCGCTTGGCCAGTCCGAAGACGAAGCTGCCACCGATGACAGCGCGGCAGAAGCTGACGCCACCGAAGCGGCGGCACCGGCTGCGGACGCGGCCAAGACCGACACCTCAGCGACGGAAGCGCCTGCCGAGGAGGCCGCAGCAACCGAGGAGCCAGCGACCGAGGCACCGGCAACCGAGGACGCAACGACCGAAGAAGCGGCACCTGATGCAGCGGCGACCGAGGAAACTGCCACGGAAGAAGCCGCCGCCCCGGCGGAACCGCAAATCGGCGCTTATTATGTCCGCTCGACCCATGATGCCTGGACGCTGCGCTGCATCCGCACCGAAAGCGGGGCCGATCCTTGCGAGCTGTACCAGCTTCTGCGCGACGGGCAGGGCACATCCGTGGCCGAAGTCACGCTGATCCCGCTGGAGAATGGCGGTCAGGCCGTCGCCGGTGCGACCATCGTGGCGCCGCTGGAAACCGATCTGGTCAGCGGTCTGGCGCTGCGCATCGATTCGGGCGAGAGGAACGGTTATCCGTTCAACTTCTGCGCCCCGGTCGGTTGTATCTCGCGCATCGGTCTGACGCAGAGCGAGCTTGACCGCTTCAAACGCGGCAATGTCGCCACGGTCAGCCTGCTGCCCTACGGCGCGCCGCGGGAAGAGGTGTTTAACCTTGAAATGTCGCTGGCCGGGTTCACTGCCGGTTATGAGGCGCTGAACACCGCCCTGACCGAGATGCGCAATCAGGCTGCCGCACCCGCAGGTGATGCCGAAGCCGCGCCTGCCGAATAAGCAGACTCGACGGATCAGAAAAGAAAGGGGCCTCAGCGGCCCCTTTTTTCATGATATTTCAGTATCTCAGACGTGTTTTATGATGCGCCGCTTGACCAGACGGGAGGTCGATACCGGTCGGGTATCCGCAGGTTCGGGCAGCGACAGAACGAGGTCACGCAGCATCTCGATCGCTTCCTCGCTCTTCGGCGGCAGCGATTTCGCGGTCACCGGCGCGCCGATGGAGACCTGATATTGCTGCCCGGCCTTGTTCAGCACTTCATGGAACAGGGTCACGTCGCGCAGAGTCGGGTGTATCGCATCGAACAGATAAAACAGCATGGAATTGCGCGCCCGGATGCGCAGCGGGATCACCGGCACATCCATCTTGCGCGCGATCATCGCCGCTGACGCCATCCACGGCCGTTCCTGCAAGGTCAGCCCGCGTCGCTTCGCCAGACGGCCCGAAGGGAAGATCAGCCCGATCCGGTCCTCCGCCAGCCAGGCGCGGGTCTGCTGCATGGTCGCGCGGGTCTTGCCGTGGCTGCGCTTTTCCATCCGCCATTCCACCGGCACGATCATATTGTCGAGCTGCGGCAGGACGCGCAGGATGTCCTGATTGGTGTAAATGAAAAGATCGCGCCGCACGCGCCCGATCAGCGAATAGAGCACGATCCCGTCAGCGATTCCCGTCGGATGATTCGCCACGATCAGGGCAGGGCCGTCTTTCGGGATGTTTTCCAGCCCGGTGACCTCCAGATCGCGGATAATCATCTGCTCCATATGGGCGAATATGTCTTCGGTCGGGCTGTCGCGGAACTCCGCCCCCAGATCGAGCGTGCGCGGATAGCCCAGCATCTGCATCAGCAACCGTCGCGCCATGCGATGATGCCAGCGACCGGAAGCGACCCAAGGCGCCCGCTCTTCTATGAGCGGGTCAAGCCTTCGTTGCATCTCGTCGCGTGGACTGTCGGCCGGATCTGTCATGACGCAGATTATCCCCTCACGCGCCTACGCCCGCAAGGGGTGTTGTGACGCCGCGCCCGTCACGCGGCATTACGGATGCGAGAGGCCATCTCGCGCAGGTTTTTCGACAGGCCGGGTGCCGCAAGTATACGGTCCAGCGCCGCCTTTGCGCGGGCCTGACGCTCGCCGTCATAGCGCGCCCAGCTTTCGAAGGCCGACGACATGCGGGCCGCGATCTGCGGATTTACCTCATCCATTTTCAGCAGCCAGTCGGCCAGAAATTCATAACCTGAACCGTCTTTGGCGTGGAAGCCCGCATGGTTCGCGGTCAACCCGCCGATCAGCGCTCGGAAACGGTTCGGGTTCTTCCAGTCAAAGTCCGGATGTTGGGAGAGCCCATGGGCCACCGCGACTGCCCTTTCAGGCTTTGCGGCTATAGTCTGCAAGGAGAACCACTTGTCAACAACAAGCCTTATATGACTGAATTCAGTGAAAAAATCAAGAACTTCTTTTTCATATTTTTGAGCAGCGATAAGTGCAGACAATGCCGCCGCGCGCTCTGTCATGTTTCCGGCGCTTCTGTAAAGCTCGGCTGCGCGCGCGCCGTTGTCGATCCGGTTCAGCAGGGCCAGCGCAGCAAGGCGCAGCGCGCGTTTCCCCGCAGATTCCGCGTCCGGGCGGTAGGGTCCGGGGACCTCGTTTTCGCGATAAGCTGAATTTAGCGCGCGTTCGTGACGGCTGGCGATCTCCGCCGCCAGCGCCTCGCGCGCCGCGTGGATTGCGTCGGGGTCGGGGGTCTGTCCGGCCTCCGACAGGGCGACGGCGATCTCCTCCTCCGACGGCAGGCGCAGGCACAGGGCGAGCAGCGCCGGATCGGCGTCGGCATCGGCAAGAAGTCGCCCAATCGCGTCCAGATATTCGGGATCGGCAGCAGCGCCATTCACCATTGCCAGCAGGGTGTCCCGCGCGAGTTGCCGTCCGGCCTCCCATCGGGCGAAGGGGTCGGTGTCATGCGACAGCAGGAAGGCCCGCTCGGCAGCGGTCTGATCGCGTCTGAGAATCACCGGGGCGGAGAAGCCTCGCAGGGCCGAAACGACCGGCCGGGCCGACAATCCGTCGATGCTGAATTCCTGCGCGGATTCGGTCATTTCCAGAATCTGCGTCGGGACGACCTCATCGCCATTGGGCGAAAGCAACCCGACAGCAATCGGGATCACGCGCGGGGGCTTTTCAGACTGACCGGGCGTCGGCGGGGTGATCTGAGTGAAACGCAGCGTCAGCTTGCCGGCGTCGTCCCAGTCTTCTTCCATCTTCAGGATCGGGGTGCCTGCATCACTGTACCAGCGTTTGAACTGACCCAGATCGCGGCCGGTCGCGTCCTCGAACACCTTCAGCCAGTCCTCGATGGTGGCAGCGTCGCCGTCATGGCGTTCGAAATAGAGGTCCAGCGCCTTCTTATATCCGTCATCACCGACCAGCCGTTTCAACATGCCGATGACTTCGGCGCCTTTTTCGTAGACCGTCGCGGTGTAGAAATTGTTGATCTCCACATAGGATTCGGGCCGGACCGGATGGGCGAGCGGGCCCTGATCCTCGCGGAACTGCCGCGCACGCAGGGCCAGCACATCCTCGATCCGCTTCACGGCGGCGCTGCGCAGATCGGTGGTGAATTGCTGGTCGCGGAACACGGTCAGCCCTTCCTTCAGGCAAAGCTGGAACCAGTCGCGGCAGGTGATGCGGTTGCCGGTCCAGTTGTGGAAATATTCATGCGCGATCACGCTCTCGATCCGCTCGTAATCGGCATCGGTCGCGGTTTCAGGTGAGGCGAGGACCAGCTTGGAGTTGAAGATGTTCAGCCCCTTATTTTCCATCGCGCCCATGTTGAAATCGTCGACGGCGACGATGTTGAACACCTCGAGGTCATATTCGCGGCCATACACCTCCTCATCCCATTTCATCGACTTGATGAGGCTTTCCATCGCGAAACCGGCCCGGTCTTCGTCGCCGGGACGCACCCAGACATTCAGATCGACATGGTTGCCCGACATGGTGGTGAAACTGTCCGACACAGCACGCAGATCGCCCGCGACCAGCGCGAACAGATAGGCGGGTTTCGGCCACGGGTCGGTCCAGACCGCCAGCCCTTCCTCCTGCCGGGCCGGATTGCCGTTCGACAGCAGCACCGGCAGATCGGAATGGATAGTTACCTCGAACGGGGCCATGACATCGGGCCGGTCGGGATAGGGGGTGATGTGGCGAAACCCCTCCGCCTCGCACTGGGTGCAGAACATGCCGCCCGACAGATACAGCCCCTCGCAGGTGGTATTGGCGGATGGATCGATCACCGATTGCGTCGTCAGCGTAAAACTGCCCGCCGGGGCAGGGATGGTCAGCGTCTCGCCCGTGCGGGTCCAGGCGTCATCGGCCAGTTCCTGTCCGTCAATCGCCACATGACGCAGATCGACGCCCGCGCCGATATCCAGCACCAGATCGCCGTCGCCCTGCCGGGTCATCTCCAGATCGCTGCGAATCTTTGTCGCAGAGGGATCGAGGGTAAAGGCGAGCCGTGTCCGGTTAATAACAAACGGATACGGGCGGTAATCTGAAAGCAGCGTGGGTTGCTGGACTGGCCGGGTATCGCTCATATTCTTTCACTTTCGGAAAAAAGCTTCTAATGCGGGAACTTGTGTGTTGTGCCTGAGTTAAGCGCAGGATAGCCGCATCGCAAGCCGGGACGCTGAAACGCCCGGTTCAGCCATGTGGCACAGAACGATACGTTTTAAGGAGACCTAGATGGCCAATTACGATCCGAACGATCCGAACAAGACGGAAGTGCGCGAAACCTATGTTGAGCCGGTTGAGAAGCGTTCTTCGCCCCTGCCGCTGATCATCGGGATCCTGCTGGCGCTGGCCTTGGCCTATTTCGTTCTGACCCGCTTCATGGGCAATGACGAAGCCGAGATGACCGAAGAACCGGCAGCGGAAGCGACCGAGGAAGCGGCTGACGACGCGGCTGCGAATATGGAAGAAGCGGCTGCGGAAACCGAGGCTGCGGCCGAGGAAGCAGCGGCTGAAGAAGCGGCTGCAGAGGACGCTGCCGCCGACGCCGAAGCGGCCGCAGAAGATGCCGCCGCCGCAACCGAAGAAGCCGCGGAAGATGCCGCCGCCGATGCAGAAGCTGCTGCGGAAGACGCTGCTGCCGATGCTGAAGCCGCCGTGGAAGAGGCCGCTGCTGACGACGCTGCTGCGGCAACCGAAGAAGCGGCTGACGACGCCGCTGCCGCTGCGGAAGACGCGGTCGACGATGCTGCCGCCGCGACCGAGGAAGCCGCTGACGATGCCGCGACCGCAGCCGATGAGGCTGTCGACGATGCCGCTGCTGCGGCCAATGATGCCGCCGATGCGACCGCAGACGCAGTTTCTGACGCGGTTGACGCTGCGACCGAGACCGCAAACGACGCCGCTGATGCTGCCGCCAACGCAGCCGATGCCGCAACCGAGGCTGCGAGCGAAGCTGCTGCGAATGTCGCTGACGCTGTCGAGGAAGCTGCGACCGATGCCGCGAATGCCGTCACCGACGCTGTTAATGACGCCGCAAACGCCATCGTTGTCGAGGACGCTCCGGCAACCAACAACTGATGGTTGTTCGGATCGGCGGAAAACCTCCGCCGTGACGATGAAATGCGCCGCTGCACCTGCAGGTGTGGCGGCGTTTTTGCATATAGCGGGTTACGTATGCGGATGGGCTGCGATATTTAACGCAAATAACTTAGCCTCACTTGCTTGTGAAACTTTCTTGCGCGGTGCTACAGATTGCGCAACCGATATCTAAGGGGGACGGCGATGAAGATTGGCGCTTTAAAGGAAACCCATGACGGCGAGGCGCGTGTCGCGATCACGCCGAACTCTGCCGGTTTCTTGCAGAAGCTTGGTCACGAGGTTCACATTGAAGCCGGGGCAGGCGTGCAGGCAGGTTTTTCCGATGCCGATTATCAGGCTGCGGGCGTCACGGTAGATCCATCGGCGGAAGCCTTGACCGACACGGTCGATTTCGTCGCCAAGGTCCGCCCGCCGCAGGAGGATGAGATCCGGCGGATGCGTTCGGGTCAGACGCTGATCTCGCATTTCTGGCCGGCCCAGAACGAGGATCTGCTGAACCTCGCCAAGGATCAGGGCATCACGGCGATTGCCATGGACATGGTGCCGCGCATCAGCCGGGCGCAGAAGATGGACGCGCTGTCCTCGATGGCGAATATCGCCGGGTATCGCGCCGTGATCGAGGCGGCGAACAATTTCGGGCGCTTCTTCACCGGGCAGGTGACGGCAGCGGGAAAGGTGCCGCCGGCGAAAATTCTGGTGGTCGGCGCGGGCGTGGCCGGTCTGGCGGCAATCGGTGCCGCGACCAGCCTTGGCGCGCAGGTTTATGCCTTCGACGTACGCCCGGAAGTGGCCGAACAGATCGAGTCGATGGGCGCCGAATTCGTCTATCTCGATTTCGAAGAACAGCAGACCGACGGCGCGGCAACGGGCGGCTATGCAGCGCCCTCCAGCCCGGAATTCCGCGAAGCGCAGCTCAAGAAATTCCGCGAACTCGCGCCGGATATGGACATCGTCATCACCACGGCGCTGATTCCGGGCCGCGACGCGCCGGTGCTGTGGACGAAAGACATGGTCGAGGCGATGAAGACCGGCAGCGTCATCGTCGATCTCGCGGCAGAAAAGGGCGGCAACTGCGAGTTGACCGTCGCGGATCAGCGGATCGTCAGCGATAACGGCGTGGTCATCATCGGCTACACCGATTTCCCGTCGCGCATGGCCACGCAGGCATCCGAGCTTTACGGCAACAATATCCGCCATTTCATGACCGATCTGACGCCGGATAAGGACGGTGTCGTCAATCACGATATGGATGACGACGTGATCCGTGGCGCGACCGTGGCCCATGCGGGCGAGGTCACATATCCGCCGCCCAAACCAAAGGTTGCGGCGATTGCGGCGCAGAAGCCGAAGGAGAAGAAGAAGGAACTGACCCCGGAAGAGCGCCGCGCCGCAGAGGTTGCCGCGTTCAAGGCCGAAACCAAAAGCCAGATCCAGCTTCTCGGTGGCGGTGCCATCCTGGTCCTGCTGGTCGGGCTGGTGGCACCTGCCAGCTTCATGTCGCATTTCATCGTCTTCGTGCTGGCCTGTTTCGTGGGCTTCCGGGTGATCTGGAACGTGGCGCATTCGCTGCACACGCCGCTGATGGCGATCACGAACGCAATTTCCTCGATCATCATCCTTGGCGCGCTGATGCAGATCGGCTCCGGCTCTTGGCTGGTGGTGATCCTTGCCGCGCTTGCCGTGCTTATGGCGAGCATCAATATCTTCGGTGGCTTCCTCGTCACCCGCCGCATGCTGGCGATGTTCCAGAAATCGTAAGGGGAGAGGACGCATGGATTACGGATTTACCACTGCCGCCTATGTTGTCGCGGCAATTCTGTTCATCCTCTCGCTCGGGGGGTTGTCGGGTCAGGAAAGCGCCAAGCGCGCGATCTGGTACGGTATCGTCGGCATGGCGCTGGCGGTGCTGGCGACGCTGTTCGGCCCCGGTGCGGGTAACTGGTGGCTGTCGGTCATCCTGATCGCGATCGGCGGCGGGATCGGCTATGTCATCGCCAAGCGCGTGCAGATGACGGAGATGCCGCAGCTTGTCGCAGCGATGCACAGCCTTGTCGGTCTGGCGGCTGTCTTTGTCGGCTTCAACGCCCAGCTTGAGCTGAGCCGGGTGCTGCGCGCCAAGGCAGCGGGTCTGCCCGATGCGGTCGGCGTTGTGACCGACAGCGGTGCCGCGATTATCCCGCTGTCGCAGATGTTCCGCGGGTTCGCCGCCGTGCTGACCACCAAGACCCCGGCAGAGCTGAACATGCTTCAGATCGAGGTCTTCCTCGGCGTGTTCATCGGTGCCGTGACCTTCACCGGCTCCATCGTCGCGTTCGGCAAGCTGGCGGGCAAGATCGGCGGCAAGCCGAAGAAACTGCCCGGCGGGCATATGCTGAATGCGGCAGCAGCGATCATCTCGCTGGTCCTCGGCATCCTCTATATCGGGGATATCGGTCCGGCGATGTTCTGGCTGCTGCTGATCGCGCTACTCGCCTGCTTCATCGGCTGGCATCTCATCATGGGGATCGGCGGCGCGGATATGCCGGTCGTGGTCTCGATGCTGAACAGCTATTCCGGCTGGGCTGCGGCGGCCATCGGCTTCACGCTGTCGAACGATCTGCTGATCGTGACCGGCGCGCTTGTCGGCTCCTCCGGTGCGATCCTGTCCTACATCATGTGTAAGGCGATGAACCGGAACTTCGTCAGCGTGATCCTTGGCGGCTTCGGCGGCGAGACCGGACCCGCGCAGGAGATCGAGGGCGAGCAGGTGGCGATCGACGCCGACGGCGTGGCGCAGGCGCTCAACGATGCCGACAGCGTCATTATCGTGCCGGGCTACGGCATGGCCGTGGCGCAGGCCCAGCAGGCGGTCAGCGAACTGACCCGCAAGCTGCGCGCACAGGGCAAGGAAGTCCGCTTCGCCATCCACCCGGTCGCGGGACGTCTGCCCGGTCACATGAACGTGCTGCTGGCGGAGGCCAAGGTGCCTTACGACATCGTGCTGGAGATGGAGGAGATCAACGACGATTTCCCCTCGACCGACGTGGTCATCGTCATCGGCTCGAACGACATCGTGAACCCGGCTGCACAGGACGATCCGAACAGCCCGATTGCCGGGATGCCGGTGCTAGAGGTCTGGAAAGCCAAGGATGTGTTCGTGTCGAAACGCGGGCAGGGCGCAGGCTATTCCGGCATCGAAAATCCGCTGTTCTACAAGGAGAACACGCGGATGTTCTATGGCGACGCCAAGGATTCGATCAACGCGCTGCTGCCGCTGATCGACTGACCTTCCGGTCAATGAAAACGGAAAGCCCCGCCGGAAATGGCGGGGCTTTTTTCTTGATGTTTTGATGCCAGACTAAAGATTTCGAGCTTTGGCGGGGCGTAAATCGTGCTTGTCGATTGCAACCTTCGTAGCCCAGATGCTGACGGGTATGCCGACGACCGTTCCGGCAATACCGCCCCAGAAACCTCCGGCTTCAGGATATCCCAGCAATCCGGCAGCGAAACCGGCGAAAAATCCGGCAATCGTCCCGAGAATAGTCCCGACCAGAAAACCGCGCCAACACATGCTCCACCAGATTGGTAACACATCTCGATAGGTCATATCTTTCCATCCCGATTGAATCGAAAAAAAATTGCACGAATATCTAAACCAGGCAAGTTTTTGTAAAATAATAATAATTGTAGATATTTTCGTGATGTTATCCTGTGATTTCCGCTTGATCTGGACCACACTCCAGCCCCTACAAACCCTGTCGGCAAGGAGATTCGGGGATGAAGATCGGAGAACTCGCCCGCCGTACGGGCCTCAGCATCGACACGCTGCGCTTCTACGAAAAGATCGGTCTGATCGACCACCCGGCCCGTGACGGGGCAGGGCGGCGCGATTACGGGCCCGATATGCTGGAATGGGTCGGGTTCCTCGCCCGGCTGAACGCCACCGGCATGAAACAGGCCGACCGCATCCGCTACGCGGCGCTGCGCCGTCAGGGTGACGCCACGCTGGCCGAGCGCCGGGAGATGATCGAGGCGCATCGCCAGCAGGTCGTCGACCGGATCGCGATGCTCACCGGATCACTGGATTTCCTCGATGCCAAGATCGAAACCTATCGAGAGATGGAACGAGACCATGACCGACATACATCTTCAGCAGGGGCGCAACGTCGCCGCCAGGCTTAACCCGGAACTGCGCGATACGTTGGCCGCCAGATATGACGGCACCGTCCCCGGAATGGCCGACAGCCTGATCGAATGGGCCTATGGCCATCACTATGCGCGCGAAGGGGTGGACCTGAAAACCCGCCAGCTCTGCACCGTTGCCGCGCTGACCGCTATGGGTGGCCAGAGCGGCCCGCAATTGCGGGTGAATATCGAACACAGCCTCGCCGCGGGGGTTTCCCCACGCGAAATCACCGAGATCATCTGGCAGATGTCCGTCTATGGCGGCATGCCAGCGGCGATCAATGGGCTGAACGCCGCCCTGGAGGTCTTCGCCGAGCGCGGCATCGCGCCCGCTCAGGAACCGTCTTGACCGGCGTCCCGTCTTTCACCCTGGCCTAAATATCCACCTCCAGACGGCTGGAAACCGCAAATAAACCAGCCGTCTGCATGCCAAAATGGCAGGTTTCCTATTGCGCCGATGAAGCTGCGCGTTAGCATCCGCGCATGGACCGCAATCTTGATCATTTTCTGCGTACGAGACTGGTGAACGAGTTGCATGCGCGGCCCTCGCCGCGTGTGGCAGCGCCGTGTCACGCGGTCTATCTTGCCTTCAAACAGGTCGGCGACGCGGCTGCGCGTGATCGCGGTCATGACATCGCCCATCTGACCGACCTGACGGAGCGGCATGGCGCGCCGAAACCCTCTGCCGATGACGGGCATTATTCGGCTCAGCTTGGCCGTCACCGGCTGATCTGGGAAAGCCACACGGAGTTCGTCAGCTACACCGCCATAGCCGAAGGCGTGCCGCCGCAGGCTTTCGATCCGACGGCCGGGGCGTTCTTCTCTGCCGATTGGCAAAGTGCGGCGCCCGGTCGGCGGGTCACGGCGGCGATGATCCGGGTCGAGCTGATGCCGGAGGATGAGCGCGAAATCGACGAATCGTTGTCCGCATGGTTCAGCCGCGACAGTCTTGCGGCGTTCCGGGTGCTGGATAACTCCGCTGTGGTCGCATCGGATTTCCGTATCGACCCGGATGGCTGGATGCGCTTCGCCGTGTTTGTGCGCGACGGCACCCGGATGAGCCGTATCGGCCGGATCATCCAGCGGCTCTGCGAGATCGAGACATATCGCGCCATGTCGATGCTCGGGCTGGACCGGGCGCGGCGGCTGACCGCGCGGCTGAACGAGCTTGAGCCGGAACTGACCGCAATGGTCGACGAAATGGATCGCGGCGCGTCGGAGGCGAAGCTGCACAAGCTCTTATCCGTTGCCTCGCAGCTAGAATCGCTGGCGACACAGATCGCGTTCCGCTTCGGCGCGACGAGCGCATATGAGGCGATTGTGACCGATCGGGTCCGGGCCTTGCGCGAAGAACGCTATTACGACCGGCAATTGCTGGAAGAATTCATGACCCGGCGCTACGACCCGGCGATGCGGACCGTCCGGTCGACAGAAGCGCGGCTGAACCGGATGCTGGAACGCACGGGCAGGGCGGGCGAATTGCTGCGCACGCGCGTCGAGGTCGACCGGAGCGCGCAGAACCAGCAATTGCTGGAAAGTATGGACCGGCGCGCGGAATTGCAGCTTCGCCTGCAACATACCGTCGAAGGGCTTTCCGTCGTCGCGATCAGCTATTACGCGGTCGGTCTGGTCGGCTACATGGCCGCGCCGCTGGCCGGTGTCGTCGGGCTGAGCAAGCCGGTGCTTATGGCGCTGGCGACCCCGGTCGTGGTCGGTCTGGTCTGGCTGGCGCTGCGCCGGCTGAAGGCGGCAATCCATCAATCGTGACTGGACCTGACCGGGCAGGGCGGCGATAAACCGGAAAATCACAGGAGTTTTCCAATGAGAATCGCGTTTGCCATCGCCGCCGTTCTGGCGCTGTCCGCCTGCAATATTCCCTTCGTTCCGCTGGTCTGAGATCGATGTCCAAGTCATTGAAAATGTATGGCCTAGATTATTGTTCGACGGTGCAGAAAGCCCGCGCCGAACTCGAATCCGCGGGCTGGCAGATCGAGTTTCACGATGTGAAGGAAAACACCCCCAGCAAGGCCGAATGGACGGAAATGCTGGAAGCGTTTGGTGAAAAACTGGTGAACCGGGCCAGCCTGACCTGGCGTGGCATGTCCGACGCAGAACGCGCCGCCGCGCCGGAGGATATGTTGTCAGCGAAGCCGCCTTTGATGAAGCGGCCCGCGATCGAGGCGGATGGCGCGTATTATCTCGGCTGGACGAAGAACGTCAAACGCGCGCTTGGCGTCGAGGTCTGAGCCTCAGCTTTTCCACTTGATCGAACAGCCCATTGACGCGGTCTGTTCGCGCGGGCCTTCGCCGGTCTCGGCAATCTGAACCATCGCCTCGAATAATTCGCGCTTTGCATCCGCCGGACCGGGATTGCGGCCTGACGCGTCGAGGCGTCCGCGATACTGCAATTCGCCCTTGGCGTTGTAGCCGAAGAAATCCGGTGTGCATTCGGCGCCGTAAGCCTTCGCAACCGCCTGGGTTTCGTCATAGAGATACGGGAAGGTGAAGCCGTGTTTCTCTGCCTCGGCCTTCATATGCTCCGGGGCGTCCCGCGGATAATCCGCGACATCATTGGCGGAAATCGCGACGACACCGATCCCGTGATCGCGCTGAAGCTCTGACGCGTCGCGGACCAGACGGTCCATGATCGCCTGGACATAGGGGCAGTGATTGCAGATGAACATCACGAGCGTGCCGTTGCCGCCGCGCAGATCCTCCAGCTTGTGACGCGCGCCATTTGGGTCCGGCAGTTCAAACTCCGGCATCTTCGCGCCAAAATCGCATACGGGGGGTGAAACAGCCATCTGAACCTCGTTGATTTATGCGGTGTCGGGGCGATCCTAAACCGATATGGTTGCTGAGGTCGATATGTTGGGCGGGTTTCGGCTTTCCGAGCATATTGTCTCGTGTTATCAGCCGTATCGGTCCATATACGGCCTGTTTCTGTATCGCGATATAGTTACATAATACAGATTATTAATCTTTTATTAACCTGCGAGCGGGTCTGCCCGACCCGCCAAATCTGAAATCCATTTTCGGAGCCCACATGCCGGATTATCGGCTGACCATCATCATCGCGCCCTCCATGCCCGTTTTCACCCCCGAGGTGACGCGAGCGCTGCGTCACAGCGGCGCAGAGATCGTCGTCAATCCGCTGGCTGGCTGCGATGACATCAAGGAACGGCGCGAGAAGCTGATCGCGCTCGCAGCGGAAGATGCCCGGCGTATCGTGTTGTTGCCCGCATCCTCGGTCTGGCGGCTTGGTGCATTGCAATTCCTGCTTCCTCAGGCGCGCTATGTGCGGCTGGACACCGATGATCTGGTGCGCCCCGTGCTGCGCGCGTTGCGGGCTGAGGCGTGGATTTCGGCTGGTCAGGCAGATGGCAGCACGCGAAGCCTGCCGATCCCGCAGGATGTCAGCTTTCGGCCCCGCCTTAACCGCGCGCGTTTTGAGAACATGATTTACGCGATTTATGTGGGTCGGGCGATGATGAACGCAGCTTTGGATGGCTGCTCTGCAATTCGGATGGCGGCGAACGCCACAGACGTCGGAAAGCTGTTTCAGAATTTCGAAGAAAATGAAGTCTCTTCAATATCCTATGAGCCGCTTGAAGAACTTGTCAGGGATGCCGATGAATTGCGGTCGCTGATCCGGGATCAGCGCATACCCTGCCCTGATGTACTGCCGCCCGCCCTGCCCGCGCTGCACCCTGGCGCGCCGAGGCTGATGGCGTTCATGTGCGGGCGCAATGTGGCGGATTACCTGCCTGTGCTGGCGGCGCGGATGCAGGATGAAGATGTTAAGCTGGTCTATATCGACAATGAATCCGGCGATGGTTCGCATGAGATCGCAAGCGATCTGTGCGGTCGCGGCATCACTGCGGTCGAGCGGCTTTCATTTGATGGAGAATTCTCCCTTATCAATCAATTAAACTACAAATCTGAACTGATTTCTCGCTACGGTCCCAGATGGGTTCTGAACATTGATGCGGATGAGATCATCGAGCACCGGGAACCCCGCGGCACCCTGATTTCGGCTATCGAAGATGCCGAATGTAATGATTTCAACGCATTGACATTGAATGAATTTGTGTTCTTGCCGCTGAATGGTTCCGACCATTCCGGCGCAGACTACACCTCGACCATGCGGCATTACTATTTCTACGAACCTACCCCTTTCCGCCTCTTGCGGATCTGGCGCAATGGTGAGGGGCTGAGCAATCTGCATCGTGGCGGGCATTACCTCTCCGGCCCGCTGCGCCTGTCGCCGGTCGCGCATAATCTGCGCCACTACATCGCCCTCAGCGAAGACGCGGCGCGCGAAAAATATGTGGGGCGCAAATTTTCGCAGGCGGAACTGGCGCAGAACTGGCACCGCAATCGCACCGGCATTGACGAACAGATGATCCGCATGCCCGACCCGAATTCGGCGCTGATCAGGACGCTGTCGCCGGACGCCATGCGGGGTTTTGATCGCAGCACGCCGCTCAGCCAGCACTGGTGGCAATGGACGCCGGATCAGCGCGCCGCAGAAACACCTGCCCTTGCGGCCCGGCGGCGGCTCCCCTACATCTTCGGGGAACGAGGAAGGAAAGCTGCATGGCCATGGAAGCCCACGAAATCGAAGCCCTGATCCGCGCCGCCTTCCCGGATGCGCAGATCAACATCACCGACATGGCCGGCGACGGAAACCATTTCGCGGCCGAAGTGATCGACGAATCTTTTCGCGGCAAGAACCGTGTTCAGCAGCAACGCGCCGTTTATGCGGCGCTGGATGGCAAGATGGACGGGCCGTCCGGGCAGCTTCACGCGCTCGCCCTGACCACCAAAGCCCCCGACTGAGGAAACTGACATGACTGAAGCTCGTACCCAGATCCAGGAAGCGCTCGACGAAAACGACGTGGTGCTGTTCATGAAAGGCACCAAGGAAATGCCGCAATGCGGATTTTCCAGCCGTGTCGCGGGTGTTCTGAACTATATGGGCGTCGCTTACCGTGACGTGAATGTGCTGGCCGATGAGGGCATCCGGCAGGGCATCAAGGATTACTCCGACTGGCCGACCATCCCGCAGCTTTACGTCAAGGGGGAGTTCATCGGCGGTTGTGACATCGTGACGGAGATGACGCTGTCGGGCGAGCTGGACCAGCTTTTCGACCAGAAAGAGGTCCCCTACAACAAGGAAGCCGCCGATAAGATTCGTGAGGCGAATGCCTGAAACGCAGGCTGCTTTCCGGATTGTATATTAGCCCCGCCCTTCGGCGGGGCTTTCCTTTTGACGCCCGCCAAAATCGCCCCTAACTTGGCGCTACAGATAACGGAACAACTTTCTGGGAGGAAAGATATGACCATCCGCAAATCGCTTGCTGCCGCCGTTGTGGCACTGTCGGCCAGCGCCGCCCCGTTGGCCGCGCAGGATTTTGTGAACATTCTGACCGGCGGCACCTCGGGCGTGTATTATCCGATGGGTGTGGCGATCTCGAAACTCTATTCGGAGGCGATGCCGGACGCCCGCGTGCAGGTGCAGTCGACGAAAGCCAGCGTCGAAAACCTGAACCTGCTGCAACAGGGCCGGGGCGAGCTGGGCTTTTCGCTGGGCGATTCCGTCAAGGCCGCGGCCGAAGGCGATGAAGAAGCAGGCTTCCCTGCCCCGCTGGACAAGCTGCGCGGTCTTGCAGCCTTCTACCCGAACTATATCCAGATCGTCGCCAGCGAGGAATCCGGCATCACCACGCTGGAAGACCTTAAGGGCAAGGCGGTTTCGGTCGGCGCGCCGAAATCGGGCACCGAGCTTAACGCCCGCAAGATTTTCGAGGCGGCAGGGATGAGCTATGACGATCTCGGCAAGGTCGAATATCTGCCCTTCGCGGAATCGGTCGAACTGATGAAAAACCGCCAGCTCGACGCGACGCTGCAATCGGCCGGTCTGGGTGTGGCATCGCTGAAAGACCTGTCCACCTCGATCCCGATCACGGTCGTTTCGGTCCCGTCCGAGGTCGTCGATACCCTGGGCGCGCCCTATGTCGCGGGCGAAATCCCCGCCGGCACCTATGAAGGACAGGATGAGGCGGTCGGCACCGTCGCGATCATCAACTATCTGGTCACCTCGGACGCGGTCAGCGACGATACCGCCTATCTGATGACCAAGTCGATCTTCGAAAATCTCGACGATCTGCGCGCCGCGCATTCCGCTGCCGAGGCGGTCGATGTGCAGAAGGCCCTGCAAGGCATGACCGTTCCGGTCCATCCCGGTGCGCAGCGTTACTATGACGAAGTCGGCGTTTCCGCCGAGTAATCTGTCACCTCTCCGGGCCGGGGCGCAAATGTCCCGGCCCTGTTTTATGCCGGACAAACGACATGACCGAACCACAGCAGAACCACGCCGATGACGGGGCAGTGGCAGAGCTTCACGATCCGCTGGCCGACAGCTTTCCCGACAATATTCAGGGCCGCATGCTGTTCTGGATCGCGGTTCTGTTCTCGCTTTACCAGGTCGCCACGGCGGCGCATCTGATCAGCCTGAACAGCCAGATCCAGCGGGCGGTCCATCTGGGCTTCCTTCTGCTGCTGGGTTTTCCGCTGCTGGCGCTGCTGCGTCATCACAGCCGGGCGATGCAGGCAGCCGCTTGGGCGATGGCCGGTCTTGGCGTTGTCATCGCCGCCTATCAATGGATCAACTACACCCCGCTGATGCTGCGGGCGGGCGATATCAACGGGCTCGATACGGTGATCGGGATTCTGACGCTCGTCACGGTCTTTGCCGCCGCCTGGGTGGTGATGGGCCCGGCCCTGCCGCTCGTCGCCGGGTTCTTCCTGATCTACGCGCTGTTCGGGGAGTATTTCCCCGGTGCGATGCAGACCCGCGGTTATGATCTGGAACAGGTGGTTGAACAGATGTCCTTCGGGACAGAAGGCATCTACGGCACGCCGCTTTATGTCAGCGCGACCTATATTTTCCTGTTCATCCTGTTCGGTTCCTTCATGGAAAAAGCCGGGATGATCCGGCTGTTCACCGATGTCTCGCTGGGCATGGTCGGGCACCGGATGGGCGGGGCGGCCAAGGTCAGCGTCGTCAGCTCCGGTCTGATGGGCACCATCTCCGGCTCAGGCGTTGCCAATGTCGTGACGACAGGGCAGTTCACCATCCCGCTGATGAAAAGCTTCGGCTACCGCCCCGCTTTCGCGGGCGGCGTGGAAGCGACGGCGTCCATGGGCGGGCAGATCATGCCGCCGGTGATGGGCGCGGTTGCCTTCATCATGGCCGAAACCCTCGGCGTGGAATATATCGAGGTCGTCCGGGCCGCGATCATTCCGGCCATCCTCTATTTCTCCTCCGCATTCTGGATGGTGCATCTGGAGGCCGGACGGCGATCGCTGCGCGGGATGGAGAAATCCGAACTCCCCTCGGCCCGGAAAGCGCTGAGGGATGGCTGGTTCCTGATCCTGCCGCTGGCGGTTCTGGTGTTCCTGCTGTTCTCCGGCTTCACCCCGCTTTTCGCGGGCGCGGTCGGGCTGGCACTGACGATCATGCTGATCCTCGGGGCCTCGCTGATGCTGGGCCTGCCCTCGCCGGTGATCCGGGTGATCTTCTGGATCGGCATCGCAATGGCGGTCGGCTTCGTGCTGCAACAGCGGCAGGAGGTGATGCTGTGGGGCGTTGTCGCGGCCCTGCTGGCGCTGAGCGCCTTCACCCAGGGCGGGCGGGAGACCATCCGGCAGGTGATCGAAAGCCTGGCCGAAGGGGCCAAGACCGCCCTGCCCGTCGGCATCGCCTGTGCGCTTGTCGGCGTCATTATCGGCACCATGACGCTGACGGGGGCTGCGAACACATTCGGGATTTTCATCGTGAATGTCGGGGAAAACTCGCTGCTGCTGTCGCTGGTTCTGACGATGCTGACCTGTATCGTGCTGGGCATGGGTATCCCCACCATCCCGAACTACATCATCACCTCGTCCATCGCAGCACCTGCGCTGCTGGAACTGGGCGTGCCGCTGATCGTCAGCCATATGTTCGTTTTCTATTTCGGCATTCTGGCTGACCTCACGCCGCCTGTGGCGCTTGCCTGCTTTGCTGCCGCACCAATTGCGAAGGAAAGCGGCTTCAAGATCAGTCTGGAGGCGATCAAGGTCTCTGCCGCGGGCTTCGTGATCCCTTACATGGCGGTCTACACCCCGGCCCTGATGATGCAGGCGGGCGGTCCGCTGGCAGAGTCCGTGGGCTTCCCGCTGGCCGTGGCCTATATCCTGCTGAAATGCGTGATTGCCATCGGGCTTTGGGGGACGACCGTGACCGGCTGGCTCGGGCATCGGCTGTCCGTGGTTGAAAGGCTGCTCGCCGCCGTCGCGGCTTTGGTCCTGATCGCGGCCATGCCGATGACGGATGAGATCGGCTTCGCCCTGTTTGCCGGGTTCATCGCGCTCTGGTGGTTCATGGGCCGCCGGGGATGAGCTGCCTTCTGGCCGGTGCTGTCGCGCTGACACTGTCGGGCGATGCGTTCTCGCTGTCATGGACCCACTCCGTCGAGCGGGTCGAATGGCGCGAGGACTGGCGGATCGAGGGCGATGCGTTGCGCCTGACCCGTGCCGCGATCAAGGGTTCCGGCGCGGGAATGGAACCGGGGGAGAATGCGGTCTTGCAGGGTGGCTGGTGGATCTGGTCGCCGGATCTGCCGCCGCAGCCGCAATTGCTGCTGGCCGCCTCCGGTCTGACACCGTCTGCATGGCAAATCTGCGACGGCGATGCCTGTCAGCAGATCGGGGCCGATCCGGGCACGGCCATCGCCCTGAAACCCTGCCCAGCCGAATAAGAAAACCCGCCCAAGGGGGGCGGGTTTTCAGATCAGCGCGTCAACCGCGATACCAGTCATCCGGTCCGTTGCGGTCGTAATAGTCATAGTCAGCATAGTAATCGTCAGGCTGGCGTCTGCGGCGGCGTTTTCTGAGCGTCCCCGCAACGGCCATGCCAACAGCAAAAGCCCCGGCGAGGCCCAGCCCCGGTGCCGCGCGCGACTCCGTCACCTGCTCGACCTTCTCACGCGCCGCATCGACATTTTCGCGGGTCAGACCGGCCTTCTGCGCCGTGCCCGATGCAATTCCCGACACACCAGAAGCGGCGCTGTGGACGGTCGCCTCTGCCTTGTCGACGACGCCGCGTGCGCGGCTTTCGACACCGTTGATCAGCGACGACACCCGTGCCTGCGCATTGTCCATCGTCTCCTCAGCCTTGAAGCGCGCCTTGTTCAGCGCCGCATCGGCAGCAAGACCCAGACGCGCCTCGACCTCGTTTTTCAGATCGTCGGAGCTGGGCATGGGATGCTGCGGCGCTCCGGCCATCAGCCAGATAATCAGCGCCATGAACAAAAACAGCCCGCCGACGATCAGCGACGCAACCGTCGCGCCGAGGCCGAGCCCCCATGTCAGCCAGCTCCACAAAGCGGCGACCAGAAAACCGGCCCCGATCGAGGCCACCCCGCCCGCCGCCGCCTTGAGCGAGCTGCGCCGCGCCTTTTCGGCCAGCGCAAGCTGCATGTTGTTGATATAGTCGAACATTGGATCAGCGGCGCGCGATCATCAGCCCGACAAGGAACCCGATCCCGGCGGCAATGCCCAGGGCCTGCGCCGGATTGCGGCGCACCATATCCGACACGTCGTCGTAATAATCCTCTGCCTGGGCTGCGACATCAGCGGCCCGGCGTTCGCCCTCATGATACAGGCGGCGCGCCTCGTCACGGGCGACATCGGCATATTCACGGCCAAGCTCGCGGGCGCTATCGGCGTATTCGCCGGCCTTCTCGCGGGCGTTCTGGGCCACCTGCTGGGCACGACCTGCCAGCTCCTCGCCGCGCTGCCGCGCCGTGTCGAGCGTCTCACGCGCCTCGTAACCCACATCGCGGGCCGCCTCTTTCGCGTCGGCTTTCAGGTCGTTCGCAGAATATTCATTACTGGCCATGTCGGCTCTCCTTGTAAGTGCCAAACTTCACAGGGATAAACGCGGGCCGAAAGCCGCGCGTTCCTCACCCGCTGCTGATAAATGCTAAAACACACAAATATTGATTTCCAGGTGATGGTACCGCCTCCCCGGCTTGAACGGGGGACCTCTGGATCCACAATCCAGCGCTCTAACCAACTGAGCTAAGGCGGCACAGTGGGCGTCGTTTAACGACAACCGCGCGCCGATGCAAGGCCGGACTTGCCGCAAAATTGCGATCGGGATAGGACGGTAAAAAAGGAACGCAGCATGGGCATCAACAGCGAAAGCGATATCGCGGCCAATCTTCAGATCGGGCCAACGGATCAGGGCATGGTCCGCATTTATGTCGAGGGCGAAGGCGTCGAATTGCCGCTGGATTTCGACCCGGACGAGGCCACCGAAATCGCTGAGGAACTGATGGCCGCGGTCGAGGTCGCCCGTTCCATGGCGGCCCCTAAGGGCAAAAAGGGCAAGCCCCGGCGCTGAGCCTTAACCCGGCTGCGCCGCGCCGGGATCGGTCAGCGCCTGAAGCCGGATCGCGGCGATGCGGGCAATGTCGCGTGTCAGCCGCGTCCGCCGCGCCCCCGCCATCTTCGTCAGCGGCGCATCGCGCAGGATCTCCGCCCCATAGGCATCGGCGCGGATCAGCCCGGTGTCTTCGGGCAGCAGCGTGTCGGGGAAATCGCAATCGACCGCCCAGAAGAACCTGTCGCTCCATTCCAGATAGGATTGCCATTTCCGGTCGCTGGTGAAATCGGCCCGGCTGCTTTTGCATTCCACGATCCAGATTTCGCCCGCCGGAGAGATCGAGATCACATCCAGCCGCAGCCCGCGCACCGGCACAAACTCGCAGATCGCCGCGTGATCAAGGCTACGCAGCATCCGCGCCACGCCGCGCGCCAGCCGGAAGCCGGGTTGATCTGGCAATGTCGGATCTGTGGGCTGATGGTCCATACGCGCATCATGAACAAAACGAAAACAAACCGCAATCCCCCGCCCCTGCCCTTGAAACGCGGTGCGGCTGCTTCTATCTGCTGTTTCCGGCGAGCTTCTGCTCTTCGCGTGAGGGCCACTTTTTCCACTGGCCTATAATTTCTCGATGGGAGCTGGCTCTGTCATGGCCCTGGTCATGTTACCCGGCGCCCACCTGGTGCTCCAGGCTTTCGGGAAAACCTGCGCACCCACGGTCGCTGCGGTTCTCGCCACACGCCGCCCCTGTCAGGGGCGGTTTTTTGTTACCGCCAATGAAAAAGGGGCGGCCCAAAGACCGCCCCTCCGAGAGACTTATGATCCGAGGGAACAGGATCAGAAGCCATACACGAGCGAAACGCCCAGCGTATTGTCCGTGCGGATCTCACGGTTTTCCTGATATTCGGTCGCGTAGGAAACGCGGGTCGAAAGCTGGTCCGACATGCGGAAGTTCACACCGAATTCGTTGACGATCTCGTCACCGGCCGAATCCGACGAGATATAGTCGGTGTCATTGGTGATGAAGATATTGTCGTTGAAGCGATGGTACAGACGCGACGAGGCGATGTAGCCGGTTTCGGTGTCCGAAGCCAGATTGTCGCTTTCGGTGAAGTCGACCGCCTGGGTGTAACGCACGCCCAGACCCGCCTGAACGCGCCAGGTGGTGTCGGCAGTGTTGATGATGCGGTAACCCGGACCGAAGCCGAGGAAGGCATCACGCTTTTTCGCGCCGTTCAGCTCGGCAATTTCGTCGAGCGTCAGTTCGCCGTCATTCATCCGGTCGAGATTTTCTTCGACCATGCCGTCCTGATTGATCCGGCCCAGAGCGAAGGCATAGAAACGGTCGTTGAAGTAATACTGCGCGTCATAGATCGCGTAGGTTTCTTCAGCGTCCTTGTCACCGTCGGAGTCCTCGCCGAACTCGATGCCCAGACCGACGGACTGTGCGAACGGGCCCTGGTTATAGGACATGCGACCGGCCAGTGCGAAATCCTGGCTTTCGTCGTTCCCGGTGGAGCCGGCATAGGTCATCGAGATGCCGCCGAACAGGCCCTGACGGCGGTCCTGCGGGCCGAAACGCTCAGCGTCGTTGGAGCGGTCGAAATTATCCTCAACGGCGTCCTCGATGTCGTCCAGACGATCATTCACTGCCGTGATGCCGGTGACATCGGCGCCAGTGGAGATTTCGCTCTGAGCGAAAGCCGGGACCGAAAATACGGTTGCGATGGCCGTCGCGCTCGCGAGAAGGGCAACTGCTTTCATGGTTTCAATCCTCATTCTTGATATGAGCGCTTTCTGGTGCGCGTCATTTCCGAGGAAAGAGCTAGTGTCGATCCGGGGCGGTTTCCATTGCCGCCGTGACGATTGGACTGTTACCGAAAATGTGAAGATTTGACATGAAACTTCCGGCGAGTTTCCCGAAGCCGCAACCAAAAGTTGCTCAAGCGTTTTACTTTCAACGGGTTGCGTGCATGTGGCAGTTCCGCATCACGGTAAACATTTGATAGCTTCCGGCCACGTTCCGTTACATTTCTGTAATACAATTCTGCAAACCGTGATGGCCGCGTTGCGCGAATACAACAAGCGCGCCGAAATCGACCTGTCGATTTGGACAGTTTTTGTGCAGTTCTCGGCGGTTTTTGGCTCAGTTCCGGCGGGATTGACCTTGCGCAGGCACGGTCGCGACCTGGCGCTGCGCGGCTGGTTTCCAGATACGGACCCTGCGTCCGCCGCTTTTGCCGCCGCCATCCTCGGCCATGCTCATCACCGCAATCGCGAATTGCACACCCGCAAACAGCACTGTGTGGAACACGATCAGCATCAGCACCGCGACCCAGCCGCCCGCGACGGAGGTAATCAGATGCCGAAGCTGGACAATATCGAACGCAATCAGCCCGGCGACGAAAATCACCGCCAGAACGAAGCCGATGGCGATATTGACGATATAAAGCCGGATGAGCTTGGGCATCGCTTTCTCCTCGTGAAGCGGGCCAAGCCTAACAGCGATTCGGCAGAAAGAAAGCGGCGATTTGCCGCAGCGCGAAAATTGTGAACGGCAGGTCCGCGCCCGCCGAACAGGATCGGGCTATTGTCCGAACGCCCCCGGCGTCGCTTCGCGCGCCATATGGTCAAGCACGGCATTGACGAATTTCGTCTCGTTCCCCTCGGTAAAGAACGCGGCGGCGACGGAGACATATTCGCTGATAATCACCCGCGGCGGCGCCTTGGCGGCAACCAGTTCAGCCCCGGCGGCGCGGAATACGGCACGCAGAACCGGGTCGATGCGGTCGATGGGCCAGCGCGCGACAAGCGCCCGGTCGGTCATCTGGTCGATCCGGCCCTGCCATGTCACCGCATCATCCAGAATGCGCCCGAACAGCGCTTCATCCGCGTCCGGCGCGACCTCACCCTCAACCTCGGCCCCGATGCGCCAATCCTCGAACTCGCGGCGGACGCGGTCGGAGGATTGTCCTGCGGCTTCCATCTGGAACAGCGCCTGAACGGCGTAGAGCCGCGCCGCGCCGCTGCGGCGGCGGCGTTCGTCCTGTCGTGTCTGGCTGCTCATGCGCCGGTCGGTCCTTCCAGTCGTCCTGCCAGCCGGATCGGATCGCGATCCTCCAGATCGGAGGAAGGCTGCCGGCGAATGGGCGCGTATTTGCGCGACAAATGAACCAGATGCAAGGCCGCAGCCGCCGCTCCGCCGCCTTTATTCTGACCGTTGGGATCGGCACGGACCGCAGCCTGATCCATATTTTCAACCGTCAGGATACCATTGCCGATGGCGTATCCCTCCAGCCCCAGCAAGGTGAGCCCGCGCGAGCTGTCATTGCAGACCGTGTCGTAATGCGTCGTCTCCCCCCGGATCACGCAGCCAAGCGCCACGAAACCGTCAAACCGCCCGCTGCGCGCCGCCATGCCGATGGCCGTCGGGATCTCAAGCGCACCCGGCACCTCGACCAGATCGACGACAGCGCCCGCCTGCGCGGCAACCGCCCGTGCGCCCGCGACCAGATCATCGGCGATGTCGCGGTAATACGGCGCGACAACGATCAGCAGCCGGGGGGCGGTTTCGAAAGCCGGCAGCGGCACTTCGTAATGAGAGCTTCCGGCCATGCTCAGTCCTTTCCGGCAATCGGGCGGGTTTCGACAATCGACAACCCATAAGCCTCCAGCCCGACCACTTTCACCGGGGCGGAGTTGGTTAGCAGGATCAATTCATGCAAGCCAAGCGCCGACAGGATCTGAGCGCCCAGCCCATATTGGCGCAGCGTGTGCGGGCTTGCAGCACCTTCCATCTGGACGGTCTGGGTCAGGTCACGGATCAGCACGACCACGCCGCGCCCCTCTGCCGCGATCTGCGCCATCGCGCCGGGCAACTCGCCGCCATCACCAATGCCCAGCACATCCTGCAACGGATCGAGCGCGTGCATCCGCACCATCACAGGTGCTGGCGTCGACAGATCGCCCTTCGACAGAACGATATGCTCCGCGCCCTGGGTTTCATCGGCAAAGACCCGCATCATCCAGTCGCCGCCGTGGATCGAATGAACCTGCCGCTGCGCCCGTTCCGCGATCAGATTGTCGTGGCGGCGGCGATAGGCGATCAGGTCGCTGATCGTGCCGATCTTCAGCCCGTGTTTCTGCGCGAACGCCACCAGATCCGGCAGCCGCGCCATCGAACCATCCTCGTTCATGATCTCGCAGATAACGCCTGACGGGTTCAGCCCGGCCAGCCGCGCGACATCGACGGCAGCTTCGGTATGCCCGGCGCGGACCAGCACCCCGCCATCGCGGGCGCGCAGCGGAAACACATGGCCCGGCGTGGCGATATCCGTGGCCCCCTTGGTCGGATCAATCGCCACGGCAATGGTGCGCGCCCGGTCATGGGCGGAGATGCCCGTGGTCACGCCCTCCCGCGCCTCGATCGACGCCGTGAAGGCGGTTTCGTGGCGGCTGGAGTTCTTCGGCGACATCAGTGTCAGCCCAAGCGCGTCGATCCGCGATTTCGGCAGCGACAGGCAGATCAGCCCGCGCCCATGCGTGGCCATGAAATTGATCGCATCCGGTGTTGCCATCTGTGCGGGGATAACCAGATCGCCCTCATTCTCCCGGTCCTCATGATCGACGAGGATGAACATGCGCCCATTGCGCGCGTCCTCGATGATCTCCTCAATCCCGGAGATGGCGTCCGACCAGTCGCGCTCGACAGGGCCCGGTTTTTCATACTGCATTTATGGCTTCTTTCTCATCGGCTTCCGATTCGGTGGCGCAAGGATATATGACCCCCGGCAGGCTGGCGAGCAATGCCGGGCGGGCAACACCCGGAACGGCACGTCACGTCCTCATCTGCGCCGGTCTGTCGCAGCATCTGCGCTGGTCAGTCGCAGCGTCGGCCCCCGGCGGTCGCGGCCCGGATCAGACCGCCACGCCGCCGCTTGCAGCCCGTCCGGTTTCGGCCAGAAGCACAGGCCCGATCCCGGCCAGCGGCACCAGCCGTTCCGCGCCGCCATTTTCCCACGCCATACGCGGCATGCCCCAGATGACCGAACTCGCCCGATCCTGCGCCAGACAGACCGCCCCTGCCCGTCTGAGCGCCAGCATACCGGCCGCACCGTCCTCCCCCATCCCAGTCAGCAGCGCGGCCACGACGCGGCGCGCCATCGGCGTCGCAGAGTTGAACATCATATCGACCGAGGGCCGATGGCTTTTGACACGCGGCAGATCGTTGAACCGGCAGCTTGCGGGCGAACCCGCCGTCAGCGTCACATGCAGGTCGCGATCCGGCGCGAACAGGATGCGGCCCTGTGCCAAGGGCTCACGATTGGCGGCGACGCGGATTTCGGGCGCATATCGTTCGTTCATCCGCTTCGCGAAACTATCGATAAAGCCGCCGGACATATGCTGGACCACCAGCATCGGCGGGCAGTTTTCCGGCATCGTCGCGATGACCCGCTCAAGCGCGTCGATCCCGCCGGTCGATGCCCCGATCAGCACGATCTTGCGGTTCCAGCGGAAGGGGGGCGCATCCGGTGGCGGCTGGTCCGCTTTCTGCGGCAAGGTGGCACGGAAATTCGATTTCGCCGCGGCGAGCACAAGCGGCGGCAGTTCCGCGAATGCCGCTGCCGCATCACCGGGTCGCGGCTTGCCGAAACACTCGATGGCACCGGCAGACAAGGCCTCGACGGCGGCGGCGCTGCCGCTGCGGGTTTCTGACGACACCATGATGACCGGCATCGGTCGGCGCTGCATCAGATCGCGCAGGAAGGCCAGCCCCGACTGGCCGGGCATTTCCACATCCAGCGTCAGCACATCGGGCGAAAGCCGTTCAATCGCCTCCGCCGCTTCGCTGGCATTGGCGGCCTCTCCGACGATCTCGATCCGGGCCTCAAGCGCCAGCCGCTGACGGATCAGCCGCCGCATGGTCTGGGAATCGTCAATAATCAGAACGCGCACTGGTTTCATGGGTCAGGCGCGCGGTTTGTGTCGTCGTGGGTCTGCTGCATATGGCCGTCCTATCTGCCTTGTGACGGCAATGGCAGGAAGCCATGAACAGGCGTTTAACGGGATCGCTCAGCCCTGCCAGCGGCCCAGCAAAGCCAGCGAAAGCCGCGAGAAATTCTGCCTAAAAATCGAAATATCGGCAGATTTCCCATCCCGCACCGCCATCAGCCGTGCCCGCGCCCCGGCCCCTGCATAAAGCGCCGGAGCAACCCGCCGCCCGACCCCGGACCGAAGCCCGCGAACAGCGTCGAACGCCGCCAGCCCGGTTTCGGCCAAAGCCGCCAGCCTTGCGGGGCTTTCCGGGAACAGCCCCATATTCATCGCCCGTATCCGGTCATAGACCCCCAGCCACGCGGCCAGCCCCGCCCCGCGTGCCTGCAACCGGATCAACTCCGCATCGCCGTCATATCCGCAACCCAGTGCCGCCAGCGACATCAGATTGCCGGTGCAGCCGTCGATATGGTCCAGCAACTCCGCGTCATCCCTGAACGGCTCGCGCAGCGCATCCCGCCTGCGCGCATCCACCAAAGCGGAAAGCGGCGCGATCTCGCTGCCCCAAGCCTCATAAAGCGGCGTCGCCACCTCATGCGCGGCGGGCGCTTCGCCCTTCACCATCCCGGCGATCTGATCGGCCCAGAATTGCAACCGCATCTCGTTTATCAGCGGCTCCTTGGAGGCGACCGCCGCCCGCGCAATCTCCAGATTGGCCGCGTAGAGCGTTGCAAGCCGGGGCCGGTCCCGCGCCTCCGCCGCCATGACGCTGGCGAAACGGTCGGGATCGGCCTCGCGCAGCATGGCAGCGCAGTGATCGGGTGTCACGGGCGCTCACCGTCGCGGATCAGCTTCCAGACAATCGCGTCATGCAGCGCCTCGAAACTTGCATCGACGATGTTCGGGGAAACGCCGACGGTCGACCAGCGCTGCCCCTGCCCGTCCTCGCTGTCGATGGTGACCCGCGTGACGGCTTCCGTCCCGCCCTGCGTAATCCGCACCCGGAAATCGACCAGGCGCATATCGTCAATGGTCTCCTGATACGGCCCCAGATCCTTCGCCAGGGCCCGCCACAGCGCGTTGACCGGGCCGCGATCATCGGCGTCGCCTTCACCATGCGACTCGCTCACCGACATGAAACGCTGCCCGCGAAGCTGGACGACCACGACCGCCTCCGACACCGATATCTGCTGGCCCACGGCATTGCGCCGCCGCTCGACAATGACCCGGTAACGCTCCACCTCGAAGAAATTCGGCAAAAGGCCCAGATGCCTGCGCGCCAGCAATTCGAAACTCGCCTGCGCCACGTCATAGGCATAGCCCTGATCCTCGCGCAGCTTGATCTCCGTCAGGATCGCGGCGAGATCGGCGCTTTCCGGCAGCTCCATCCCCGCCTCCGCCAGCCGCGCGCGCAGATTCGACTGCCCGGCCTGATTGGACATCGGGATGATGCGGGCATTGCCGACCGCCTCCGGCGCGACATGTTCGTAGGTGGCGGGGTTCTTGACGATGGCGCTCGCATGCAGCCCGGCCTTGTGGGCGAAGGCCGACGGGCCGACATAGGGCGCACCGGGCGCAGGCGCGCGGTTCAGGATCTCATCCAGCCGCCGAGAGGTTTTCAGCAGCGATTTCAGCGCGTCCCGGCTGATCTGCGGCACCAGCGGGGCGAATTCCTCCCTCAGCGCCAATGTCGCGATCAGCGTGGTCAGATTGGCATTGCCGCAACGCTCGCCCAGCCCGTTCAGCGTGCCCTGCACCTGCCGCGCCCCGGCCCGGATCGCCGCGAGGCTGCATGCCACCGCATTGCCTGTGTCGTCATGGGTGTGAATGCCGAGCCGGTCGCCGGGGATGCCCGCCGCAATCACCTCCGCCGTGATCGCGCCGACCTCATGGGGCAGCGTGCCGCCATTCGTATCGCACAGCACGATCCACCGCGCCCCGGCATCGCGCGCTGCCAGCAGGCATTGCAGCGCATAATCCCGGTTCGCCTTGAAGCCGTCAAAGAAATGTTCAGCGTCAAAAAGCGCCTCCCGCCCCAGCCCGACAATATGAGAAAGCGAGGCACGGATATTCTCGACATTCTCGTCCAGCGTGATGCCAAGCGCCTCATGCACATGGAAATCATGGGTCTTGCCGACCAGACAGACGCTGCCGGTCCCGGCGTTCAGCACCGCCGCAAGCACCTCATCATTGGCGGCAGAGCGACCTGCCCGCTTGGTCATCCCGAAGGCTGTCAGCGTGGCCTTCGTCGCGGGCGGGTTCTCGAAAAACTCGCTGTCGGTCGGGTTCGCACCGGGCCAGCCACCCTCGATATAGTCCAACCCGAGCGCATCGAGCATCCGCGCAATCTCGGTCTTCTCGCTGGCAGAGAACTGCACGCCCTGTGTCTGCTGGCCGTCGCGAAGGGTGGTGTCGTAGAGGTAGAGGCGGTCAGTCTGCATCATATTTCTCGAAGCTTCGTGGGAGAAAAATTCGGCGTTGGACACCAAGATGTGCCATCCGCCTCGTCGGTGAGGGATACTCCTGCCGCTTCAAAGCCATTTCTGATTGCATCAGCCCGCTCAAAGTTGCGAGCACTGCGAGCGGCTGCCCTTTCTTCGAGAAGATTCTCTATCAAGTCTTCAATCTCATCATCAATGGACGCGTTTACATCCGAGTAAATCCAGTCGGCTGATTCAACGTCCAAAAGCCCAACCAATTGAGCCGAAGCCGCCAACTCTGATGCTGCTCCACGCCTCGCTAGTTCATGCATTGCAGCAAGCGCTGCAGCCGTGTTTAGATCGTCAGACAGCGCACGGACAACTGTTTCGGCCGGAAACTGTGCTGGCTCGACACACGCCACCATGTCATGCCACTTGCGCAAGGTTGCCTCGGCCTCCCGCAGCTTCTCCGCCGTCCAGTCCATCGGCTTTCGGTAATGCGTCATCAGCAGCACAAACCGGATCACCTCGCCCGGTATTCCCTGATCCAGCAGGTCGCGGACGGTGAAGAAATTGCCCAAAGATTTGGACATCTTCTTACCCTCAACCTGCAGCATCTCATTATGCAGCCAATAATTCGCCATCACCTTGCTGCCATGCGCACAGCGGCTCTGGGCGATTTCGTTTTCGTGATGGGGGAATTGCAGGTCGATGCCGCCTGCGTGGATGTCGAACACATCGCCCAGCAGTTCCGCCGACATGGCCGAGCATTCGATATGCCAGCCCGGACGGCCCCTGCCCCACGGAGACGCCCAGCCCGGTTGCTCACCCTCTGACGGTTTCCACAGCACGAAATCCATCGGATCGCGCTTGAACGGTGCCACCTCGACCCTTGCACCTGCGATCATGTCGTCGAGCGAACGCCCCGACAGCTTGCCATATTCGTCGAATTTGCGGACCTCGAACAACACATGCCCCTCGGCGGCATAGGCGAACCCCTTGGCGATCAGCCCCTCGATCATGGCGATCATCTGGGGGATGTAATCCGTCGCCCGCGGTTCCTGCGTCGGCCGCAGCGCGCCGAGCGCGTCCATATCGTCATGATACCAGCCGATCGTCTCTTCGGTGATGTCACGGATCGCCCGCCCGGTTTCCGCCGCCCGCGCGTTGATCTTGTCATCCACATCGGTGAAGTTGCGCACATAAGTCACGGCACCCGCGCCATACACATGCCGCAGCAGCCGGAACAGCACGTCGAACACCACCACGGGCCGCGCATTGCCCAGATGCGCCCGGTCATAGACGGTCGGCCCGCAGGCATAGACGCGGATATTGCCCGGATCTATCGGGTCAAACCGTTCCTTCTTGCGGGTGCGCGTGTTGGTCAGATGGATGTCGACCATGAAGTCCCCCTTGCGGGACCCTGCTCACAGCATCTTGCCCCGCATGTAATGCGTCAGCGGATAATGCAGCAGATGGTGCGGCGAGCGAACATGCCCCCGCTTAGCCGATAAGCGCGGCGCTGCCAAGTCCATGCGGCAACGCGCCCCGTTAGCGCCGACAGGCTTGCCCGACCGCGCCGCCCCCCCTATGCAGGCGGCAACGCATTTTCATCAGGAGGACAAGATGGCCGCGCCAAAGGATTTCAATGACCGGATGCTTTCACTGGGGCTCGCGCGGGTTTCGGAAGCGGCGGCCCATGCCTCTGCCACGCTGATCGGGCGCGGCGACGAGAAGGCGGCGGATCAGGCGGCGGTCAACGCCATGCGCGAACAGCTGAACAAGCTCGACATCAAGGGCGTCGTCGTCATCGGTGAGGGCGAGCGGGACGAAGCCCCGATGCTTTATATCGGCGAAGAGGTCGGCGCGGGCAACGGCCCGGAGGTCGACATCGCGCTCGACCCGCTGGAAGGGACCACGCTGACCGCCAAGGACATGCCGAACGCCCTGACCGTGATCGCCATGGCCCCGCGTGGCACGCTGCTGCACGCGCCCGACGTCTATATGGACAAGCTGGCCATCGGGCCGGGATACGACAAGGATGTGGTCAGCCTCGACATGACCCCGACCGAGCGGGTGGAGGCGCTGGCGAAGGCGGGCGGCGTGAAGCCTTCCGACATCACCGTCTGCATCCTCGAACGCCCCCGCCACGAGGATCTGATTGCCGAGGTCAGGGCCACGGGCGCTGCGATCCGGCTGATCACCGATGGTGACGTCGCCGGTGTCATGCATTGCGCGGAATCGGAGATGACCGGCATCGACATGTATATGGGCGCGGGCGGCGCGCCGGAGGGCGTGCTGGCGGCCTCGGCGCTGAAATGCATGGGCGGGCAGATGTGGGGCCGGCTGCTGTTCCGCAATGATGACGAAAAAGGCCGCGCTGCGAAGGCCGGGATCACCGATCTGAACCGGATCTATTCCCGCGATGAAATGGTGACGGCGGATGTGATCTTCTCAGCCACCGGTGTGACAAACGGCTCCATCGTGCGCGGCGTGAAACGCGAGCCGAAATATCTGGAGACGGAAACCATCCTGATGCGCTCCAAAACCGGCTCCGTCCGCCGGATGATCTACCGCAACCCGATCCGCTGATATGACCGAAAAGGGGGCGCTCGCGCCCCCTCTGGCCTGACGGCCATTCACCCCCGAGGGTAGTTCCACGAAAACAACAGCGGCATGATATAATTGCTAAATATGTCGCTAGTCTGCTGAGCAAATGTAGGATATCCTAAGGTTATACAAGAGATTTTCCCTGCATGTATTTAAATTCGTTATAGAATCAGCTAGTGATTGTTTTACAGGACGGAACGGTATGGATAACACATGCGAAGCCCCTTGCCCGACATGAGCGGCCAAAACTCAGACCAACCTGAGTCAGGTTCAGATTTCAACGCACTCAAGGCAGAGAATGCTGAGTTGAAACAGCAACTTGCCGCGCGAGTTGAAGATATCGTCCTCCTCATGCAGCATACGGAGGCGGATCGGCAGAACAGCCGAAAATCTGATCAGGCGCTCATCCAAAAACTGCGAAAACAACGCGACGATGCCATGTCCGATCTGATTTCCGAACGTGCCGTTTTCCTGGATAAATTCACCGAACAGCGGGATGCTTACGAGGCAACACTCGCTGAATTCAGCTCCAGCTTGTCCTGGCGCATTACCAAGCCTCTCCGTGGTTTAAAGGGACTGATCGCTCGGTTACGCGGCTAGTTTCCTTCTTTCAGTTTTTTTGATCTCGCGCGGCAAAAGGTTTCCTTTACCGTAAACCGCCATGTCGCGACCGCCTTCGGTCTGATAAGACCGCTCGCCCCGACGATTTATAACCCTACCCCGCTAGGTACGCAGTATGAATAAATCCCATATACGTCATCTTTTTCAGGCTGCCGAAATTCTCGGGCAATATGGACGACATGCGTCTCAGAAATTCTTAATGGACGCCGCTCTCAAGCTAACGGCGGGCGAAGCTGCGCTGAAGGGACCGAGACAGAAGGAACCCAGACACTCCGCTCCTGGCGGGGTCGTACTCAACCGAGCAAAGCTCCAGAAAGAAACCCGCGAGGAGGCTGCGCGCAGACTCGTCGCACCTGACCTTTCCGCCGCAAGTTACGGTTTCTTTCGTGCGGGGCAGCTGCACCAACCGCATAAGATTATGGAAGAACTGGTTCGAACCCACGGGACCGGACATAAATCAGTTAACGAACTGAAAAGCGCGATCGAAGGACAGATGAGGTTGCTGTCCGGCTGGAAGCTGCCGCCGCGCCAGCCCAATCCGGGGCTTGCGCCGCAGCGTCGGCGCCTGCTTTACTGCCTCCATCAGTCCTTGCCGCATGTCACCAACGGATATGCCAACCGGTCTCATGGGATCGCTGTCGGATTGGAGAAAAACGGCTGGTCGGTGCGCGCCACCACCCGATGCGGCTTTCCGTGGGATATCAAGGGCAAGGGAATTTCAGAGCGTTTCCATGAAGCGAAGGTCGCGGGTATCACCTATGCGGCGCAGGCAGGTTACGATCTGAACAAGACTCCGCTTGATTATTATCTCGCCGAAACCGCCGATCATTTTCTGCGCGAGGCGCAGCTGAGCGGTGCGGAAATGATTGTGGCTGCATCGAACCATATTACCGCGCTGCCTGCCCTGATGGCCGCCAGACGGCTAGGGTTACCATTCATCTACGAACTTCGGGGGTTGTGGGAGCTTACCCGCGCCTCCACTCAGCCTGACTGGATGAACTCCGAACGCTACGAACTGGCGCGCACGCTGGAAAAACAGGTCGCACTTGAGGCCGATGGCGTCATTACGCTGACGCAGGAACTCGTCGATGAACTTGTTTCTTGGGGCGTGCCGCGCGACCTGATCAGCTTGGTGCCGAATGCGGTCGATACTGAGCGCTTCACCGCAACACCTGCGGACATGACAACTGCCGCCGAACTGGGGCTTGCCGACGGCGTTCCCGTTATCGGTTACGCGGGCAGCGCCGTCGCCTACGAAGGTCTGGACCTCCTGATGCGGGCGCTGGCGCAGTTGCACGAGCAAGGGCGGGATTTCGTCTTTGTTCTGGTCGGTGACGGGGCTTCGACGGACGGCTTGCAAGAAGCCGCCAAGGAACTTGGAATTGCGAAAAAATGCCGCTTTGTCGGACGTGTACCGTTCGATCAGGTGCCGCGTTACCTGTCCTGCATGGATATCATGCCGATCCCGCGACTTTCGCTGCCGGTAACCGAGATGGTCTCTGCTCTGAAACCGCTCGAAGCTATGGCAATGGGCAAGGCACTGGTTCTGTCGGATGTCTCGCCCCACAAAGTTATGTCCGGAGACGGCAAGCGCGCCAGGACATTCGCGGCCGGAGATGCGGCGGACCTCGCCCGCGTTCTGGGAGAGTTGATGGATGATCGGGCGGAGCGCGACCGGCTGGGTCGTGAAGCCCGCGCCTGGACGGAAGACGAACGGAGCTGGAACAGGGTCACGAAGACCTACAGCGATGCACTGGACGCCGTCCGGGACCGCACCATCCGTTCCGAGACGACCAAGGGGGCTGCAAAGCCTGTGGAGGAGATCACCCTAGGTCTGATCGCCGACCGCTTCACCACGGACAGCATTGCGGGTGCGGTCAACATCCTGCCTTTGTCGCCAGATGACTGGCGGCAGGAACTCGACCGGAACTCCATCGATGCCTTGTTGGTCGAGTCAGCTTGGGCCGGCAATGACGGAAAATGGCACCGCAAGGTCGGCCATTATGGAGAGGACGCCTTCGCAGCGTTGAAGGCGCTTCTGGAGCATTGCCGGGAAGCGGGTATCCCGACGCTGTTCTGGAACAAGGAAGACCCGGTGCATTTCGACCGCTTTCGCCGGACCGCAAGTCTTTGCGATCATGTATTTACCACCGACAGTCGACGGATCATTCCTTATCTCAGCACGCCAAACGCAGTTACGAAAACCGCAAGCAGCATATCCTTCTTCGCCTCGCCCCGACTGCATAACCTCTTGCCATCAAAGCGCCAATGGCAGGAAACCGCTGCCTATGGCGGCACCTATTACGGTGAACGCTATGCGGATCGGACGGAATATATCGATAAAATCGCCAGCGCGGCTTCACCCATCGGGCTTACGATTTACGATCGCCAGCACAACAACCCAGAATCTCCGTATAAATATCCGGCTGGGCTGGCAGGACATGTCGCAGGAGGGCTGGATTACGCCGATATGGTCGAGGCCTATAAGGCGCATCCGGTCCAGCTCAATGTCAATTCGGTCATGGACTCTCCAACCATGTTCTCACGCCGGGTGATTGAAGCAGCGGCCTGCGGCACGCCACAGATATCGGGACCGGCACAGGGGATGTCGCGGTATCTCGACGGCAATATCGAGGTGATCGCCAGCGAAAGCGATACAGCCGCCGCGCTGGAGCGGCTTATGGATCATCCTGCACATCGCTGGCGTATCGGGCTGGCGGCCGCGCGGGCGGTAATGCGGGCACATACAGTGCAGCACCGGCTGACGCAGATGTTGCGCACCGCCGGGCTGCGGATTGCGGCACCGCAACCTCCGGCAGTCGGCCTCATCACCGATAAGATTACCATGAAGATCGCAGAAATTCTGCGCAATCAGAGCATCCGGCCACAGATCATCGTCGCGACGGATTGGGAATCCGAGACGAAGGCGTATCTTGAGCAGGGCTTGATTGAATGTATCGAGCCCTATGAGAGAACAACCTCTGCGGGCGAAAGCTGGATTGTCACGGATGCAGCGACCCTGCTGACCTGCGAAGCAGATGATTTCGAAGATCTGATCTGGTTGTCCAGCTATGCACCGCATCAACGGATCGGCTTCCGACACGACACGGAGCCGCGTGGCGAGGACTGGCCCGGCCCGTCTTTCGAAACATCGGAATTCGATCCCGCGCCGGAGTTATTGCGTCCACCGGCGGGCCTGGCACTTACGCCCGATGCGCTCAAGGGCTGGGCTTCGACGCAGAATGGCCTCGGTCTTCGCAAGCCTGATGCGGTTTACCAACAAAAGCCCGTCTTGCAGCAACGAGAGACCTTACTGATCGCAGGCCATGATCTGAAGTTCGTCCGGCGCTTTTTCCCGTTTTTCCGTGACGCGGGATACCGTGTGCTGCTGGATTTCTGGGACGGACATAATAAGCACAACCCGAACAGCAGTCGGCGTCTGATTGAACAGGCCGATGTTGTTTTCTGTGAGTGGATGCTCGGCAATGCTGTCTGGTACGGTAACCATAAGCTGCCCGGTCAGCGATTGATTGGCAGGCTGCATCGGCAGGAAATCGTTTCGCCTTTGCTGCCCAAGGTTCCGCTCCAGGCCTTCGATTCAGTAATGTTCGTCGGTCCGCATATTCTCCGCGATGTTTCCGCGCGCTTCCCGGTGCTGCACCAAAACGGGCATGTGGTTTATAACGGCGTCGATGTGGCAGGGCTTCAGTCGGTGCCGCGGCGGACAAGCAATGGCAAGGTGCTGGGCTTTGTCGGTATGGTACCGCAGAGCAAACGCATCGATATCGCGCTGGATATCCTGCGGGAGTTGCGGCGTAGCGATGACAGCTACACGCTAAGGATCAAGGGCAAACAACCGGCGGATTTCGCTTGGATGAGCAACCGGCCAGAGGAAATGGCTTGGTTCGCGCATCAATATTCCCGGCTGGAAAACGATCCGCTGCTGAAAGGCGCGGTCGCTTTCGATCCGCAAGGCGACGATATGGCGGAGTGGTATGCGGGCGTGGACTTTGTGCTGTCGACCAGCGATTTCGAGAGCTTCCACTACAGCATTGCCGATGGCGCGGCAGCGGGTTGTCGTCCGATATGCCTGCCGTGGGACGGTGCGGATGAGATTTATCCGACAGCGTGGGTGTATGCGGATGTGACCGACGCCGTTGAGGGAATACGAAACTGGCGCGGCGATCTCGGCGAAGTTCGGGCTTTTGCCGAGCGCAACTTCGATCTGCCGCATATCGCGTCCGCGATCATCGACCAGCTCGCTCCGCATCGGATCGAGGGCGACGATAGCCAAAGGAATGTGATCGGAATCTGACTTGCATCCGACTTGCCAGGGAAAGCGGCCATCGCGGGGCAGTGGCCACTTTTCTGTTGCCGAGCTTGTTATCACATTATTTCGCCTCAAAATAACATAAAATTTGTTGAAATGTTCGCATTCCGTGTTATCAAGAGGATGAGTGAGGGAATCCCGGATGAAACGCGACGAGCGCAGGCAGATGATTATGGATCGCCTGATCCAGCGGCGGGCTGTCGATGTCGATGATCTCGCTTCGCGGTTCGATGTCTCGCGGATGACCATTCATCGCGATCTGGACGATCTGGAGCAGGCCGGTCTGCTGCGGAAGGTGCGGGGCGGGGCGACCATCGAGGCCGGCAACCAGTTTGAAAGCGATTTTCGTATCCGGGCCATGCAGGACGGCGACGCAAAGGCGCGGATGGCGAATGCGGCGCTGGAGATGATCGAGCCGGGCATGTCGGTGATGATCAATGACGGCTCCATGGCGGCGCATCTGGGCGCGCGGCTGACGGAAAAGGCACCGCTGACGGTCATCACCAATAATGGCGAGGTGATCGAGACGTTGCGCGAGGTGACGCGGGTGCAGCTGATCGCGCTTGGCGGCGTGTTCAGCGCCAAGTTCAACGGCTATTTCGGCGTCGTGACGGAGGCGGCTGTGGCCCGGTTGCGGGCCGATATCGCCTTTATCTCCACCCCCGCCGTGTCGGGGCTGCAAGCCTTTCACATGAATGCGGAGGTGGTCCGCACCAAGCGGGCGATGATGGCGGCGGCGGAGCGGAGCGTGCTTCTGGTCAATCACCAGCGGTTCCGGCGTTCGGCCCTGCATCTCATGGCCGATCTGGACGAGTTTTCATCGGTCATCACCGATGCGCCCCCTGCCCCCGATCTCGAAGCGTCGATGCAGCGTGCCGGGATCCCCCTGTTAATTGCGGAGAATGTGGATGGCTGATTTCTGGATTGGCACAAGCTGGAAGATGAACAAGACACTGGCCGAAGGCGTGGCGTTTGCCGAGGCTCTGGCCGCGGCGCATGCGGATCGCGATCCGCGCATCCAGCGTTTCGTCATCCCGCCTTTTACGCTGGTCCGGCAGGTGAAGGAGATCCTGTCGCAAAGCAGCGTCAAGGTCGGGGCGCAGAACATGCATTGGGAAGATCGCGGCGCATGGACCGGCGAGATCAGCCCGGTGATGCTGACCGATTGCGGTCTGGACATGGTCGAGCTGGGCCATTCCGAACGCCGGGCGCATTTCGGGGAGACCGATGAAACCGTCGGGCTGAAGACCGAGGCCGCCCTGCGTCACGGGCTGATTCCGCTGATCTGTATCGGCGAGACGCTGGCCGAGCGGGAGGCCGGGCGCGCGCAGGAGGTGCTGGCGGGGCAGGTTCGCGCAGCACTCGGACAATTGACCGGGGCGCAGAAACAGGCCGAAATCCTGCTGGCATATGAGCCTGTCTGGGCCATTGGCGATGGTGGGATTCCCGCGACATCCGATTATGCCGATGCGCGGCAGGCGGAGATCATCGGCGTCGCGGAAGAGGTTCTGGGCCGCCGCATCCCCTGTCTTTATGGCGGATCGGTCAACCCCGACAACTGCGAAGAGCTTATCACCTGCCCGCATATTGACGGGCTGTTCATCGGGCGCTCGGCCTGGAATGTTGAAGGCTATCTCGACATCCTCGCCAAATGCGCCGCCAAAATCTGAAGGAGTGACTTATGAAACTGGCAATTGCAGGCGACAGCGCGGGCGAAGGTCTGGCGAAGGTTCTGGCCGATCACCTGAAGGACAAGCATGAGGTGGCCGAAATCAGCCGCACCGATGCCGGGCCGGATGCATTTTACGCCAATCTCTCCGACCGGGTGGCGAGCGAGGTTCTGGCCGGCACCTATGACCGCGCCATTCTGGTTTGCGGCACCGGGATCGGGGTCTGCATCGCGGCCAACAAGGTGCCGGGCATTCGCGCCGCGCTGACCCATGACACCTATTCGGCGGAACGTGCGGCGCTGTCGAATAATGCGCAGATCATCACCATGGGCGCGCGCGTGATCGGCGCGGAAGTCGCCAAGACCATTGCCGATGCGTGGCTGGCGGAGACGCAGAACTTCGACAGCAATGGCCGTTCTGCCGGGAATGTAAACGCCATCGACGAAGTTGATGCGAAATACAGCAAGGGCTGAGGCTACCGGCCACCGGCAGGCACGGACGGCTGAAACCGTCCGTCACCGGGGCCGGTCCGGTCGCTCAGTTGTCGGAATAAAGCCCTTCATAGATCGGGCCGAGCGTATCGAGATCGAAGAGCGAGCTGACCGAGGTGCCGTTCCAGATATTGATGATCGCCTGCGCGAACATCGGCGCGGTCGGCACGATGCGGATATTGGCGGCCGATTTCACCGCAGCGGGCTGGTTGATGGAATCGGTGATGACCAGCGATTTCATGACCGAGCCCTGCACCCGCTCGACCGCAGGGCCGGACAACACGCCGTGGGTGATATAGGCGTGAACCTCGGTCGCGCCGTGATCGGTCAGAAGCTGCGCGGCCTTGCACAGCGTGCCTGCCGTGTCGCAAATGTCGTCGACGATCACGCAGGTCTTGCCCTCGACATCACCGATAACGGTCATGTCCGCGACTTCGCCCGCCTTTTCGCGCCGCTTGTCGACGATGGCCATGGGCGAATTGATCCGCTGCGCGATCTCGCGCGCCCGCGAGACGCCGCCGACATCGGGTGAGACCACCATCAGATCGTCCAGCTTGCCCTTGAAGTGGTGGCGGATGTCCAGCGCGAAGACGGGTGCGGCGTAAAGGTTATCCACCGGAATATCGAAAAAGCCCTGAATCTGCGTCGCGTGAAGATCCAGCGTCAGCACCCGGTCGACCCCGGCCTTGGTCAGCATATTGGCAACCAGCTTGGCGGAGATCGGCGTGCGCGCCTTGGCGCGCCGGTCCTGACGGGCATAACCGAAATAAGGAATGACGGCGGTGATCCGGTTGGCCGAAGACCGCTTCAGCGCATCGGTCATGATCAGCAGTTCCATCAGGTTGTCATTGGCCGGGTTCGAGGTTGACTGGATGATATACATATCCTCGCCCCGGACATTGTCGAACACCTCGACGAAGATCTCCTGATCGTTAAATCGCTCGACACGGGCATCGACAAGCGCGACATTCATCCCACGATGCATGGACATGCGCCGTGCGATGGACTGCGCCAAAGGCTTGTTGGCGTTGCCTGAAATCAATTTCGGTTCGGTCATCGCGGCCATGTTCTGTCCTTAGGGAGACGTGAATCGGAAGATTGCAGCGGACTTAGCACCACGTTAGCCTTGCCGCAAACCGCATCCGGCAAAACAGGGTATAAATGACACATATCGATTATTATCTCGGCACGATCAGCCCGTGGAGTTACCTCGCCGGAGACCGGCTGGAGCGGATGGCGGAAAAACGCGGGGTGACGATCCGGTATAAACCGCTTGATCTGATGCAGCTTTTTCCGCGCACCGGCGGGCAGCCCCCCGCTCAGCGTCATGAAAGCCGCCTTGCCTACCGGATGCAGGAACTTGAGCGCTGGCGTGATCATCTGGGCCTGCCGCTGAATACCAAACCTGCGTTTTTTCCGGTTAATATGGCCCCGTCCTCTTACGCGGTCATAGCTGCGCAGGAATCCGGGGCGGGCGATATCGGCGCGCTGGTGCGGGGTTTTCTGCGCGCGGTCTGGGCTGAGGAGCGGGATATTTCCGACGATGCCGTGATCCGCGAGATACTGGATGCAGAGGGCTTCGATCCCGGGATCGCCGATAAGGGGCTGTTCGTCGGCGCGGAAATCTATGGCCGCAATCTTGAAGACGCTGTCAATGCGGGCGTTTTCGGGTCACCTTTTTACATCGTTCGTGAAAGCGGGCAGAAATTCTGGGGGCAGGATCGTCTCGACCTGCTGGAGGCGCATCTGGACACTCTATGAGTTGCTTCGATCTTCACATCCGTCACTATCCCGGCGACCAGTCCCGCCCGGCCATCGGCCTGCATTGCATGATGGGCAGCGGCGGCATGTTCGCCCCGCTTGCGGAGCGGATAAACGGTGCTGTCGACCTTTACGCATTCGATTTCCCCGGACATGGCCGCAGCCCGGACTGGTCCTTCGATGAGAAGATCGACCTGCATACCGACGTCACAAGATGGGCCGCGCGGATGATCTCCCGGCCCGTCGACCTGATCGGTCACAGCTTTGGCGCGACCGTGGCGCTGCGCATCGCGGTCGGTGTGCCCGAAGCCATCCGCTCGCTGACGCTGATCGAGCCGGTGCTGTTCGCCGCCGCAAGCGAGACAGCGCGGCAGGCGGAGCAGGACCGTCTGGCCGGGTTCATCGAGGCGGAGGACTGGCCGGGCATGCTGCGGCGCTTTCTGGGCGATTGGGGTGCCGCCGCCCCGATTCCGACGGAGGGGCCCCGTGCGGAGCGGTTGATCCGGCAGGTGCGGATGGTCGTGGACACCAATGCCGCGCTGATGGAGGATCGTGCGCAAATCCTGCGCGAGAACGGGCTGGAGCGGATCGAGGCGCCGGTGATGTTCATTTCCGGCGCGGATTCGCCCAGCATCGTGCACGAAATCTCTGACGCGCTGGCCGACCGTCTGCCCGATGTCGCGCGCGCCACCATTCCCGGTGCCGGTCACATGCTGCCGGTCACGCATCCCGATCAGCTTGCGGATCTGACGATGGTCAATCTCGACCGCAGCTAACCGCGCAGCGCGGCGATCAGACCGTCGATGTCGTCGCCGGTCGTGTTCCAGCTACAGACGAAACGAACGGTGACCTGCTCGCCGCTATCCTCGCCCTGCGACGGCCATTTGTAATATTGCGCACCCGCCGCCCGCGCCCGGTCATCGGCATCTGCGGGCAGGATGGCAAAGACCTGATTGCTGTCCGCCGGATGCGCCAGACGCGCGCCCTCGACCTCGGCTGTCAACCGCTGCGCCAGATGTGCCGCGCAATCATTGGCGTGGGCTGCGAGTTCAAGCCACAAATCGCCGTTGAGCAGCGCATAGAACTGCGCCGCAAGGTAACGGTGTTTCGACAACAGATGTCCGCCGCGCTTGCGCAGATAGGCCAGCCGGTCGGCAAGGGCGGGATCGAAGGCGACAATCGCCTCTGCTCCCATGGCGCCGTTCTTGGTGCCGCCGAAGGACAAGATGTCCACTCCGGCAAGATGGGTCACATCGGCAGCGCTCGACCGGCTCGCGACGACCGCATTAGCAAAACGCGCCCCGTCCATATGCAGCACCAGCTCATGTTGTTTTGCCACGGCGGAGATTTCGCGGATCGCCTCCGGCATCCAGATCCGGCCCGATTCCGTGGCATTGGTGATGGAGACCGCGCCGGGCTGGCCGCCACCCAGGCCCTCGCCCGCCCAGAAGCCGGCGGCATGTTCAAGCGCATCCGCGTCGATCAGCCCACCCTCGCCCGGCATCAGCGTCAGCTTGGCCCCGCCTGTGAAGAATTCCGGCGCGCCGCATTCGGAGCCTTCGATATGCGCGTCCTCGTGGCAAAAGACCCGATGCCAGGGCTGCACCGCCGCAGCGAGTGCTATCGCATTGGCCGAGGTCCCGGTGCTGACGAACATCACCGCAGCCTCCGGCGCGTCCAGCACCTCCCGCACGCGATCCTCGGCGGCTTCGGTCAGCGCATCGCGGCCGTAGCCCAGAACATGACCTTCATTCGCGGCGGCCAGCGCCTCCATCACGGCGGGATGAACGCCAGAGGCATTATCAGAAGCGAAATTCATGACAGATCCTCGATAATATGGTCTTCCCAGTCATCCTCCGGCACCTCCGCCTCGGACAAGGTCCAGCCGCGGACAGAGACGCCCGCCCGATGCACCGACTCCCGGTCGCCGCTGATCAGATAATGCCAATCCGGCAGTTTCCGCCCCTCATGACGCAGCCGATAGGCACAGGTCGCGGGCAGCCAGTAACTTATATCCTTGATCTTCTCCGGCGTCAGCGTCACGCATTCCGGGACATAGGCGTGACGGATCTCATAGCGCGAGCAGCGGCAGGTTTCGCCATCCAGCAGGCGGCAGGCAATCCGGGTGAAGGCCAGTTCGTCGGTGTCCTCGAATTCCAGCTTGTTGAGACAGCATTTCCCGCAACCATCGCACAGCGCCTCCCATTCCTCGGAATCGAGATCGCTGAGCGGCAATTCCCAGAAACGCTCCCGCATCAGAGTGCCGTCAGCATCTCGCGGGCCTGCTGGCTGTCGCGATCCATCTGCGCACTCAGCGCCTCCAGCCCGTCGAATTTCCGCTCGGGCCGCAGATATTCGACCAGAGCCACAGACAGATGCGTCCCGTAAAGATCACCGTCGAAATCGAACAGATGAACTTCCAGATTGGGCTCGTTCTTGCCGAACATCGGCCGCACGCCGAGGCTGGCGACCCCGGGATAGCTTCCCTGATACGGGCCGCTCAGCACATCCGCGATCACCGCATAGACGCCCAGCTTCGGCAGATGCAGCCCATCCACCCCCATATTCGCCGTGGGATAGCCAAGCGCCCGGCCCCGTTTCTCGCCATGCACCACCTCGCCCTCGATCCGGTGCCAGTGGCCCAGCATCCGCTCCGCATCGCGGGGGCGCCCCTCGGCCAGCGCATTGCGGATCGCGGTCGAGGAAAATTCTTCGCCACCCTCACCGATCAGCGGCGCGACGGTGACGCCGAAACCATATCTTTCGCCAAGCGCCGACAGCCCCGCCGCATCGCCCTCCCGGCCCTTGCCGAAGCGAAAATCCTGACCGACGGTGACATGGGCCAGCCCAATACCTTCCGCCAGCACCTCGCGGGCGAACCCGTCCGGGCTCAGCCCCGCCAACTCCGGGCCGAAAGGCAGCTCGAACACATGCGCCACGCCGAGCCGCCGCAGACGGTTCGCCCGCGCCTCGGCATTCATCAGCCGGAAATCCGGGGCATCGGGGGCAAAGAACTGGCGCGGATGCGGCTCGAAGGTGATGACGCCAAGCGGGGCATCCGCCGCTGCCCGTGCCGCATCGATCACGGCGCGATGACCGCGATGCACCCCGTCGAAATTGCCCATTGCCGCGGTCGTGCCGCGCGCCGTGTCCGGCAATCCGGTCCAGTGGCGATGAATCTGCAATATGCTCCCCTTCCGGAACTGGCCGGGCGTCGTTATTCCTTGGCGGATCGCTCCGCGTCTCTCAGCATATCGCGCAGCGGGCAGGCGGTTGCAAGCACCCCGATCAGCCGCTTTTCCAGTCAGCGGGACAGTCGGCAAGCAGCGCCTCGGCCTCGATCCGGCGGGGCCGGTCCTGCATGTCATCGGGGACCACAGCCACGGCCCGCAGCCGCGCGATCCATTCCGCAGGCAAGCCATGTTCGCGCGCACCCGCAACGATCAGCGCCAGATACCAGTCGAACGGCGGCAATCCGGCATCGCGGAAACGCTCCGGCGCAATATAGGTGAAAGCGCCCGACTGATCACCGTCGCAGCGGATCGGGACGACCCGGCGGTCATAACCCTGCCCCACGCCCTCTATCACGTCGAGCAATGGCAGATCGGCGTCATCCAGTTCAAACGCCACACCATGCGCCCCGGCACCGCCCGGGGTCAGCGTCGCCTTGCCGGACCCGTCCCGCCCGATCTTGTCGAGTGCGACGTCATATCCATCCGCAAACGCCGCCCCGACAACCCGCGCCGAGGCGCAGCGCGCCCGCAGCCGTGACGACAGCATGTTCGAGCCGTAAGCGAAATAGCGCGCCACTCAGCGCAGCCGTCCTATCGAGAATGTCGGATCAAGCCCCTGCCCCGCCAGCCACTGCTCCAGCAACACCGGATCGGGCTTGTCGACATCATCGCCCATATGCTCCGCCGCCAGCCCGCCGGTGATGAACAGGCTGTCAATGCCCTCGCCGACGCCCCCGGCGATATCCGTCCTGATCCCGTCACCGATGACCAGCACCCGCGCCCCGTCCCACAGATTCAGCCGCCGTCGCGCAAGATCGTAGATCGGCGGGTGCGGCTTGCCGAAATAGAGCGAGGTGCCGCCCAACTCTTGATAAAACTCCGCGATCGCGCCCGCACAATAGATCCGCCGCTCGCCCACATCGACGACAATATCCGGGTTGGCACAGAGCAGTTTCAGCCCCTTCTGCCGCGCGATCATCAGGCGACCGCGATAATCCTCCGGCGTCTCGGTATCTTCGTCAAACGGGCCGGTGCAGACGATGCCCTCCGCATCCTCCAGCTCAACCCGCTTGATCGCTGGCGCGTTTTGCCATTCCGCAGGCACGTCGAAGAAACCGTCATCCTTTTCCGGCCCCAGATGCCAGACCCGGCGGCCAACGGCGCCCGCGAACAGGGCGTCCTGCGCGGCGTCACCGGATGTGACAATCGCGTCCCAGCAATCCTCCGGAATGCCAAGCCGCCCGAACCCCTCAATAACGCGGGCCGAGGGGCGCGGCGCATTGGTCATCAGACAAACCTGCCCGCCACCCTGACGGAAAGCACGCAACGCCTCGACCGCCGCCGGATAGGCGCTGATCCCGTTATGGACGCAACCCCAAAGGTCGCAGAACAGCACGTCGTAATTCGGCGCAATCCCGGAAAGCGCGTCGATGATCCGCGTCATGATTTCATCCTGGCTCAAATATCCTCGGGGGCCCGGGGGCAGACAGCCCCCGGCCTGACGTCAGATCACAGCTTCAGCGCCGGAATGATCTGCTTCTTGCGCGACATGATGCCCGGCAGCACGACCGTATCGCCCTCCACCGTCGCATCGAAGGAGGCTTCCGCGATCCGCTTCACCTCGTCATTCGGCACCAGCAGCGTCGCCTCTTCGTTCAGGATATCGACGACGAACAGCAGCACCTGATCGGCACCGTCCGCCGACAGAACGCCCGGCATCGCGGCCAGCAGACCGTCCTTGCGGTCCAGCAGCAGTTTCGGCGCCGTGGTTTCCAGGACCGAGACCCGCAGCTTCTTGCCGTCCAGATCGAATTCCTTGCTGTCCATCCGCAGCAATTCCTCATCCGAGAAGGCGGAGACATCGGATTTCGCGGCAAACATCTCGGCTGCATAATCAGCGATGTTCAGCCCCAGCTCGCCCGCAAGTTTCTCGGCAATGGCGCGGTCATGCGGGGTGGTGGTCGGGCTGCGGAATTCCAGCGTGTCCGACAGGATGCAGGTCAGCATCACGCCCTTCACCCATTCCGGTGCGGCGGCCAGATCATCGCCGATCAGATCGTGCATGATCGTCGCGGTGCAGGCCAGCGGGCGGATGGTGATATTGATCGGCGCACGGGTTTTCAGGCCGCCGACCAGCATGTGGTGGTCGATGATTTCCAGAATTTCAGCGTCGTTGATCGTCGCGGGAAGCTCGGCAGGGTTGTTGGTGTCGCAGATCACCACCTGATCGCCCGCGCCCAGATCGGTCACGATCTCCGGCATGTCCCGTTCCCAACGATTGAGCATCCACGCCGCTTCGGTGTTGGTCGTGCCCTGAATAATCGCACGCGCCGGGGTCTTGCGGATTTCGTTGAGATACCAGGCCCAGATAATGGGCGAGCCGGTGGCGTCGGTATCGGGCGATTTATGGCCGAGAACGGTAATCATCGCGGGCTCCTTTGCTGAATTTCGCGCCCTCGTAGCGCGCCCGCGCATGGGAGTCCACAATCCCCCGGCATGGCCAAGGTTTTTTGCGCCGGAACGGAAGCGCGAATGCGGGTTATTGCCGCAATCGGCTGATCGTCCAGCCCTGCTGTTCAAGCAGGCTCAGCACGCCGTTTTCACCCGGCAGGTGCAGCGCGCCAAAGGCCGCGACCACGGCCTTGCCCTCCGTCGCCGCCGCTTCCGCCGCGTCAGTCAGCGGACCGATCCAGCTTTCATTGCGGTTATCCATCAGGATCGCCTGCGCCTCATCGGTCAGCCGGTCCACCTCCGCGCGAGACAATCCGCTGTTGAGATAGGCGTCGAGGCGACCGAATTCCCAGATTTTCCAGACATCTTCATCCGCATAGGCATCCGCCAGCGTCACGGCGTAGTCATCGGCATAATCCGCCGCCGGCAGCGAATAGAGGATCATGTCGATCTGCTCCTCGGCGCTCAACCCGTCGAAAAGCTTCAGCACCGTATCCCACGGCTCAAGCGCCCTGATCTTGGTCCCCTCGCCGGTGGCCACATCCATCAATTGCCAGTCGAGCCCGGTCATCTCGCCGCTTGCTGCCATGCCCCGGATCATGCAGGGGGCGAGGCCGAGCATGGTCGCGGCGTACCAGGGCCGCATTTTCGCGATCATGACCGCAGGGATGCCCCGTTCTTCCATTGCCGCCGAAAGATCCTGCCATTGTTCTTCTGTCAGACGCTCGGGCAGGGTCGGCCCGTCCAGATCCAGCATCAGCGAGGGGTCCGTATTCATCGCGCTTTGCATCTGCGCCTGCTCCTGCGGTCCCATCTCGACCAGAAGCGCCCCGGCCTCCGCGATCAGCGGGGACAGCGTGGCAATGGTCTTCGCATGTTTCGGGTGATCGAAATGATAAGTGCCGACCATCGTCACCAGCGCATCGCCCTTCGCCGCCTGCCATATCAGCCCCTCATGATACGGCACCGCGTCGGTGCGCGCCGCGATCTCTGCCCGGTCAGCCGCTGGCAGCGCATCGATCAGGTTACGGCCCACACAGTCCTGCGCCGCCGCAGCGGCCCCGGACAGACACAGCAAAACGGCGGCGAGAGCGTGTTTCATCAAAGGTTCCTCATGGCTTTGCCCGACGGTCTCACAGCGCAATTGCAAAGGCCAGCCGGTTGAAAAAATTTCCGGATCACATAGTTGACAGGCAGAGGGCAGCGGCCTAGATCAGCGCTATTGGCACTCGCCCTTAATGAGTGCCAACAACACTGCAACCTGAAACACCGGAGTGTTATCATGGCTTTCAAACCGCTGCACGACCGCGTCCTGGTCAAGCGTGTCGAATCCGACGAAAAAACCAAAGGCGGGCTGATCATCCCCGACAGCGCCAAGGAAAAACCGGCTGAGGGCGAAATCGTCGCCGTCGGCGAAGGCGCCCGCAAGGATTCGGGCGAGCTGATCGCACCGTCCGTCAAGGCTGGCGACCGCGTCCTGTTCGGCAAATGGTCGGGCACCGAGGTCACGCTGGATGGCGAAGAGCTGCTCATCATGAAGGAAAGCGACATCATGGGTATCATCGGCTGATCGCCGACGCCCTGACAGACGCTTCAATTCAAAAGAAATTCCAGGAGAGAAAACATGGCTGGTAAGGACGTCAAGTTCAACACCGATGCGCGCGACCGTATGCTGAAAGGCGTGAACATCCTCGCCGATGCGGTCAAGGTCACGCTGGGCCCGAAAGGCCGTAACGTCGTCATCGACAAATCCTTCGGCGCGCCGCGCATCACCAAGGACGGTGTCACGGTTGCCAAGGAAATCGAACTGTCCGACAAGTTCGAGAACATGGGCGCTCAGATGGTCCGCGAAGTCGCTTCGCGCACCAATGACGAAGCCGGCGACGGCACCACCACTGCGACGGTTCTGGCCCAGGCCATCGTTAAGGAAGGCATGAAGGCGGTTGCCGCCGGCATGAACCCGATGGATCTGAAGCGCGGCATCGATCTGGCCACGGCAAAAGTTGTCGAGTCGATCAAATCCGCGTCGCGCCCGGTCAATGACAGCGCCGAAGTCGCGCAGGTCGGCACCATCTCCGCCAACGGCGAAGACTCGATCGGCAAGCAGATCGCGGACGCCATGCAGCGCGTCGGCAACGAAGGTGTCATCACCGTCGAAGAAAACAAAGGCCTCGACACCGAAGTCGAAGTCGTCGAAGGCATGCAGTTCGACCGCGGCTACCTGTCGCCCTATTTCGTGACCAACCCCGATAAGATGGTTGCGGAGCTGGAAGACTGCTACATCCTGCTGCACGAGAAAAAACTCTCCTCGCTTCAGCCGATGGTTCCGCTGCTGGAATCGGTGATCCAGTCGCAGAAACCGCTGCTGATCGTCGCTGAGGACGTCGAAGGCGAGGCTCTGGCCACGCTGGTCGTCAACAAGCTGCGCGGCGGTCTGAAAATCGCGGCCGTCAAGGCGCCGGGCTTCGGCGATCGCCGCAAGGCCATGCTGCAGGACATCGCGATCCTGACCGGCGGTCAGGTCATCAGCGAAGATCTGGGCATGAAGCTGGAAAACGTGACCGTCGACATGCTCGGCACCGCGAAGAAAGTTTCGATCAACAAGGACAACACCACCATCGTCGATGGCGCCGGTGAAAAGGCCGAGATCGAAGCCCGCGTCGCCCAGATCCGTCAGCAGATCGAGGAAACCACCTCGGATTACGACAAAGAGAAGCTGCAAGAGCGCGTGGCCAAGCTGGCTGGCGGTGTTGCCGTTATCCGCGTCGGCGGCATGACCGAAATCGAAGTGAAAGAGCGTAAGGACCGCGTCGATGACGCGCTGAACGCAACCCGCGCCGCCGTTCAGGAAGGCGTCGTTGTGGGTGGTGGTGTCGCGCTGGTTCAGGGCGGCAAGGCTCTGGAAGGTCTGACCGGTGCAAACTCCGATCAGGACGCAGGCATCTCGCTGGTGCGCCGCGCCCTCGAAGCGCCGATGCGCCAGATCGCCGAGAACGCCGGTGTTGACGGTGCGGTCGTCGCGGGCAAGATCCGCGAATCCAACGACAACACCTTCGGCTTTAACGCCCAGACCGAAGAATATGGCGACATGTTCAAGTTCGGCGTTATCGACCCGGCCAAAGTCGTCCGCACCGCACTGGAAGACGCTGCTTCCGTTGCCGGCCTGCTGATCACCACCGAAGCCATGGTCGCCGAGAAGCCGGAGCCGAAAGGCGCCGCCGGCGCGCCCGACATGGGCGGCATGGGTGGCATGGGCGGCATGGGGATGATGTAATCCCCTGCCCTTCATGGCAGAAAAGAGAGGCCGTCCCCCGGGGCGGCCTTTTTCTTTTGCGCAAACACAGGGCGAGCGTCCAACCGCGGGTTGACGCTTATACCGTTTCCGCTGTGTTACTTTATGGCGCAGGCGCGTCGGACCGGTGTTCTGTACGGACCGGCGAAGAAGCGTCCGCCCCGGGTGCGGTCGGACGCTCGCCCGGCGGGCTTCGCCCTTGTTCCGGGCGGGGTGTGGGCATCTGGGGAGGGGTTTGCGAACGCTAAGGAAACTGCGCCGCGACGCCTACCCCCTCACATCCCCCTCGACCCCCATCGACTTGCACAGCGACTGGAAGCGGGCTTCGGCCACCTCTCCGAACAGGGCGCGGCCGGTTTTGGTGAGCGTCAGTTCCAGCCGGTCTTTCTTCTTCGACAGCTTCAACTCCCCCGCCTCTGACGGGTCCTTGATGGAGAACATCGCACCAAAGCGCATCGCCTTGCCCAGCACCTCCGCCGACTGGAGTTCCTCGTCCGAGAGCATGGCGAACATCGGGGCCATCGACGCGCCGGAGCGGGAGTTCTTGTAGCGATGCAGCAGCGACAGGCCGAGGAACACCCGCTCGGGATGCGACAGCGCGGCCATATTGGCGCGGGTGACATTGTCGAAACAGGCATCGGCGCGGTAGTCGGGATGGGTGCGCCAGGTCGTGTCATGCAGCAGGCAGGCGGCGCGGATCAGGCGGTCGCGGGCCGGGGTGGCGTCCTCGAACAGGGGTTGCAGGAACTGATACAGCTTCTTGCCGAAACCCGGCATCCGCGCCATCTGCTTTTCCGTGAACCGCGCCGATTCCAGCAGCGGATCGCGGGCGCGCAGCGTGTCGGACATATGTTCGTAAAGCAGCCCCTCACGAATGCCATATGATGAGATGGCGAGTTCCCTGGGCCGGAACGTCTCCACCAGTTGCCGCAGGACGAGGCTTGCCAGCGGGACCAGCTCCATCCGCGAATTCGAGATGCCAACGCGGGAGCGCAGCGCCTGCAGATCGCTTTTCGCGATCCAGTTCACCGTCTGCTCGACCGCTGCGGGCGACATGACATATTCATGCAGCACCGTCATCGGATAGGCGGTGCGTTCCATATCCAGCCGCGCAATCGCCCGCCACGATCCGCCGACCAGATAGATCCGGTCGTGATCGGTGCCGACCGCAGCCGCCAGCTTCTCCATCACCCCGCGGATATGTTTGCGCAGCCCATCCTCGCCGCCCTTGACCTGTTGCAGGCGGAAGGGCCCGAGTTGAGAGGTCACGCGGCGGCCGACATTGCCCTTGCCGTCCAGCTCCGCCAGCTCCAACGAGTTGCCGCCGATGTCGCAGACCAGCCCTTTCGCCTCCGGCCAGCCGAGCAGCACGCCCTGAGCGGAAAGCCGCGCCTCCTCCTCACCGTCGATCACATTGAGCTTGAGGCCGGTTTCCTTCTCCACCCGTTTGCGGAAATCCGGGCCGTCCTTGGCATCGCGCACGGCAGCGGTCGCCACCACGGTCATCGGGCGGACCTTCATTGCGTCGGCAAGGGCGGCGAAACGGCTCAGCGCCTCGAACCCGCGTTCGATGCCGTCGGGATTCAGCTTGCCGGTTGTTGTCATGTCCTTACCAAGACCGGCCATGACCTTTTCGTTATAAAAATACGCTGGCGAGCGCGCCGCGCCGTCAAAGATCACCATGCGGATGGAGTTGGAGCCGACATCCACAACACCGACACGCGACAGCGCGCGGGCGGAGGCATCTTCGAACAACCCCTCGAACGGATCATGGTTTTTCGCCTTGCCGTTCATCTGTCCTGCCTCCTGCCGAATATCGGCGATTGTCCAGCTTCGGAAGTCTTGTTTCTCAATCGGAACTATGGGTCAAGGCGGGAACGTCGCCCGCGCCCGCGCGACCGCGACCGGACAGCGAGGGGTTTTCCATAAAGAACCTATGGCAGTTGAACAAATCGTCCCGATCTGCTGGCAAATGGCGCAGATAGCGGCCATCGGGCTGCAAAATCCAGCTTTGCGCCTCATCCGCCATATTCGCGGCCATAATCTGACTGACGATCTGGGCCTTCACGGTTTCGTTCATACACTCGACCTGGGTTTCAACGCGCCGGTTCAGGTTGCGGCCCATCCAGTCGGCAGAGCTGAAGAACACCCGCGCCTTGCGCGACGGCAGCCCGTGACCTGCCCCGAAACAGACGATGCGGGAATGTTCCAGAAACCTGCCGATGATCGACTTGACCCGGATATTTTCCGACAGCCCGGCAATGCCCGGACGAATGCCGCAAATGCCGCGAATGACCAGATCGATCTGCACCCCGGCCTGCGAGGCGGCATAAAGCGCATCGATCACATCCGGCTCGATCAGCGAATTCATCTTGGCCCAGATCGCGCCCGGACGGCCGGCACGCGCCAGTTCCGCCTCACGCCCGATCATCTCGATCAGCCGGTCCTTCATGCCAATGGGTGAGATGGACAGGTTTTCCAATCCTTCCGGCTGGACGTAACCGGACAGGAAGTTGAACACTTTCGTCGCATCCCGTCCCAGTGCCGGATCACAGGTGAACAGCGACAGGTCGGTATAGATCCGCGCCGTGATCGGGTGGTAATTCCCGGTGCCGTAATGGGTATAGGTGACGAGCGCGTCGCCCTCACGCCGAACGACGGTGCTGATCTTGGCGTGGGTCTTGTAGTTCACGAAGCCATAGACGACATGCGCGCCCGAGCGTTCCAGCCGCCGCGATTGGCGAATATTCGCCGCCTCGTCGAAGCGGGCGCGCAGTTCGACCAGCGCGGTCACGGATTTCCCCGCCTCCGCCGCCTCGCACAGCGCCTCCACGATCGGGCTTTCGCGGCTGGTGCGGTAAAGCGTCTGCTTGATCGCCAGCACATTCGGATCGCGCGCCGCCTGCGTCAGATAGCGCACGACCATGTCGAACGTCTCATAGGGGTGATGCAGCAGCATGTCCTTCTGCCGGATCGCGGCGAACATATCGCCGTTGTGATCCTGCACCCGCTCCGGCACGCGGGGGGTGAAGGTCGGCCATTGCAGATCGCGCCGCTCGTCAAGGACCAGCTCCTTCAGATCGGCCACGCCAAGCAGACCGGAGGCCTCAACCACCTCTTCGGGGCTGGCATGCAGCTCATCCATGATGATCCGGCGCAGGTTTTCCGGTGCACCCTCGGTGATCTTCAGCCGCACGACAGAGCCGCGGCGGCGGCGTTTCAGCGCGGTTTCGAACTCGCGCACCAGGTCTTCGGCCTCCTCCTCCACCTCCAGATCGGAATCGCGCAAGACGCGGAAGGCGCAATGCCCGGTGTTCCGGTAACCGGGGAAAAGCCGGCCGATATTCATCAGCAGCAGATCTTCCAGTGGAAGGAAACGCGTGCTGTGCGGCAGCCGGATAAACCGCGAAAGCTGCCCCGGAATCGGCAATAATGCCTGCATCCGCCGCCCGTCGCTGCCCCGCGTCAGTTCGAGCGCCAGCGAGAACCCGGCATTCGGAATGAAGGGGAACGGATGGGCGGGGTCGATGGCCAGCGGCGACAGGACCGGCAGCACCTGATCGAGGAAATAGCTTCTCAGGAACCCGGCGTCTTCATCGGTGATCCGGTCACGGGTCAGGATGACAATCCCCTCCTCCGCCATCTCCTGCCGCAGCCCATTCCACACCATCTGCTGCGCGCCCATCAGGCGGCGCGCATCGGCATTGATCAGTTCAAGCTGCTGCCCCGGCGTGCGGCCATCATGGGACGGCGTGGTGCTTCCCTCCCGCTCCAGCTCGCGCAGACCGGCGACGCGGACAGTATAGAACTCGTCCAGATTGGTGGCGGAGATGGCCAGAAAGCGCAAACGCTCCAGCAGCGGGACACGGGCATTCCGCGCCTCGTCCAGCACCCGCCAGTTAAAGCTGAGCCAGCTGAGCTCACGATTGAAAAACCGGGCCGGGCCAGTCGGTGTGCCCGATTCCAGTGTCTGCCCGGCAGGGGGCGGGTGTTTCAGAAAGTCAGCCTGGGTCATAGAGAAATAATACTTGTCAACCAGTTAGTTATGCACGGAAAAGGCCGGTTTTGTCCAGCCATTGAACTAACCGTTTTGCAGGCGCGAGAGAATTTCACCTGCGAGCACCCGCGTCAACCCACGATGTTGCGACATGGTCTCATTATCCAGCGTCGCGACAAGACGGCGGGCAAGACCCAGATCCCGGTCCATGCGCGGAACAAGCCACTCAACCAGCCCATGCGGCACAGCGACCTGCCGGTCGGCGAAGAGTTTCACCAGAACGGAGGCCAGCAGCGCCTCGTCCGGGGCCTCGATCCGGGTCACGGGCATGGCATTCATCCGGCTTGCCAGATCCGGCAAAGAAAGCCCCCAGCTTCGCGGCGCGTTCCGCGCGGTCAGCAGCATCCAGCATTCCCGCGCGGCGCAGAGGTTCCAGATATGGAACAGCGCCTGCTCTGCCCCCGCGGCCTGTGCGACCCGATCAGCGTCCTCGATCACGATTGCACTGCCGTCAGCGACCATGTCGTCGGCCCGCTCGGGCTGCAACGAACCCGCCGAAAAGCGCCGCGCCCCGGTTTCCGAAGCCCAGATCGTTGCAAGATGGGTTTTGCCAGACCCGTCCGGGCCAATCAGCAGCATCCTGCCCTGCGGCCAGTCCTGCGGCGCGTCAAGCGCGGCCACGGCAAGCGCATTCGCCGGGGTAACCAGAAAATCATCCCGCCCGAGCGCCGGGGCGTGGGGCAGATCGAGGATCAGTTGCCGCGCCAAATTCAGCCTGCCTTGCCGCCGTCGATCCTGCCGCCGCTGCTTCGGTCTGCACGATGCCGCGCCAGCGTTCCCTCCGGCGCGATTTCGACCAGCACCGGCGCTTTCGGTTCCGGCTCGCGCCGCCGCCCGGTATAAAGCGGGCTTTCCACATAACGCTCGGTCATAAAGCGGACCAGCACGCCAAGCGCTGCCGCCAGCGGCACCGCCACCATCAGCCCGACAAAGCCGAAAAGCGCGCCGAACACCGACAACGCCAGCAGCAGCCAGACCGGATGCAGCCCGACATGGTTGCCGACGATCTTGGGTTGCAGGTAATTCCCTTCGACCACCTGCCCGATCACAAAAATGGCTATGACAGCCCCGATCCAGACCGGCTCCCCCCAGAAATGGAACAGTGCCACCCCGATGGCTGTCGCCCCGCCGACCAGCACCCCGACATAGGGGATGAAGGAGAGCAGTGCTGCACCCATGCCGATGGCCAGCCCATAGGGCAGACCGACCGCCATCAGCCCAAGCGAGTAGAACGTGCCGAGGATCAGCATCACCGTCCCCTGCCCGCGCAGGAAGCCAGACAGCGTATCGTCAATCTCACGCGCCAGCCGCCGTATCGTCGGGGCATGCTGGCGCGGCAGCAGCCCGTCGACCCGCGCGATCAGATTGTCCCAGTCCAGCAGCAGATAGAACGCAACCACCGGCACAATGACCAGCAAGGCGATCACGCCCACAAAGCTCGCCACCGATCCCAGCACAGAGCCGATCACCGCCCCGCCCTTATCCGCAATCACCGATGACAGATCGTTCAGCGCCGCGCGGATCGTACCTCCCTCGGGCAGCAATCCGGGGAAGCGCTGCGTGACGAAGACCTGAAACTCCTGAATCATGCCGGGAATGGAATCGATCAGTTGCGAGACCTGACGCAGCAGCAGCGGACCCAGAAACAGCACGAAGGAAATAAACCCCAATGCCGCGATCAGCGTGATCAGCACGACAGCGGCGGTCCGGTTCAGCCCGGCACGCTCCAGCCGGTCGGCCAGCGGGTCCAGCAGATAGGCGACGCCCGCGCCGATGATGAACGGCAGGATCGCCTGCCCCAGAAACCACAGCACCAGCATCAGGATCAGCGCCGCCGCACTCCACCAGATCACCTGCGACCTTGTCGACATTTCCATTTTGCGCCCTTTGCCTCGCTGTTTCGGCCCTCTATATCGGGGGCATGGGTGATTACGTCAATCTGATGAAACTCTGCGTCGGTGCGGAAGGCCCCGAAGAGCTGGAGGCGTGGCAGGCGAAGCGCTATGGCGACGCCCCTGCCTGCCATGTGACGCGGATGTGGCCCAAGCGCGAGGCCGAGTTGCTGGCGGGCGGATCGATCTACTGGGTATTCAAGGGCACGATGCTGGCCCGGCAACGCCTGCTCGGGCTGGACGAGCGCATCGGCGAGGACGGCATCCGCCGCTGCGCACTGATCCTGGACCGCGACCTGATCCGCGTCGCCGCCGTGCCGCGCCGCCCGTTCCAGGGCTGGCGCTACCTGAAAGCCGAGGACGCGCCGCCCGATCTGCCCAAGGACCGCGCCCATGACGACGCGCTTCCTGCGGCACTTGCTGCTGAGTTGGCCGATATGGGACTGCGCTGACGCTTGACGCGCGCGCGGCCTTGCGATAGCCGGGGCGCATTGCGGGTGTAGCTCAATGGTAGAGCAGAAGCTTCCCAAGCTTACGACGAGGGTTCGATTCCCTTCACCCGCTCCAGCTAAAAATCCAAGCCTATGTCAGCCTCACTGGCTGAGGCGCTTTTCCCTCCATCATCAAGGGCCAGCAGAGATAGCGCATCATCGCGCTCGCAGCCATTCCCCCTCCCATTCCTATCGCCATTGCCGCCAGGACCGATTATCTGTTCACGAGAACAGCGAGGAATGCCGATGAAGGTCCTGATCCTGCCCGACCGCGCCGCCGCCATCGCGCGCGTTGCCGAGATTATCGTGGCGCAGGTCAGCTGCGCACCCGCCTCGGTTCTGGGGCTGGCGACGGGCGGGACGATGCTGCCGGTCTATGCGCATCTGCGCGAGGCGCATCGTGGCGGGCTGTCGCTGGCACGGATCACCAGTTTCAATCTTGACGAATATGTCGGGCTGCCGCCGGATCACCCGGCCTCCTATCATTGTTACATGCGGGAAAACCTGTTTGACGGCACCGATGCCGACGCGGCGCGGATTCACCTGCCACGCGGCGATGCGCCCGATCCGCAGCAGGAGGCAGACCGATATGAGGCGAAAATCGAAGCGGTTGGCGGGATTGATCTGCAACTGCTGGGCATCGGGCGGAACGGGCATATCGGGTTCAACGAACCGACCTCAAGCCTCGGCTCCCGAACGCGGGTCAAAACCCTGACGGAGGACACGCGGATGGCGAATTTGCGCTTCTTCGACGATGAAGCGCAGGTGCCACAATTCGCCATCACGATGGGTATTCAGACGATCCTGTCCGCCAGACACTGCCTGCTGCTCGCCACAGGCAGGAAAAAGGCTGCCGCCGTGCGGGGGATGGTGGAAGGGCCGGTATCGGCCTTCTGCCCGGCCTCCGCGCTGCAGATGCATCCGCGTGCGACCGTGGTGCTGGACCCTGACGCGGCGGAGGCACTGACGCTGCGGAACTATTACGACCATATCCATCCCGGCGGGCGGTCACGGCTGTATTCCGAGCTGCACAGGGGCTGAGCCTGCCGCAGGACGTGCGGCCCAACCAAGGGCGACCTTCAGCCCAGCTCAGCGGAAAGCTGATGCAGGAGGTCCATGAACTCCTGCTGCGCCGGTGTCGGCTTCCACCCCGTCCTTGTGCAGAGGCCGACGCTCAACGGCGCTGGCGTCACCGTCGTCGGCAGGACCGACAGGTCCTCACACCCCGTCGCCGAGGCGAATTGCTGCTGCGGTATAGCGGCGAGATAATCGCTCGACCGCAGCAATGCACGCATCAGCGTCTCCGACGAGGTAACGATGGCGCGCTGGAGGATGTTTTCGGGCAGAATATCCTCAAGGCTCTTGCGCACCGGGGCACCGACAGGCGGGATGACCCAGGGATAACCCGACATCTGCTCCGGCGTGACCGTATCCGTTCCATGCAGCGGGTGGTCTTTCCGTGCGACAATGACGACCTTGCTGTCGAACAAATTCTGGTACTGGAAATCGCCGTTCTGCGTCCGCGTTTCCTGCAGGCCGAAGATCATGTCGATCTCCCCACGCGACAGTCCCGTCGACAGGTCACTATAGCGTCCATCAATGACCTCGACCGCCAATCCGGGCCGCGTGGCACGGAATCGCCGGATCGCCATCGGCAGCAGAACGCCCTGCGACATCGGCAGCGCGCCGATGACCAGACGGCCGCTGTCACGCCCTGCCATCTGCGCCAGCTCCGCCTCTGCCTGCGCCATCTCGGTAAAGGCAAGCCGCGCTGCCTGTGCAAGCTGTCGGGCCGCCCGCGTGGCGACCAGCCGATGCGCCGTCCGCTCGAACAAGGGAATGCCCGCCGACTGCTCCAGCAGGCTGGTGGAACGGTGTACCGTCGGCTGCGCCAAGCCAAGCTGCCGGGCGGCGATGGTGAAGTTCTCCACCTCAGTAACTGCTATAAGTGCAGCAAGTTGCGGGCGGGTCGCCTGCAGCCGGATCGCCCGCGACATATCGGCCATCGCCGCATCCAGATAAGCTAGCGCACGGGTTGCACGAAGCGCCATGACCTCGCCCGCCTCGGTCAGGAATATGCCCTGCGGCGTGCGTTGCAGCAGCGCGATCCCCGCGTCGCGTTCCAGCTTGGTCATAGCCTGGGTCACAGCAGGTTGCGATACGTTACACAATTCCGCCGTGCGGGTGATGGAGTGCGTTTCAGCCAAGGTCTGAAACATGCGTAAATGACGAATGCTCGACTGCATCTAAATCCCCTTAGATGCAGCAAAAATACCTAACTATTTGCCGTAACACCATGATTTTTATACTATAGATTTTACTTTGGTCTGATTGATCCGCGTTTTGAGCCAATCTTTGCGCATGACCGGCAGCGGGACCGAAACAGGCCACAGCATGGCGATTACAAATCTTACAACGCATGAAATTTCAGCCACAGCATCGGCTGCGCCTTTAAAAACAGGGTTTCGTGTGCATCATTCCAGCGATCCCGCAGAACCAGTCGTCATGGCGGCCTGACCACGGCAGACATAATGAACTACTTCACCAAGCGTTTAACAGGCACTGGCATTAGCCGACTGCATGACGCAGGGGAAACTACAGGGCGGCAGACCTATTATGCTATGAAGTTTTGCATAGAATTCGTCATTCGGAATATTGCGGCAGTGACTGTGAAATGCGGGCGCGAAAATACCCGGGTCGGACAGTCGCGCGCCAGGCTTGGCCGGTGCCGGGCTCAAGCACAAAAAAAGCCAAGTATTTTCGCCGCTTGGCGACCCTGAAGATAGCCTCTGCTTTCGCGCGGGCATTATCCGCGGCGAATGCGCCCACTTCTCGAAAGCCACTGATTCGGTTGCCTTTTGATCCGAACAGATCGCGGCAGGGGTCCCCGATCTGACTCGGGAACCCGGATTTTCAACGCATCGCGCCGATGATCACTTGATCTGGATAAGGAACGGAACCTGGAAGGAGACCGACTGACGATGCGGCGGGGCCGGCATGCGCGGCAGCCGGGCGGCCTGACGGGCCAGCGAATTGTCGATCTGTCCATTGCCGGTCGAGCTGGCCAGCCGCGCCGAGGCGGAGCCGTTCGGCTGGATGGTCACGGTAACCACAGCACGCACCTGCCCCCGACGACCGCCGCGAACCGATGTGCGGGACATGTGGCGCGTCACCCGTGCGCCAACCTGTGCCGTCCAGTTGGAGATCTGCGACTGGCTGACGCCCGTGCTTTTCGGCTGCGCCTTGCTGCGACCGCCCCCGCCACCACTCGCCGCCTGCTTGCGTGCGGGCTGTTCGCTTTTCTGCTGCGCGGGCTGGGCCTTCTGAGGCGCCGCCTCACGCCGTTTCTGTTGTTGCGGCTGTGCCTGCTGCTGACGCTGCTGCTTCGGCTCCTCGCGCCGTGTCACCTGCGGTTCAGGCTTGCGCCGCTCCGGCCGGGCCATCGGGCGCTCCGAAGCGGTCAGCGCCAAGGCCGAATCCGGCAGCAGATCGGCAAACTCCGTGATCGGCGGCAGTTCCGTCATCGGCGGGGGCTCGAAGGCCGGGGCGGGCACGGGTTCGGGCACGAGATCGGCGAAATCCTCGACCGGGGGAAGCTGGGCGGGTTCAGGCGGGGTGAAATCCGCAGGCTCCGGCACCTCCTCCACAGGTTCCTCCTGAACCTCCTCCGCAGCAGCGGCAGAGGCCTGCGCCGTATCCGTCACCGGCTCGCTCGCATCAATCGGCGGACCGGGCGGCGGCTCGGGGATAGGTTCAAGCTCGATGAAAACCGCCTCCGGCGCCTCCATCCCGTTGCTCTCACGCGAAAGCTGGATAATCATCGCCCCCGCTGCGACATGGGCTGCGAGAACCGCGACACCCGCGCCGCCCCAGCGGAACGCATCTTTGCCAAACCCGGTCATTGCTCCGACCCGGACGGCACAGCAGCCGGGGCTGCCGCATCCTGACCCGCCGGCCCTGTCGCCGCGCCCGTTTCGGCGGCACTGGCTGCGCTGTTGCCGTCCATCCCGACGAGGGCGATCTTGGTATAGGCACTGTCGCGCATCCGGTTCATGACATCCATGACATCGCCATAGCTGACCGACTTGTCGGCCCGCAGATAAATCCGCGTCTCCCGGTCGCCATCGGTCGCCGCCTCCAGCGCCGCTGTCAGACCGCCTTCGGGGATCGGCTCATTGCCCAGCATCAAGGTCAGATCAGGCGTCACGGTCAGCCATACCGGCTGGTCCGGCCGCTCCGACGCCGCACCGCGCGAGGCGGGCAGGTCGACATTAATATCCACCGTGGCCAGCGGAGCCGCGACCATGAAGATGATCAGCAGCACCAGCATGACATCAATAAACGGCGTCACGTTGATTTCGTGATTTTCCTCAAGCGCGTCGTCTTCCTGGAATTTCGCGGCCATGTCAGACCCTCTGGCTCGTGTGGAAATCGACATCACGGCTGACGAGACGTTCGACACCCGCCGCCGCTTCACTCAGCCGCGCGCGATAGCCGGTGATGCCCCGTGCGAAGAAGTTGTAGATCACAACCGCCGGAATAGCCGCCACAAGGCCGAGCGCCGTGGCAAGCAGCGCCTCGGCGATCCCCGGTGCGACCACGGCGAGGTTCGTCGTTTGCGATTCCGAAATCCCGATAAAGCTGTTCATGATCCCCCAGACGGTGCCGAACAGCCCGACGAAAGGCGCGGTCGACCCGATCGTCGCCAGAATGCCCGTCCCGACCCCGGCACTGCGGCCAGCGGCAGAGACGATACCGCCAAGATATGAGGAAATCCGTTCTTTCAGCCCGTCAGCCCCCGCCGTCGCCAGAGCCGGGGCCGAGCGTTCGACCTCATGGGCCGCCACGCGCAGCATCCGGCTGGCCGGATCGCTGTTGCGGAGCGAGGCGGAAACCGCGTCATTCAGGCTCGACGCATCTGCGATCAGCCGCGTGGTCCGGCGGGCATTGCGGTTCGCGCCCCAGATCTCGAAGAATTTCACGACAAGGATCGTCCATGTCACGACCGAGGCGAAGGCAAGGCCGATCATGACCGCCTTCACGACAATATCGGCCTGCATGAACATGCCCCACGGGGTCAGATCATGCGGCAGGCTGTCGCCGGAAAAGCCGAAACCCTCGAACAGCCCCCGATCTTCTTCGGGTGCTGCTTCTTCAGTTGCGGCGTCTGCTTCGGCTTCCGCCGCATCGGTCGTGGCGGATACAGCTTGCGCCGGTGCCTCGGCCTCGGTTGCATCTTCTCCGCTGTCGGCTGCCACAGCTTCTTCGCTGTCGGCTGCCACTGCGCTGTCGGCGGCTTCGGACGCTGTCCCGGCCTCGTCCGAAACCTCAGTCGCCGTGCTTTCTACTGCGGCAGATGCATCCTCCGATGCGCTGTCCGCATCGCTTGCGCCTTCGGCAACGGTTTCTTCGGTGGTGGTCGGCGCGGTTACTGCTGCGCTATCCGGCTGCGCATCAGCAGCCGCCCCGGTTGCACCGCTATCGGTCTGCGTGGTCGTGACCGCCTCCGCCTCGACAGCGCTCTCGGTTGCGGTCGACTGGGCAATCACGGCTGCGGGCGACATGATGGTGAATGTCGCGGCTGCAAGGGTGGTAAAAATTCTGCGGGACGGCTGAGGCATCTTGAGCTCACTTAATTCATAAGCAGGGCAGCACGGCGGCTGTGTCGTCACCGCGTATTTCAAATCTGACTAATACTGTCAACATAACGAATCCATGTCCCGGACAGCCAGCATGTGCTGTGTAAATCAACAGCACCCTGCGACATGCTGCCCTCATCGGCGCATAAAATTGGCGACATGTCGCCGAGCTTTGTCCGGCTGCGTAAAATTCCGCCCAAACCGTCTTGTTGCGGCAATGTTTCTTGCCGCATACAGCGCGATGAATTAACAGCCCGCAGTCGGCTCTCCACTTGGTATCCACGCTTGAAACGTCGTTTTTTTCTGAGCTCTCTCTCCGCGCTCATGGCCGCGGGCGCGGCGACGCGAGGGATCGGGCAGTCCGCAGACAACAGCATCGATGCGGCGTCCGTCCAAACTGTCGACCCTTTCGGTTTTGAAAGCGTCGCGGCACTGGCGGCTGCGTTATCGTCACGCGATTGGGTCAATCCGTCGGCACCGCTGACCGGACCTTTCAAGGATATTGATTACGACGCCTACCGCGCCATCCGGTTTCGCCGGGAGGAAGACCCCTGGGCAGGGACCGCGGGTTTCGGTGTGGATCTTCTGCCGCCGGGAATGATTTTCCATGAACCGGTGAAGATCAACCTCGTCCGCAACGGCGTTCCGCAACCGGTCCCGTTCGATGCCTCGAAATTCGACTTCGATCCGGCATTCTTCGCTGAAGACGCCAGTCAGTCGACGCCGGATCAGATGGGCTGGTCAGGTTTTCGCATCCGCCACAATCTGAACCGCCCCGATGTCATGGACGAACTCGCGGTGTTTCAGGGCGCGTCCTATTTCCGGGTGCTGGGTCGCGGCAACAGCTATGGGCTGTCGGCGCGCGGTCTGGCGATCGGAACCGGCAGTGCCGAGGGCGAGGAATTCCCGGTGTTCCGCGAATTCTGGCTGCACGACCCGGATACCGAAAACGGTCGGATCACCATTCAGGCGCTGCTGGACAGCCGCTCGGTCGCGGGGGCCTATGAATTTGTGATCACACCCGGCAGCCAGACATTGCTGACCACGCGGGTGGCGCTGTTTCCGCGCACGGAAATGGCGCGGGTCGGCATTGCGCCGCTGACGTCGATGTACTGGTTCGGACCCGCCGACGGCGCGGCTTTCGACGATTACCGCCCGGCGGTTCATGACAGCGACGGGTTGCAGATGATCACCGGCTCCGGCCAGCTTCTGTGGCGGGCGCTCAGCAATCCGGCGAAACTGCAGATGTCGGCGTTCGTCGATGAAAATCCGCGCGGTTTCGGGCTGATCCAGCGCCGTCGGGATTTTCGCGATTATCAGGATGCGGAGGCGCGATACGAACGCCGCCCCTCGGCGTGGATCCAGCCCATCGGCGATTGGGGCAAGGGCAGCGTGTCGCTGATCGAGATCCCGGTCGAAAGCGAATTTCACGACAATATCGTCAGTTTCTGGCAACCCGCCGATCCTCTGGCAGCCGGCACCCGGGCAGATTTCGCCTATCGCCTGGGGTTCGGGGCGGATGTGGTCGAAGACAGCGCGCTGGCACAGGTGGTTTCCACCCGCTCGGGCCGTTCGATCAACAATGAAAACGCCCGCAGTTTCGTCATAGATTTCGACCTGTCGCTGTTCGAAGGCCGGGACGATCCGGTCGCCGTTGTCAACGCCAATCGCGGCCAGATCGAGCATCCCTATCTGCTGCGCCTGCCCGAGGCGGGGCTGATGCGTCTGGCCTTCGACTACCGGCCCGACGGGGCGACCGTGTCCGATCTCAGCGCGGTTCTGAAGGTCGCGGATGGCGGGAACCTGTCCGAGATGTGGCTTTATCGATGGTCGGCGGACTGATCCATGATCCGACCCGAACCGCAGATCACGCCCGAGCCTGCCAACGCCGCGCCACAACCGGCAATGCCGCCCGATGCGCCGCTTGCCATGCCGGAGCAGGATTTCCGCGCGCGCGCCCTTTCCGGTCCGGCCAGACAAGCCGTCGCCCCCGAGGTGTGGCTGGCACGGCTGATCGCCTTTGGCGGTGCCGTCGTGATCGGCGCGCTCGGGGCGTGGCAGATGTGGGCGGCGTTCGGAACGAATATCCAGCCGATGCAATATGTGCTGCTTTGCCTGTTCACCATCACCTTCACCTGGATCGGCTTCAATTTCTGTTCGATGCTCGCCGGGCTTCTGGCGCGCCAGCATGAGACGCCCGCCGAGGATGGCACTGCCCGCATCGCCATCGTCATGCCCATCTATCACGAAGACCCTGTCGAAAGCCTCGCCCTGCTCGCCGCGCTGGCTGACGAGGCCGCGGCGGCAGGTCTGGCGCAGCGGGCCGAGATAATCGTGCTTTCAGACAGCAACGACCCGGATTTCTTTCCCGCCGAGGCGCTGGCGGTCGCGAAATTGCGGGCCGCCTGCCCCCTTCCCGTCTGGTATCGCCGCCGGACGCAGAATAACGGGCGGAAGGCTGGCAATATCGCCCAGTTCATCCGCAGATGGGGCGCGCGCTATGATCAGATGATCGTGCTGGATGCCGACAGCGTCGTCTCCGGCGAGGTGCTGCGTCAGATGTCGGCACGGATGTCCGCCGACCCGGCGCTGGCGCTGATCCAGACCGTGCCGATGCTGATCCACGGCCAGACGATCTTCGCCCGCGCCACGCAATTCGCCAACCGCGTCTACGGCCCGCCCGTGGCACGCGGGGTCGCGGCATGGTCGGGGGATAACGGCAATTTCTGGGGCCATAACGCGCTGATCCGCGTCCCCGCCTTCGCGGCGTGTTGCGGGTTGCCGGAGCTTCCGGGCCGCGCACCGTGGGGCGGGACGATCCTGTCGCATGATTTCGTCGAGGCCGCATTGCTGCGCCGGGCGGGCTGGAAGCTGCGGCTCGACTGGGACCTGCGCGCCAGCTATGAGGGCAGCCCGCCGACGCTTCTCGATATGGCGGTGCGCGAACGCCGCTGGGCTCAGGGCAATCTGCAACATCTGCGCGTCATGGGCGCACGCGGCTTTACCGCCATCAGCCGGGTGCATTTCGCCATCGGTATTCTGGGCTTCCTGATGAGCCCGATCTGGCTGGCAATGATCCTGACCGGGCTTGTGCTGACCGCGAATGTGATCCTGTCCAGCCCGGTCTATTTTCCCTCGACCTATCAGCTTTTTCCGGACTGGCCGACATTTGACGCACGTCGCATGGTCTGGCTGCTCGCCGCCTCCGCCGCGCTGCTTCTGCTGCCGAAATTCATCGCCATTGGCCGGGCATGGCGGCGTCCGCTGGCCGCAGGCGCGGGCGGTCACGGGCATATCTTCCTGAGCGCGATTTGCGAGATTTTGCTGTCCGCCCTCATCGCGCCCGTTCAGATGCTGATCCAGACGCGGCAGATCGGGGAAATCCTGCTCGGGCGCAGTTCCGGCTGGGAAAGCCAGGTCCGCAAGGGGTTCATGCCGTCCTGGGGCGTGGTGATCCGGCGGCACTGGGCTCATGTCGTGGCCGGTCTGGCCGTCACGGTCACAATTGCCTATCTCTCGCCCGCGCAGCTGGTCTGGCTGTCACCGATCCTCGCCGGTCTGATCCTTGCGCCGCTGACCTCACGCTGGAGCGCCTCGGCCGTGCTGGGCCGCTGGGCACGCGCGGCAGGGCTGCTGGTCACCCCGGAGGAGCGTAATGTACCGCCGGTGATGGCCGCATCGGTCAATCAAGCCCGCCATCTGCGCGGCAAGGCCGACCCGATGACCACGCTGGGCCGGGACGCGACTGCCCGCGCTGCCTATGCAAGCATGATCCCCGCCCTGCCCCGGCGCGCGACCGCCGAGCGGCTGGACGAGATTTCTGCCGCGGCCAAGATCGCCGCCGCCGAAAACCGGTCGCAGGCGCTGAGCTTTCTTGATGGTGCCGAACGTCGTGCCTTGCTCGACAATGCAGAACTGCTCGACAGCTGGTCGGACCTGCCCGAATAATGAACCGGATCATCGCTCTCGATATGCTGCGCGGCTATGCGCTGGTGGCGATCATGCTGGACCACATGCCGGACAGCGCGTTGCGCCGCTATACGCTGTCCAATTTCGCGGTATTCGACGCGGCTGAACTGTTCGTGCTGTTGTCCGGTTTCCTCGTCGGGCTGGTCTGGCTGACGGTCGAGACGCGCGATGGCAGGCGGGCCGCACAATGGCGTTTCCTGCGCCGTGCCGTTCAGGTCTGGCTGGCGCTGGTGCTGGGCGGGGTGCTGATGGCGCTGACCTCTCGCCTGCTGTTCGAGCTGGACATGCCGCATACCGCGATCTGGTCGCAATATGCCCGCTGGGTCATCGAGAACCCGCTGGGCTATATTGGCACGCTGGCGACCATGTGGATGCAGCCGAACCTGCTGGATGTGCTGGCGCTGTATGTCGTGGTGCTGGCCTTCGTGCCGCTGACCGTGCCGCTGCTGAAGCGATACCCGTGGGCCTTCGCCGCCGGATCGGCGCTGATGTGGTATTTTGCCGAGCCGCTGAACGCGATGCTGCCCAATCATCGGTCGCAAGGCGGGATGCTGTTCAACCCGTTCGGCTGGCAGGCGCTGTTTCATGCAGGCGTCGCAATGGGGCTGTTCCGGCAGCAATTCATGCCGGTTCTGCGCCGCCATGCGCGGCTGCTGACCATTCTTGCGACGCTCATCATGATCTACAGCCTTGGTCTGGCGCAGTTGTGGCGGCACGGGCCGGAGATCAAGCAATATTGGGAGGTGCTGCGCGCACCCTTCGGCGCCATCAACAAATGGTCACTCGATCCGGTGCGGTTCACTGCCATTCTGGCGGCGGCATGGCTGGTCGCAGTGCCGCTTTCAGGGCTCTTCGCAAGACTCGCCGGAACCGCATTGGGGCGGGCGCTGGCGACCATCGGGCGTGGCGGGCTGGTCTCTTTCGTGGCCTGCGTGATCCTGTCGGTTCTGGGCGACGCGCTGATGAACATGAACGGCGATCCCGGCTGGTCCCGCAGCCTTGCCGTCGACCTCTGGACGCTCGGCGCGCTCTGGCTGGTGGCCGAACTGAACGCACGGCGGTCGACACGGTCCCGGCAGCCGAACCGCGCCGGGGCATAGGCAAAAACCTGCGCCGCCGTGACGTAAGGGCAACGCCGTGGCCCGTGCCATCTTAGCGCTGTTGCAATCCGAAGCCCGGCTGACATAGATAGACGCATATCCGCGTGAAGGCGGATATTGCTGTGGTGACCGGGCCCCTCTGGCGGATGTGGCGGCACATTCGTGATGTCGGCACTCTACCTGTCACGAGCCGCTTGGGACTTCTGCAATGCAGATCAATCCAACTTGTCCGCCCGCAACGGGCGTCGTTCACTATTTCAAATGGGCCTTCATCGTCACCATCATCGGGCTTGCGCTTGGCGCAGCACTCGGCTGGCAGATGACCGGCAGTTTCGGCGGCATGCTGTCGGTGTTCTTCATCTGCGCGGTTCTGGCGGTGCTGGAAATCTCGCTCAGCTTCGACAACGCCATCGTCAACGCCAATAAGCTGAAAACCATGACCCCGGTCTGGCAGCGGCGCTTTCTGACCTGGGGAATCATCATCGCTGTATTCGGGATGCGGGTCGTCTTTCCGCTGCTGATCGTGGTGATCGCGGCCAAGATCGGACCGTGGGAGGCGCTGGTTCTGGCGGCCGCGAAACCCGCCGAATATGCCGCGATCATGCGCGATGCCCATCTGCCGATTGCGGCGTTCGGCGGCACTTTCCTGCTGATGGTCGGGCTGAGTTTCTTCTTTGACAGCGACAAGGACGTTCACTGGCTTGGCTGGCTGGAACGCTGGATGCAGAAATACGCCTCCGTCCGCGGGGTGGAGGTTGCGATTGCGCTGATCGTGGTGATGGTCTTCACCCGGATCCTGCCGGATGAGGAGGCCGATATATTCTTCAAATCCGCCATATGGGGCCTGCTGACCTTCCTTCTGGTGGAGGTGATCGGCGGATTGCTGGACAGCTCGCAGGAGATGCTGGAGGCAGGCGCAAAAGGCGGCATCGGCGCGTTTCTGTATCTGGAAGTGCTCGACGCGTCATTCAGCTTCGACGGTGTGATCGGGGCTTTCGCGCTGACCCAGAACCTGTTCGTGATCGCCATCGGGCTTGGCATCGGGGCGATGTATGTGCGTTCGATGACCATCATGCTGGTGGAAAAAGGCACGCTGACCGAATATCGCTATCTCGAACATGGCGCGTTCTACGCCATTATCGCGCTATCGGTCATCATGTTCCTGCAATCGTTGATCCACATCCACGAGGTCATCACCGGGCTTGGCGGTGCGGCACTGATCGGGCTGTCCTTCTGGGCCTCGATCCGCTGGAACCGGCTGCACGGCCACGAAAAGACCTGACGCCGGTTCTGTGATCACAACCCGTTGCGGTCGAGAAATGCCTCGACCGCCTGGGTCGCCGCATCGCGCAGATCGGGTCGGAATTCCAGCAGCGACAGCGGCGCCCGCTCCTGCTGCTCGAACCCGTGACCGGCATCGGCGTAATAAACCGTGTCGATCATTGCCCCCCTTGCCCGCAGATCCTCGGCCATTTTCAGGCAATCGGCGGCAAGGTTCAGTTCATCCTGACCGGCGATGATCATCAGGACCGGGGGCATATCGCTCCAATCCCCGGCCACGGCCCCGTTCAGCACCCCGCAATAAGGATAAAGCACCACGGCAGCCCCGACCCGTTTCAGCATCTCGCCGGGCGGTGATGGCCATTCGGTCAGGCCGGGGGGCACATCCCGCGTCAACTCGCGGCGCAGGAATTCCAGCACCGTCCAGCCGCCATGCGACGCGCCGAGCAGGACGACATTGTCCTGCTCCGTCTCCGCCATTGCCACGGCCAGATCGCCGGCCCGCTGGGCACCGGGCAGCACCTGACCCACGCAAAGCAGCCGCCAGCTTTCCAACTGATCCAAGCCCCGCGGCTGGTGACTGTCGAGGATCAGCGCATCATGCCCGCGCTCCGCCATGACGCCGCCCCAATATTCCATATTGTCACGAACGCCATCACAGCCCGACAGCATGATCGAACCCGCACCGGAAACCGGCCCATCCGGGATCATCCGCCAGTATTCCGCCAGATCGGCGCGCCGCGCCTCCGGCGTGTCGGTCAGCGCCGCCACCCCGTAAAGATGGCGCAGCGTGTTCGCGCCCAGCCCGGCCACGACCAGAACGATCAGGCCAAGCACGACCCACCACCAGCGGACCCTCACCGGTCGCAGCCCTGCTGCAAGCCGTTATTGCAGACCTGTTTCAACCGTTCGGTGTCCTCGGCGGTCCAGCCCTCCGGTGCCGTCACGGCCTCCCACGCGCCGATATAGTCATGCGCGTAGTAGGAATGCCCATGCCCGGCAGGCGCGGCCAGCGAGAACGCCATATCAAGCGCAAGCTGGAACTGCGTCACAACCGGCATGAACCGCAGATCGGGCGAGACATCCTCCGCCGGCGGCTCCGTCATCCATGCCGGTGGCCGGAACAGCGAGGCGGGTTCGTAGAACACGATCGGATCGCTGGAGTATTGCAGGAACATCAGCCGCATATCCCCCCAACCATCAGGGCCGCCAGCGGGCTTGGTGTGGCTGGCAAAGCGGAATAGCCGCCCCTTGCCCACATCGGGCGCGACATAGGGGCTGCCCGGATTGCGCGCCGCCATCGCCTCGTTCCAGCGGGCCGACGGGAAAGGCGGTCCGGCCCAGAGCGCGCCGTCAATGGGATCGTCCAGCAATGCCTCCAGATCGGTGCCATACATCGACGCCCATGCCCCGAGGCTCAGCCCGTGGATATAGATGCGGGGACGATCGTCCTCCGGCAGGCCGCGCCAGTATTCATGGACGGTGGAGATCAGGCTGCGGGCCTGCTCAAGCCCGGCATTGGTCTCCAGAATAAGCGCCAGCGGCGATTGCAGATAGGAATACTGAACCGCGACCGTGGCAATGTCACCGTCCTGCATATATTCCAGCACATCGAAGCTTCCCGGATCGAGCCAGCCAGTCCCCGTCGGCATCGCGACGATCAGGATTTTGCGATCAAATGCCCCGATCCGCTGCAACTCGGCCAGCGCCATATCCGAACGCGCCTGTGCGGTCTCGGCATTCGCCAGCCCGACATAGACCCGCAGCGGATCAAGCGCGTCCTCGCCGGAAAAGGCCGCGATAGCATCGGCACCGGGTCCGCCATTGATGAAATTGCGACCGGGCTGACCCATTGCGTCCCAGCCGATAAGCGATTCCGCACTGCCGGAGCGCATCGGGTCGGTCGGGCGCGGTTCGTCGGTGTCGAACAGACGCTGCGCGACCGTATAAGTTTCGTCGAAGAACCCGATCATCCGGTCGACAATCCCGTCGCGCGTCACGACGAACAGCAACAGCGCCACGATCAGCAGCCCCGCGACATTCGCAGTCCGCTCCGGCATGAACCGGTACAGCCAGCGGCGCGTCCGGTCGAACAGCATCTTGACCAGCCAACCGAGAACCATCAGCGCGACAAACACCCCAAGGGCGACATAAACCATCTGCACGGTACGGAACGCCGCCAGCGGTTCGAGCTCCATGCGCGCACGAATCTCATTCTGCCAGTTCCCGGCCTCGCTCAGCGCCAGGACGACGATGACCATCACCGGAATCGCCACCAGCACATGCCCCGCGACAAAGGCGCTGCCTCGCAGTTTCGGCAGCTCCATCTGGCGCCAAAGCGACAGCAGCAGTCGTCCGATCATATAGCCGATGGCGGCGACCACCCCGCCCAGCAGCCCCTGCATGAGCCATCCGCGCGGAATCAGCGATGGCGTCAGCGAGGCGGAAAAAAAGATCAGCCCCAGAAACAGCGGCAGCCAGGAGACGCCAAACGGCTTTTTCCAATTCATTTCAAAATGCCTTTCAGTAACCGGACGCAACGGATCAGTCTGGCCGCAACCAAAGCCACAAAACAGAGCACGGCCCATACATGACACCGGCATCCCGGCGACAACATAACAAACTGTTCAGCCTTGCCAATCACCGGGCAAAAGATCGCGCGAGGATACGTTATCCATAAGACCGGAATACGCGCACTGGACCTGTGCCCGTTCAGATGTCATCCTGCCCCCGTCTTATGCTTGTTTTTTCGGGACCGCGACCTGTCCCTTCCGCACACCCAGGAGGTTGCATGTTTCAGAAAACAGACCCGATACGCGGGCTTTTGGGTGTCGTTTTGTCGCTCCTGCTGGTGACGCTGGTCGGGCGGTTGATGATCGTCGGCAAGTCGTTCCTGCTTCCGATCATCCTCGCCGTGATCTCCGTCTACATCCTCGTCGCCGCGACGGAGGCGCTGCGCCGCACACCGCTGACCCGGAAACTGCCCGAATGGGCGTTGCGGATGCTGGTGCTCATCGGGTTTCTGATCATCGTCGTCTGGTTCGGCAGCGTCATGGTCTCGACCGCGAGCCAGGTGAACGAGCGGCTTCCCGAATATCAGGACAACCTGACCGGGCTTTATCATGAAGTGACCGGGATGCTGGGCCTCGACGCCAGCCCGGACCTGCAAGAGGTTTTCAAAAACGTCCGCGAGTCACTGCCGCTGGGTGAGGTCGCGGGGATGATCCTCGGCTCCATCAGCTCCGCCGCCGGGCTGATCTTCATGGTGACGATTTACGCCATGTTCCTGATGGGCGAACGTGGCGGCTTTGCCCATAAGATCGCCGTAGCCCTGCCTGGTGACCGCTCGAAGCGCGCGGGCAAGATCATTTCCGACATCAACAGCTCCATCAGCAGTTACATCGCCGTCAAGACACTGGTGAACGCCACGCTGGGCGCGATCTCCTTCTGCGTCATGTGGGTGATCGGCGTCGACTTCGCCCTGTTCTGGGCAATCCTGATCGGGGTTTTGAACTACATCCCCTATGTCGGCTCGTGGCTGGGGGTCATCTTCCCGGTCCTGCTGTCGATGGCGCAGTTCGGATCGGTCGAGAAAACCCTGCTCGTCGCGGCCTTGCTGACCGGGGCGCAGCTTTGGGTGGGCAACTCGCTGGAGCCACGCATGGTGGGCCAGCGCGTCAATATGTCACCCTTCATCGTCCTCGTGGCACTGGCGCTCTGGTCCTCCGTCTGGGGGATCGCCGGGGCCATTCTGGCGATCCCGCTGACCTCGATCATCGCAATAATCATGGGCAGTTTTGAATCCACCCGGCCCTTTACGGTACTGATCGCCCAAGACGTGACCCCGTTTGAAACCGACACAACCGCCGAGGCGCACAACTGACCGCGTCATCACGACGCCCGGAAAGCGCCCCGGCGAGACTTGCCGAAGTTTAAGAAACCTGAAAATTGTCAAACACATGAATATCAAGGGGACAACAATATGAAATCCTGGCTTCCGATTCTGGCCGCTGGCTGCGCCGCAATGCTGGGCGGCCTGCTGGCGCTGATCAACCCGACCGGGGCAAGCGTCACCACCGTCACACTGGTGGCGTGGGTTTTGTTGATCGTGGCGGCGTTTCAGTTCTGGGCCGCGTATAAATCAGAAACCAACGGTGCCCGGATCCGCGCCGGCGCAATCGGCGTCGCGGCATTGTTCCTGTCGTTGTCACTGTTCTTCGGCAACCCCGCGGAAAGCTGGCTGATCCGCACACTGGTCGGATTGCTGCTCATCGCCTCGGGCGCTGCGAAAATATACGCATCGCGCGCCATGTCCGGCAATGACAATATGCCGCTGGTGGTCGGGTCGGGTGCCGTTTCCGTGGTTCTCGGTCTGGTCATCTGGTTCGGCCTCAACCTGAATTTCGGCACCATTCTGGGGCTGGAACTTCTTGCCAGCGGCCTCGCCCTGATCCTTCTGGCGATGCAACGGAAGGCGCATGGCTGACAGAAGAAATGCGCGGCTGAAGCCGATATACGACCTTTGGGCGGGGCTTCTGGCCGCATTCTCCACCCCTCGCGTCCGGGCGCTGGTGGTGCTGACCGGTTTCATGATCGGGATCGCATCGGTGTTCTATAGCTGGGTCGAGGGGTGGGGCTGGATCGACTCGATCTATTTTTCGGTCATTACCATTTCGACCGTCGGATACGGCGATTTTGCGCCGCAAACATTATTCGGCAAGCTTTTTACGATTTTTTATGTCCTGTGCGGGCTGGGCGTGTTCGTCGCCACAGCCACCGCGATTGCCGACAGTATCATCAACCGGGCGGAAGAGCGGGGACCGCGCGAATAGCGGTCCCGCCACCGGGGGCCAAGGGGCGCGATCAGAACCCTTTTATGGTCCCGTCCACCCAGGCCTGCATAATCACCTGCGCAACCGCACCTTTTCTTGCCGCGGCGATACCCGGATGCTCTCCGGCAAGGGCGCGGGCGACATCGGCTTTATCGACCCAGAACGCCTCTTCCAGCTCCGCCGGATCGACGGTGATCCCGGTCGTTTCCGCCCGTGCCGCACAGCCGATCATCAGCGAGTTCGGGAATGGCCAGGGCTGAGAGGTCACATAGCGCACCTCCCCGACCTCGATCGCCGATTCCTCCATCACCTCGCGGCGCACGGCCTCCTCGACCGTTTCGCCGGGCTCCATGAAACCGGCAAGCAGCGAGTACATCTTCTCCGGCCAGACCGGCTGCCGGCCAAGCAGTAATTTGTCACCATCCAGAACAAGCATGATGACAACCGGATCGGTGCGCGGAAAATGCTGCCGCCCGCATGCGGGACATTCCATCCGCCAGCCAGCATGAGCGACGGTGTTCTTATGACCGCAATTGGCGCAGAACCCGTGGCTTGTCCGCCACTCGAATATCCCCTTCGCCGCAGCGGCGATCCCGGCATCCCGGTGATGGATATCAGGCATGATCGCACGCAGGTCGATGAATTTTCGCGTGTCCGACAGGTCCAGCGTGCGCTTGTCGACAAACTCCGCCGGGGTCTCCTCCGGCGGCGCGATATAGGAGACATCAGCGGCAAAATGGGCCAAGCCGCCATCATCCAACCCCATGAAGATCGGCCCCTCGGGACCATCCGCGATCAGATCATCCGTGACCTTCACCCAGCACAGGCGCGGACCGGAATCGGTCAGATCGAATAGCGGCTTTCCGCGCCAGAACGGCACCGCAAGAGCTGCAGGATTGGAAAGCTGTTGCGCGATATAAGCGTCATCCCCCCGCAGCCGGTCGGCGCGATCCAGAAAGCTTCCCGCAAAAGTGACGGCTGATTCAGGTATCATCCGGCGCAGATTGCCCTGTTCAGAGAACGGCGGCAAGCCGGAACGGTCACATCAGGAAATCGTAGAGCGACAGATAATAGTCCAGCCTTGGCCGAAACGCTTCCGGGGTGGCGTCGATAATATCTTCCCGGCTTGTCTCCCATTTATCGACGCCGAATTTCCGGGCGGTCGTATTCTCGCGCGGCAATTTGATTTCCTTGCCGGTAAAGGGCAGCGCACCGCCCAGCATCGCCTGCAACTGCCGGGTATCTGGCCGCTCGACAAGAATGGGTTGATCGAGATCCGAAATCTTGGCGGCAAGATCGTTCCACAGCACGAAAGAGGTCGCCGCCGCCGTCAGCGGCGACATCTCATCCAGATCGACATCGAATTCCTTGCTGAGGATCCATTGCCGGAACTGGTAGGAGTTGTTCTTGCGTTCGCGGAACTGGTTCTCGATCAGGATCGAAGGGATCGCATCGATCGGGTTGCGGATATAGTGGCCAATCACCCGCGATGTGAACTCTGAAGGATAAAGCCTCGGATCCTTGAATGAGTGATCGCCCTGATAACGCGCTGTGTTCCACCAGGACACGATCCCATCCCGCTCAAGCTTCTCATGCCCAACTTTCAGACCAAGCTGGCCGAAGGCCGTTGCCAGCGATCTGCTCCCGCAACGCGGATGGCCTACAATAGCGAAGCCGACTTGGATGCTTTTCATCCGGGAACCTGACAAACCTCTTTTAATGGGGTGGATAGATGAGCCATCACAGCCGGATTCTCAACCCCAACCGGGGGTACATAGCCGCCTTACCCGCTATCCACCTGAAGTAGAATTATTTTTCTTTTGCGAATACCGTTTTCAAAACGGCCCAATCTCGATTTGACGCCTGAATCGGCAATAAGCCGGATCATAAGGTGCAGCAAAATTATGGCCTTTTTGACTCTGACAGCCCCCCGGCAAGTTCCGCCACCAGAAAATCTATGATAAGCCGCAGCTTTACCGGCATCGGGCTCACCGGGGGCCAGACCGCCATGATCGGCAGGCGACGGCTTTCCGCATGGCTCAGCAACTCGACAAGTTGCCCCTCCTCAACCGCGCGACGGGCGATGAAACCGGGCAACATCGCCACCCCGAGCCCCGCGACCGCCATATCCCGGATCGCCTCGCCATTATTCAGCGTCAGCCGCCCGCCGACCTGCGGCGAAACCGTCTTTCCGTCACATAAAAACTGCCAGACCTGCGTATTGGAGACATGGCTGTAGCCGATGATCTGATGACCGGACAGATCGGCAGGCGTCTTCGGCACCCCGTAGCGGTCCAGATAATCGCGGCTGGCGACCAGATATGATCGATCCTCACACAGCTTGCGCGCCTTCAGCGCGCCGTCGCGCGCCTCCCCGATGCGGATGCCCAGATCGAACCCCTCCCGCGCCAGATCGCGGACCCGGTCGTCATAATCTATGCGCATTTCAAGCTGCGGGTGCGCAATCGCAAAACGGGCCAGCACCGGGTTCAGATAAACCGTGCCGAAACTGATCGGCACCGCAATCGCCAACTGCCCCTGCAAGGGCGCGGCACCGTCCATCCCCCAGCTTGCGCTTTCAGCTGCCGCAATCAGATCGCTCAGCGCAGGGCGCAGGCGTTCGGCAAGCCGTCCTGCTGCTTCCGTCGGGGTGATCCGGCCCGCGTTCCGGCGAAACAATGCCGCGCCGACGACCGCTTCAAAATCGGAGATCCGCTTCGACACCACTGATTTCGACAGGTTCAGCCGCGCCGCCGCCGCGGTCAGCGTGCCAAGCTCCATCACGGTCAGAAAGGTTTCGATCTGGTCGAGGTCATAACGCATGGCGGGATGATAGCGCCTCCCTCGGCGTTCGCAATTCCCGAACGCCGATTTCGTCAGCTTACTGCTGGCGGAAACGGGTTCTCCGTCTGATATTGTGTCCAACAGAACAAAGGAGGCCAATATGGACCTTACCGGCATTCATCACCTGACGGCGATCACCGCCGACGCACCCGGCAATAACCGCTTCTACACCGACACGCTCGGGCTGCGCCGGGTCAAGAAAACCGTCAATCAGGACGACACATCCGCCTATCACCTGTTCTTCGCCGATGGCGCGGGCAGTCCGGGCACCGACATCACCTTCTTCGACTGGCCCGCAGCGCCCGAGCGTCGCGGCACCCATTCGATCAGCCGCACCGGGCTGCGCGTGAACGAGGCAAGCCTTGATTACTGGGCCGCCCGCCTGCGCGATCAGGGCGTGAAAACGGGCGAGATCACGACGCTCGACACCCGCGCGACGCTCGATTTCGAAGACCCGGAGGGGCAGCGCATCCGCCTGACCGCCGACCAGCCCGGCGAGACCCACCCCTGGGATCGCAGCCCGGTTCCGGCGGAACACCAGATCCGTGGCCTCGGCCCGATCACCATTTCCGTGCCGGAACTGGAACTGACCGAGGCGGTGCTGACCCGCGTCATGAATATGCGCAAGGTGCGGGATTATCCCAGCCCCGACGGCTCTGGTCAGGTGCATGTCTATGAGATGGGCGCAGGCGGCCCGGCGGCGGAACTGCATGTCGCCGTCCAGCCCGGCCTGCCGGTCGCGCGCCAGGGCGCTGGCGGTGTTCACCACGTCGCCTTCCGCACCCCGGATGTGCAAACCATCCATCAATGGGCCGAGCGGCTGAACCAGTTCCGTATCCCGAGTTCGGGCGAGGTGGAGCGTTATTATTTCCGCAGCCTCTATTTTCGCGAACCCGGCGGCAACCTGTTCGAGATCGCGACGGACGGGCCCGGCTTCGACGTCGATGAGCCGTTCGACACAATGGGCGAGGCGCTGTCCCTGCCCCCCTTCCTCGAACCGCGCCGCGCGCAGATCGAGGCCGGTCTGAAACCGCTGGTCTGAACATCACGCGGGGCGGCCCTGCTGCCCCGCATAACAAGGCGAGAACACAATGACCTATCCAGTCGAAATCTCCTATGTCGCGCTGACCGTGAACGATCTGACCGGGATGCGCGATTTCTACGCCAATATCATCGGCCTGACGCCGCTGACCGGGGATGGCGAGACCGCCACCCTTGGGGCGGGCGGTCGGACGCTCCTCGAACTGCGCGCGGACCGCCACGCGCCGCGCCCGCCACGCAATGCGGCCGGGCTGTTTCACACGGCGTTTCTGATGCCCGAACGCGGCGATCTCGGTCGCTGGCTGCGCCACGCGGCGGAGACCGGACAGCAACTCTCCGGCGCATCCGATCACGCCGTCAGCGAGGCGGTGTATCTGTCCGACCCGGAAGGCAACGGCATCGAAATCTATATCGACCGCCCGGAAAGCAGCTGGCAGCGCGACGGTGACAAGGTGCATATGATCACCGAGCGGATGGATGTCGAGGGCGTGCTTGCCGCCGGTCACGGTCCCTGGATGGGAATGCCGGACGGAAGCAAGGTTGGTCATGTGCATCTTTCCACCTCCGAGCTGTCGGCGGCGCGGGACTTCGCGACCGGGCAACTCGGCCTGACCGAAACGCTGGTCGGGCAAGGCGGGGCGTGGTTCGGATCGGGTGGTTACCACCACCAGCTTGCAGCGAATACCTGGAACAGCCGGGGTGCGGGACCGCGCCGGTTCCCGTCCATCGGGCTGGCCGAAATCGGACTGACGGTCACGCCGGAAAGCGGGTTGTCGTCAGCCCGCATCACCGACCCCGACGGGACCGGGTTCATTCTGAAAGCCGCATGATCCGGCCATGAACAGCAAAAGGGCGGCCCCGTGCCGGGAGCCGCCCTTTTCGATGCGCAGAACCGCCGCCTAGCCACGCCCGTGCGGCGCGTCCCAGTCTATCACCGGGTTGATCGGGATGATCCGGTGCGGGTTAATCGTCTCATGGCTGTAGTGATAATGACGCACGATATGGTCGAAATTCACCGTCTCCGCGACGCCGGGGAACTGGTAAAGTTCTCGCGTCCAGCCCCAGAGGTTCGGGTATTCCCTGAGCCACGCCCGGTTGCATTTGAAATGCGTGTGATAAACCGGATCGAAGCGCAGCGCGGTCGTGAACAGACGCCAGTCAGCCTCCGTCAGCCGGTCGCCGGTCAGGTAGCGGTTCTCTGCCAGCAGCCCCTCCAGCCAGTCGAGGCTGTCAAATAACGGCCCGACCGCCTCGTCATAGGCCTCCTGCGAGGTGGCAAAACCGGCCTTGTAGACGCCGTTATTCACCGTGTCATAGACGCGGTCATTCACCTCGTTGATACGGTCGCGCAGCGCCTCCGGGTAATAATCATCCTCGTTCCCGGTCAGCCCGTTGAAGGCCGAGTTGAACATGCGGATGATCTCTGCACTTTCATTGCTGACAATCGTATCGCGCGCCTTGTCCCACAGCACCGGCACCGTCACCCGGCCCGAGGCTTTCGGGTCCGCGCGCAGATAGATGTCGCGCAGATATTTCGCACCGAACAGATCGTCGCCGGTCGCACCGGGATAATCGCTACGAAACTCCCACCCCTCCGTCAGCATGTCGGGATGCACGACCGACACCGAAATATGCGGCGTCAGCCCCTTGATCGCCCGAAAGATCAGCGCCCGATGCGCCCAGGGACAGGCGAGGCAAACATAGAGGTGATAGCGCCCGCTCTCCGCCGCGAACCCGCCCTCGCCCGAGGGGCCCGCGCTGCCATCCGCCGTGATCCAGTTGCGCCACGCCGTCGTCGTGCGCTTGAACCGCCCGCCGGTGCTTTTCGTGTCATACCACTGGTCGTGCCATTCGCCGTCGATAAGCTGGCCCATATTCAGCCTTTCGCCTTGGGTTTCGCCGCGAAACTACCCGACCATTCAGGATGTTTCGCATATTGTTTCGCGATGAACGGGCAGACGGGGATAATGCGGAAACCGTTCGCCCGCGCGTCGTCCAGCATGAAATCCAGCATTGCTTTCGCGACGCCCTGCCCGGCCATGCTGTCCGGTACGCCGGTGTGGTTCGCGCTGATGAGGTCGGGGCCGGGGCGGGTCCATGTGATCTCCCCCTCCCCTTCGACGCCGTCGATCACGGCGACATAGCGGCCCCGCTTGCCGTCATCTTCCTTGGAAATCTTGATCTCGGACATGCTAGAACTCCCGTTTCAATATCGTGCGATCGACAGAGATCGGACCGGCCCCGAACGCCGCGAGGAACAGCGCCGCGACCGTCCACAACAATGACAGATCCTCGGCCTTGGACTGCACCTGCGCCAGGAACAGCGCCCCGCCATCGGCCCGCAGATTGGCCAAGCCGGCCTCGCTGAACAGTGCGGCATTTTCGGACAGCGTCTGCATCCCTTCAGGCGACAGGAAAACATCGCCGTAAGGATGGGTCACATGAAACCACAGCGTCACCGCCAGCATGACCGCATTCGCCAGCACCACCGGCCGGGTCAGAAAACCCACCACGATCATCAGCCCACCGACGAATTGCATCACCGCCAGCGCCGCCGACCAGAACCAGCCGGGATAGAAGCCGAGGCTTTCGGTAAACCCGGCCTGCGCGAACGGCGCCACGATCTTCGGCCACCCCTCCATCATCAGCATCACGCCGACGACGACCCGCAGCCCGAGATGGGCCAGCGGCTTGGCGAAATTTTCGTAAAACGGCCCCATAAAGGGCAGGATCAGTCGGGTCTGGTGACGGTCATAGCGGCTCATTCTCAACTCCCGTGATGGAGAAAAGGCGGCCCAAAGGACCGCCCTGACAGAGTTACGCGGTTTTCGCCCGCGCCGTCCTGGTCGCGTCGGTCCACCATGCCAGCTCATCCAGCATCGCGTCCAGCGACGGTTTCAGCACATCATGAACCTCGGCCATCTCGCCATTCTGGCCCAGCGGGCTGACCTTCATGAACTCGCCGCCGCCGAGATGGACCGCATTGCGCAGCGGCACCATCTGCAGCTCGACCGCGATGTTGCGCAGATGCTCGACCGCGCGCGCAGCACCGACCCCGCCATAGCCCATAGCCGCTGCCGGTTTGCGGATCCATTCCTTGTAAGCCTGATCCAGCGCGTTTTTCAGCGGCCCGGTGATGGAGTGGTTATATTCCGCGACAAGGAAGATGAACCCATCGAAACCGGCCAGCGTTTCTTGCCATTTGACCGCGTTCGGGTCCTGCGACGGCATCCAGTTATTGGAGGCAGGCTCATTGAAGAACGGCAGATCGAAATCGCGAAGATCGAGCAATTCAAACTCCAGATCGTCGCGCTGACGGGCGTTTTCCAGCAGCCATTGCGCCGGTTTGTCCGCAAAGCGTGTGTCGCGGGTCGAACTGATGATAATGCCGATTTTCGGTTTACTCATAACATGCTCCTTGTCTGTCGCGACCATAACGGATCAGTCGCGCGGTTGTTCCGGGTAACAGACTGCGCATCCCACGCCGGAAGCGCCAGAACCGGAATTGGTAATGCGGCGTTCTGTTTTGCCGAACGGATTAAACCTTGCCGTCAGGCCATGCCGTCCCAACCTTTCTGGCAACGGCGGCAACCCGCCCCATAATGTCAGGAGTTTTCCGATGCGTCAGATCCTCTCTACCAGCACCGCGCCGCAGGCCCATTGGGTCGGTGACGGCTTCCCGGTCCGTTCGCTGTTTTCACATATGGGCGGCGGCAACGGGCATTCGCCGTTCCTGCTGCTCGATTATGGCGGGCCATATCAGTTCGAACCGGCGGACATGCCGCGCGGCGTCGATGTTCACCCGCATAAGGGCTTTGAAACCGTCACCATCGTTTATGACGGCGAGGTCGAGCACGGCGATTCCACAGGTCGCGGCGGCGTGATCCGCAAGGGCGACGTGCAGTGGATGACAGCGGGCAGCGGCATTCTGCATAAAGAATTCCACAGCCATGATTTTACCGCGACCGGCGGCAATTTCGAGATGGTGCAGCTTTGGGTCAACCTGCCCGCCAGGGACAAATCCGCCGAGCCGGGCTATCAGGGTATCCCCGATGGCGAGATCCCGTCGGTTCCCCTGCCGGATGACGCCGGGCAAATGCGGGTCATCGCCGGTTCGTTCGACAACACGGAAGGGCCCGCGAAGACCTTCACCCCGATCGACGTCTGGGATCTGCGCCTGAACCCCGGCAAGTCGGTCACGCTGCATCCGGTCGACGGTCATAACGTGACGGTGGTTGTCCTGAGTGGCAAGGTCACGGTGAATGGTGAAACAAAGCTCTCCGACGCCTCGACCGCGCTGCTGTCACGCGACGGGGGCGAGTTCACCGTCGCAGCCGCGTCCGATGCCAAGCTGCTGATCCTCTCCGGCGAACCGATTGATGAGCCGGTCGCGGCTTATGGGCCGTTCGTCATGAACACCGAAGCCGAAATCCGTCAGGCCATCACGGATTTCAACGCAGGCCGCTTCGGCAAGCTGTAAGTGAGACGACAGGAAAGGCGGCGGATCGCGCCGCCGCCTTTCCGCTCAGCGATTTTCATGCGCGCTCAGCCAAGCCTCAACGGCTGACAGATCCTCCGCCGCGAGTTCATGCCCTGCCGCGATAACCCGCGCATCCAGATCGACCCCAGACTTGCGAAGCGAGGTTTCAAGCGCCGGTGCCATGCGCGCAAACGGATCACGCGCCCCGGTCAGGATCAGCGCCTGTTTGCCGGAAAGCGCCGAAGACGGTGCGTCCTCCAATATCTCGATCCCGCGCAGCATGATCGCCCGGCTGACTGCATCGGGGTGCAGGCGCATGACCGCGCCCAACAGGTTCGCGCCGTTCGAATAGCCCAGATGGGTGATCCGCGCCGCGTCGAGCCCATATCCACGGATCGCATCCCCCATGAATGCGGCAAATGCAGCCGCCTCCGCCAGGATATCGGCCTGATCGTAGGTGACAGCGTCATAACGGCGGAACCAGCGGTTGATCCCTTCTTCCGTCGAACGTCCCCGCACGCCCAACAGCGTGGCGCGTGGCGCGGCGCGATGCGCCAGCGGCATCAGATCGGTTTCGTCGCCGCCAGTGCCATGCATCAGCACGATGACCGAGCCATCGGCATCGTCGGGCCGGTGAAAACGGTGTATGAATTGCAGATCGCGCATCGGCCATCTCTCCTCTCCGGGCAGGGCGAATTGCGGCAGGATCACCCGCAGATCATCGGCGCGGGCTGCATCGGCGGGCGGAATCATCAGGGTCTGGCCAAGATCCTCCGCCGCCTCATCGACCGTCATGCCGGGCCCGTCCGTGGCATATTCGAACAGCGTCCCCGCCGGTTCGCGAACGTAAAGCGACAGGAAATATTTGCGGTCATGCACATTAGTCACGCCGTCATGATCCCGCAGGTCCAGCCGCATCTGCCGTACCGCATCCACATCAGGCGCGCGAAAGGCGACATGATCGAACACCCCCGTTCCCGGTGCGCCGTCCACAAAACCGGCGGATTGGCGCAGGTCGATCACATCCGTATCTGAGGCCATTCGCGTGAACGGCCCGTCCTGCGCAACCCGGCGATAACCGAACCGGGCCGCAAATTCAGCCGTCGCTTCGGCATCCGCCGTCAAGATGGTGACCGAGCGGATGCGACGCAGGGCCTGCATATCGGGTAGTGCTGCGGCGGCAGGCAGATCGATCCCGATCAGCTTCACGATAATCCCGTCAGGATCGCGCAGCCGCAAAACCGTCTCGCCCAGTTCCTTTTTCGGGCCATCGACGGACACCCCTGCCGACATCGCCTTTTGCAGCCACTCGCCGATACTGTCCGGCGGCACGGCAAAACCGATCTCGCTGATCTGGCCCAGCCCGACGCGACCCGGTGCGCCATGCTGCCATACCAGAAACGTGATCAGCGAACCCGGGCTGCCCAGTTGATCCCCATAGATCAGATGCAGCTGCGCGCCGTCCTCAAAACCGCCGGTCTGCTTGACCAGCCGCAGCCCAAGAAACCCGGCATAGAAATCGACATTCCGCTGCACATCGCGCGTGATCGCGGTGACATGATGAATGCCGGTGACGCTTTTTCCGTCCACCTTGCTGCCCCGTATAACTCGTTACCCTTTGCGCACAGCAACGCCGATACCGGCGCGAATGTCCAGACGCGGATCAATCACCAGACCCGCAACCAGCGGCGGACGCATAAGTCGAAAAGCCAAAACCCTCCCTGTCAAAAAAACTCATTTCACACGGCAAATAAAAAAGCGGGTGATGGGCCGGGGCCGCACCACCCGCAGGAACCTTTCCGGGGCCGGGGAGCCGTCACGGAACAGGTCAGGCAGACAAAATCGCAGGAAGCCAGAGCATCGCCACGGTCGAAACCGAGATCGCGATCACCCCAAGCGCATCCGCAGCAAGTTCGCGGAGCGAGGTATTTTCGGACGTCAGAACGGATTTTACGGCGTCAGTCATGGCAATCTCCCTTAGAGTTGCCTCTTTGTTCTCACATCGAACGCGATTCGGCAAGAACTTTTAGAGAACATTTAACCGGATTTTATCAATCTGATCGCCTGATCCTGTTCCATCAGCCATAAAAGCGCCCGCACGGCACGGCCCCGTTCGCTGCTCATCTCCGGGTCTTTTTCCAGAAACGCACGGGCATCGCGCTGCGCCACCTGCATCAGCGGCGCCTGCCGTTCCAGATCGGCAATGCGGAAGCGCGGCAGGCCGGATTGCGCGGTCCCGATCAGATCGCCTGCACCCCGCATCTCCAGATCGACCTCGGCAATACGGAAACCGTCCTCCGTCTCGCGCAGGGTCTGTAGCCGCTTCGCCCCGCTTTCCGACAGGGGCGCGTGATACATCAGCACACAGCTCGACGCCGCCTGCCCCCGCCCGACACGCCCGCGCAGCTGGTGCAGCTGCGCCAGCCCGAAACTCTCCGCCCGCTCGATCACCATGATCGAGGCTTCGGGCACGTCCACCCCGACCTCGATCACCGTGGTCGCAACGAGGATCTGCGCACGCCCCGCGACGAAATCCGCCATCGCCGCGTCGCGTTCGTCGGCGGGCATCTGGCCGTGTACCATCCGCACAGCCTCGCCAAACCGCGCCCGCAGCGCCGAGAACCGCGCCTCGGCGGCGGTCAGGTCCGAGAGTTCCGATTCCTCGACCAGCGGGCAGACCCAATAGGCCCGCGCCCCGCCCGCGACGGCCTTGCCGATGCGGTCCACGATCTCATCCATGCGGCGATCATCCAGCATCACCGTGGTGATCGGCTTGCGGCCCGGCGGTTTCTCATCCAGCACCGACAGGTCCAGATCGCCATATTGCGACAGCGCCAGCGAGCGCGGAATCGGCGTGGCGGTCATCACCAGCACATCGGGCGGCGCGGTTTCGCCCTTCGCCGCCAGCTTCACCCGCTGCGCGACGCCGAAACGATGCTGCTCGTCGATCACGGCAAGGCGCAGGTCGTGAAACCGCACCTCATCCTGAAACACGGCATGGGTGCCGACCAATATGTCAATCCGCCCCTCGGCCAGATCGGTCAGGATATTGGCCCGCGCCTCGCCCTTGTCCCGGCCGGTCAGCGCCTCGATCCGGATCCCCGCCGCCTCGGCCAGCGGCAACAGCGCCTTGAGATGCTGCCGCGCCAGAAGCTCCGTCGGGGCCATCATGACGCCCTGCCCGCCCGCCTCGACCGCGATCAGCAGCGAGAGCATCGCGACCAGCGTCTTGCCCGCCCCGACATCGCCCTGAAGCAGCCGGTTCATCCGCTCCGGCGCGGCCATATCGGCGGCAATCTCCGCCACGGCGCGGCGCTGCGCCCCGGTCGGCGGCCAGGGCAGATGATCGAGCACCTGCGCCTGCAACCGGCCATTGCCCCGCGTCACCCGCCCCTTGCCGCGCCGGTTCTGGCGGCGGGCAAGCGCCAGCGTGATCTGATGGGCGAACAGCTCATCATAGGCCAGCCGTGCGCGCGGTTTCGCGGATGCCGCCAGATCGGCGGGCGATACGGGCGCGTGCGCCTGCGCCAGCGCCTCCTGCCAGCCGGGCCAGCCCTCACGCGTCAGCAACGCCTCATCAATCCACTCCGCCAGTTCCGGCGCGCGGGTCAGCGCCGCCTCGACCGCCTTGCCCATCTGGCGCTGCGTCACGCCCGCGGTCAGCGGATAGACCGGCTCAAAATCCGCGGGCGGGGCCTCGCTCACGGGCAGGATATGGTCGGGATGGACCATCTGCGCGATGCCGTCGAACAGCTCCACCTTGCCAGAGACGATGCGCTTCTGGCCGACCGGCAATTCACGCTCCAGCCAATCCCGGCGGGCGTGAAAGAAGATCAGCACCAGATCGCCCCCGTGCCCGTCCGAACAGATCACCCGATAGGGCCGCCCCCGAGCGGTCGGCGCAGCATGGCGGTCAGGCGTCACGGTGATCGTCGCAATTTCCGGCGGGCGCAGTTCGGCAACGGCATTGACCGCACGCCGCCTGATGCCGCTGTTGGGAAGCGTAAAGATCAGATCGCGCGGACGGGTCACGCCGATATTCTCAAGCGCCGCCGCCGCTTTCGGGCCGATCCCCGGCAGGGTCTCGACGCCCGCAAATAGCGGGAACAGGACCGGCGGGCGGCCCTTGGGCGCTATCCGATCAGGCTCAGCCATGCATCCTCGTCGATCACCTCGACCCCCAGATCCGCCGCTTTCCTGGCCTTCGACCCGGCACCGGGACCGGCGACCAGAATATCGGTTTTGGACGACACCGACCCGGCGACCTTGGCACCCAGAGCTTCCGCCCGCGCCTTCGCCTCCGCCCGTGTCATCTTTTCCAGCGTGCCGGTGAAAACGATGGTCTTGCCCGCAACCGCGCTGCCTTCGGTATCCGGCTGCTCCGCGTCTTGCGGATCGAGAAGTGCCACGAGCGTCTCGATCATCTCCCGCTCGCGGGCTTGGGCGAATGTCGCGCAGAGCGATTGCGCCACGACCGCGCCGATCCCGTCGATATTGATCAGCGATTCATAGGCTGCGACCGCCTCACCCGGCAAGGCAGGCGCGCGCGCCAGAACGGCGTCCCGCGTGGCGGACACCCGCGCCCGCCGGCCCTCGCTTGCCGCCGCCGCGCGCTCATGCAGCACGGCCTCATCGGCTTCCATGTGACGCTCCGCCGCCGGGATCGCCGCGTCGACCTCGGCGGCGAAACTGGCCCAATTGCCGTAATACCGCGCCAGATCGGCTGCGACGACCTCCCCGACATGGCGGATGCCGAGCGCATAGATCAGCCGGGCCAGCGGAATATGCCGCCGCGCCCCGATCGCCTCGAACAGGTTGCTGGCGGAGGTCTCCCCCCAGCCATCGCGGTTCTTCAGCTTCGGGATATTGGCGTCATCGCGCGCCTTCAGCGTGAAAATATCGGCGGGGCTGCGGATCGGCAGGGTGTCGTCATGGTAAAACGCCTCCACCTGCTTTGCGCCCAACCCCTCGATGTCAAACGCCCCGCGACTGACGAAATGTTTCAGCTTCTCAATCGCCTGCGCCGGACAGATCAGACCGCCCGTGCAGCGGCGCACCGCGTCACCAGGCTCCCGAATGGCGGCGGAGCCGCATTCCGGGCAGGTTTCGGGGAACGCGAAAGGCTGCTCCGCCCCGCTCCGCTTCGCCTCATCCACGTCCGAGATCTTCGGGATCACGTCACCGGCGCGATAGACCTTCACCCAGTCCCCGACGCGGATATCCGTGTCCCGGATCTTCTCGCCGTTGGAATTCACCCCGGCGATGTAATCCTCGTTATGCAGCGTCGCGTTAGAGACGGTAACGCCGCCGACCGTCACCGGGTCCAGCCGCGCCACCGGCGACAATGCCCCCGTCCGGCCGACCTGAATGTCGATCCCGTTCAGCCGCGTCCACGCGGTTTCGGCCGGGAATTTATGCGCCAGCGCCCAGCGGGGCGTTGTCGCGCGAAAGCCGAGCCGCGCCTGATAGCCAAGGTTGTTCACCTTGTAGACCACCCCGTCGATGTCATAGCCGAGACTTGCCCGCTGCGCCTCGATCAGCGCCCAATGGGCGATCATGTCCTTGGCGTTGTGACACAGCCTGGTCAGCGGATTGGTCTGAAACCCAATACTTGCCAGACGCTTAACCGCACCGATCTGCGTTTCTGCCAGCGGCGCGCTCACCTCGCCCCAGCTATAGGCGAAGAAGCGCAGCGGACGGGACCGGGTCACCTCCGCATCAAGCTGGCGCAGCGATCCGGCGGCAGCGTTGCGCGGATTGGCGAACACCCGCGCGCCATCGCCCGCATTCAGCGCCGCGAAATCGGCGTGGGACATGTAAACCTCGCCCCGCACCTCCAATATCTCCGGCACATCGCCGCTGAGTTCCTGCGGGATGTCGCTGATCGTCCGGGCATTCGCGGTGACATTCTCACCGACCGTGCCGTCGCCCCGCGTCGCCGCCTGCACCAGAACACCGTTTTCGTAGCGCAGCGACAGCGACAGCCCATCGATTTTGGGTTCCGCCGTGAAGTCGAGTTCGGCCTCCGCCCCCAGCCCCAGAAAGCTGCGGACCCGGCCGACAAAATCCGTGACCTCTTCATCGGAAAACGCATTGCCGAGCGACATCATGCGCTGTGCATGGGTGACCTTGCCAAACGCCTCCGACGGGGCGGCGCCGACTTGCCCGGTCGGGCTGTCGGGACGGGCGAGCGCGGGAAACGCCGCTTCCAGTTCGGCCAGACGCCGTTTCGCCCGGTCATAATCCGCATCCGAGATCACCGGCGCATCGTCCCGGTGATAGGCCAGATCTGCGCGCGTCAGGATCTCGGAAAGCTGCGCAATGTAATCGCCTGCTTCCGCCTCCGCCAGCGCGGCGGTGTCGGTCGCATCCAGGGCGGCAAGCACGGCCTGAACATCCGTGCCGCGATCCTGCGCCCCGGCATCGCCACTATCCGAACCGCCCCGACCCGGCTTCGACATCGCTCGCTCCCGTCATGTTCCCGGCCCGGATGATGCGGGCCGCCCCTGACGGGTGATAGACCGTCCTCGCCCGCCTGACCAGAGATCAGCGCGGCCATCGTGAACGTCCCGCCGGTCAGGCGCCCACGGCCAGCCTTTCCTGCGCAGTGGGTTGCGGGTCGCGCAGCACATAGCCGCGGCCCCAGACGGTTTCGATATGATTTTCGCCGTTCATCGCCGCCGACAGCTTCTTGCGCAGCTTGCAGATGAACACATCGATGATCTTCAATTCCGGCTCATCCATGCCGCCGTAAAGATGGTTGAGGAACATCTCCTTGGTCAGCGTCGTCCCCTTGCGCATGGTCAGCAATTCAAGGATCTGATACTCCTTGCCAGTCAGGTTGACCGGCTTGCCATGCACCTCGACCGAGCGGGCGTCGAGATTGACCACCAGATCGCCGGTCTGGATGATCGCCTGGGCGTGACCCTGCGACCGCCGGATGATCGCCGCGATCCGGGCCACCAGCTCCGCCCGGTTGAAGGGCTTGGTCATATAGTCATCGGCACCGAAGCCGAAGCCGCGCAGCTTGACCTCCGTATCGTCGGAGCCGGTGAGGATCAGGATCGGCGTGTCGATGCGCGACAGACGGATCTGTCGCAGCACGTCGATCCCGCTCATATCCGGCAGATCCAGATCGAGCAGGATCAGATCGTAATCATACAGCTTCGCGAGATCGATCCCTTCCTCACCCATATCCGTGGTAAACACGTTATAGCTTGCATGGGTCAGCATCATCTCAATGCCGCGTGCCGTTGCCGGGTCATCTTCAACCAGAAGGATACGCATTACTTTTTTCCCGTATTGTATCGTGACACAAGGAAACGATCACGATCAAAGCTTAATATATTGTTACTAAATATGAATTCAGCGACAAATACAACTTAAAATTGTCTGTAATTTTGAAGGGTAGTCACACGCAAAGCGTGTATGCCGTGTTTCTCGATGGCACGCCGCCAGCTTTCAAACTCCTCATCCGAAAGCCCGTAGCGCTCAATCGCCTCTTTCCGGGTGATGAGATCGTATTCGACCGCATACACCACGGTCGCCTTGCGCGAGGCGACCCAGCGCGTGTCCACCGGCGGCAGATCGGCATATGACAGCACCGTGCCATTGGGCAGTGTCACAGTTCGCGGCCCGGCTGTTTTTCGCAGATACATAAATGGCTCCTTTCTCAACGCATTGCTGCCATGCATGGCTTAATCAGCAATGAACCCGCCCTTTAAGAACGGACGAATAGTTCCTATAATTTTCAACAAAGAACCGGCGGAGACGCCGCCTGAAAGGACGTCCGTGACAGCCACAACTCTAAAACATGCCCATAGTGGCCTGAATTCCTTGGGTTTTGTCAATCCCCCAGAGAAGACGCGCGTCGTCGTTGCCATGTCCGGCGGCGTCGACAGTTCGGTCGTGGCCGCGCATCTGGCACAGGAAGGTTATGACGTCATCGGCGTGACGCTACAGCTTTACGATCACGGCGCGGCGCTGGCGAAAAAAGGCGCATGCTGTGCAGGGCAGGATATTCACGACGCAAGGCGGGTGGCCGAGCGTGTCGGATTCCCGCATTACGTTCTGGACTATGAGAATAAATTTAAGGAGTCGGTGATCGACGAATTCGCCGATGCTTATCTCGCCGGCGCGACTCCGGTTCCTTGCATTCGGTGCAATGAACGGGTGAAATTTCGCGACCTTCTGGAAACGGCGCGCGATCTCGATGCCGATTGCATGGCAACCGGACACTATATCCAGCGTCGAATGGGGCCGGAACGGGCCGAATTGCACATGGCCGCCGACCCGGCCCGCGATCAGAGTTATTTCCTGTTCTCCACCACGCAGGAGCAGCTCGATTTCCTGCGCTTCCCGCTTGGCCATCTGAAAAGCAAGGCAGAGACGCGGGCAATGGCGGCGCAATACGGGCTGTCAGTGGCGGATAAGCCGGACAGTCAGGACATCTGTTTCGTGCCGAACGGCAACTACGCCTCGGTCATCGAAAAGCTGCGTCCCGGTGCGGCCGATCCGGGGGAGATCGTGGATATGGACGGCAATGTGCTGGCCGAGCATCGCGGGGTCATCCACTACACGATCGGTCAGCGGCGCGGGCTTGGCATCGGCGGTCTGGGCGATCCGCTTTATGTGGTGAAGCTCGACCCCGAGACCCGCCGCGTCATCGTCGGCCCGCGTGAGGCGCTGTCGACCCGGATCGTCCCTGTGGGCGAGGTCAACTGGATCGGTGATGGCCCGTTCGAGGGCGAGCCGCGCGAGATCGCCGTCCGCATCCGCTCCACCCGTCCACCACGCGGGGCGATTCTGCGGGCAATGGGGCCACGCACCGCGGAGGTCGAATTGCTGGACCCGGAGGAAGGCGTCAGCCCCGGTCAGGCCTGCGTGTTCTACGAAACCGACGGCACGAGGGTGCTGGGCGGCGGCTGGATTCAGGCCCGGCGCTGAAGGAAGTCCAGCACGGAATGCGCGGCCCGCAAGCCGGGCGGCGCACCACCTTCGCCCAGACGCTGCATCGTCGCCGACATCGCAGCCATCTGCGCGGCACGGCCCTCGGGATATTCCAGCAGATTGAGCAGCGCCCCGGCGATCTGATCCGGGGTGCATTTGCGGCCCAAGAACTCCGGCACGGCGCGGGTCTCGCTGACCAGATTGACCAGCGTCACCGTATCGGTTTTCAGCAACATCCCGATCATCCAGCGTGAAACCGGCGCCATGTCGTAAGCGATCACCATCGGCACCGCATTCGCCGCCAGTTCAAGGCTGACCGTCCCCGACGCCGCCAGCGCCAGATCAGCCGCCCGGAACGCCGCCCGCTTCTGGGCGGGGTCCTCCACCACCACCGGGGCGGTCGGCCAGCGCCGGGTCATTTCCCGCACCATGCGCGACACGCCGGGCACGGTCGGAATCACCACCCGCATTTCCGGGATACGGTCGCGGACCCGAATCAGCGCCTCGTCAAAACGCGGCGCAAGCCGGGCGACCTCGCCCTGACGGGAACCGGGCAGGCAGATCACCAGCGGCACATCCGCGCCGATTTCATGCGCTTCGCGGAACGCAAGCGCCTCCTCCGGCGTGGCACGTTCTTCCGCGACGACCGGATGACCGACGAAATCGCAGCTCATCCCGGCGGCTTCCATATAGGGCGGCTCGAAGGGCAGCAGGGCGAGGACGTGATCCACCACCTTCGCCATTTTCTGCGCCCGCCCCGCACGCCACGCCCAGACAGAGGGGGCGACGTAATGCACGACCGGCCCGGTGTAGCCGCGCGCCTTCGCCGCCGCCGCCACACGCAGGCAGAAATCCGGGCTGTCGATGGTCAGCAGCACATCCGGCGCGGTTTCGGCCACAGCCGCAGCGGTCTCCGCTATGCGGCGCTTCAGATGGCGGTATTTCGGCAGCACCTCGGCGATGCCCATCACCGACAGCTCGTCCATCGGAAAGCGCGATACCAGACCTGCCGCCTGCATCTCCGCGCCGCCGATCCCGTCGAAGCCCGTATCCGGCGCAAGCGTCCGCAGACCGGCCATGAGCGCCCCGCCCAGCTTGTCGCCCGAAGCCTCACCCGCAATCAGGAAGACACGCATCCGGGACCTCCTTCGCATTGCCGAATTGCACGAAAACCGTCACGCCGCTAGTCGCGCGCCCACAGGAATATACCGGCATCGCGGGCGCGTTCCAGTGCCGTTTCACGCTCAAGCAGAATTACGCCACCCGCCTGCCACGCGATCCCGGCCAGCCCCGCCGCCGCCGCCTGATCGACCGTCTCCGGCCCGATGGTCGGCAGGTCGATCCGCCGGTCCTGCCCGGGCTTCGGCGCTTTCCAGAACACGCCGCGCGCGCCATTCTTGCGCGGGCGCATATCCTGATGCTGGGCGACGAATTCCAGCATCGCGGCGGTGCCCGGTATCGTCTCGACCGCAAGGCACAGCCCCTGTGCCACGACCGCCCCCTGCCCGAGATCGAGCGCACCCAAGCCCTCGACAATCTTCGCGGCGCGGTCTGCATCGGCAATATCCGCCGCCGACGGCTCCCCGGCCAGCATGCCCGCGCCGGGCACCAGATTGGGGGCGATCTCGGCGGTGCCGGCAACGGTGAAGCCGAACTCCTCGAACAGCGCGATCACCTCGCGCAGCGCCGCGTCATCGCCTGACTGCATCGCGGTCAGTATGCGCGGGACGAGGCTGGCTGTGCGCGGATCGAACGCCTCCGGGTCCAGACGCGGGCGGCGAACGGCGCCTGCGAAGGTCACGCGGCTGACATCCTGATCGGCCAGCCAGTCGAAAAACGGCACCAGCCGTTCCAGCCGGAAGGTCTCATGCGGGATCGGCGGCGCAAAGCCTTCAAGGGCTGCGACTACGGGATTATCCAGCATGGCGGCGACAGTCGGGGCAAGCGCGCCCTGCCCGGCAATGATGGCGGTCCGGCTCATAGCGGTTTCAAGAAGCTCCGATCCGAGGGGCCGAGGATGAAGTCCAGCATCTCCCGCGCCCGGTCGCCGTGATCCTGACCCTGCATCTCGCGCGCACGGTCACGGAACGCGCCCTCGCTCAACCCGGCGAGCATCTGGCGAAGCTCGGCAATCTCGCCCCGCGTCGCGCCGCGGCGTTTCAGCCCGACAAGGTTCAGCCCGTCCAGATGTGCGCGCGGCCCCTGCACCAGCCCGAAGGGCAGCACATCGGCGGTCACCATCGACAAGGCCCCGATCATGGCACCGCGCCCGATGCGGACGAATTGATGGATGCCCGACAGCCCGCCGATCACCACGTCATCGCCGATATGGCAATGCCCCGCCACCGCGACGGAGTTCACCAGCACCACGCGGTCCCCGATCCGGCAGTCATGCGCGACATGGCAGGAGGACATGAACAACCCGTCATCCCCGACCTGCGTGACCCCGCCGCCGCCTTCGGTGCCGGGGTTCATGGTCACATATTCGCGGATGCGGTTGCGTGCGCCGATCTCCAGCCGCGTCTGCTCGCCCTTGAATTTCAGATCCTGAGGTGCCTGCCCGATGGAGGCGAAGGGAAACACCACGCTATCCTCGCCCACGGCGGTATCGCCCTCGATCACGACATGGGATTTCAGTTCTACCCGGTCGCCCAGCCGGACCTGCGGGCCGATGCAGCAGAACGGCCCGATCCGGGCCCCCTGTCCGATCTGCGCCCCCTCTGCGATCACGGCAGAGGGGTGGATGAGCGTCTCAGCCATCCGCACCGCCTTTCGCGGGCGGGTCCATCATCGCGGTAAACTCCGCCTCGCAGGCAAGCTCGCCGTCGACCGTGCCGCGTCCGGCGAATTTCCAGATCTTGCCGCCGCCGCGCTTGACCTCGACCGCCAGTTCCAGAACGTCGCCGGGAACGACCATGCGGCGGAACTTCACCTTGTCGATGGCCATGAAATAGGTGTTCATCCCCTTATCGGCCAGATCGAGGCTGACGCCCACAACAACCGCCGCCGTCTGGGCCATCGCCTCCACGATGGTCACGCCGGGCATGACCGGCTGGCCGGGGAAATGGCCCTGAAAATGCGGCTCGTTGAAGGTCACATTCTTGATGCCGACGCCGGATTTATGCGGAACGATGTCGCGCACCCGGTCGATCAGCAGGAATGGATAACGATGCGGAATAATCCGCTGGATCAGGCCGATATCGGCGTCGGTCGTCTGGGTCTCGGCCATTATGCTACCTTTCCTGACAGGTTGAACACGGTGCTACCAAAGCGTGGGGCGGATTGGCAAGAACATGGCGGCGCTTATGTTGCCGCGATCACGCCGCCCGCCGCCCCTCGATCAGCCATCCGGCCAGCATCGCGCCGCCGATCAGGCACAGCCACAGCCAGCCCGGCAGCAGCGGACGGCGCGACAGCCCGGTCACGGTTTCCGCGCCGCGCGGCGTCAGCCCGATCCAGTTGCGCGAGACCCCGCGACCCTCGGACACCCGCCCTTCGGCGATGCGGCGCAGATCCGGCACCCCGTCGGAGAGAAGCTGGATACTGCCGCCCGACGCCTCCGTCAGCCCGGCAATGGCGGCGGCATTGGCGACGGTACGGTCAAACTCGCGCGGTGCCGCGGGGCCGATGGCAATGGTGCGCGACAAATCGCCCTGCCGCACGGTGTAAAGCCCCGGCTCAGCTGCCTCGAACCGCCCGGTGAAGCGTCCCGGCCCGTCCTCGGCCAGCGCCACCTCGCTTGCCTCGCCACCCGGGCCGGTGATCTGCGCGGGCGGCGCGGTATCCTCCAGCGTCCGGCGGGTGATTTCGACGGCGAGTCCCGGCAGGTCGCGCAACTCCAGCGATTCTTCCTCAAGCTGCGGCTCTTTCATCGACCAATGCGCCACCCGCCGCATCAGGTCGAGTTGCGGACCGCCGCCCTCGAACCCCCGCCCCCAAAGCCAGAGCTGGTCAGAGGCGATCAGCGCCACCCGGCCCTCGCCCTCACGCCGCAGCAGCAGGAGCGGCTGATTATCCGCCCCGGTCATCGCCACGGTGCTGTCGGGGGCGGGCGAGGTCTCGATCATGCGCAGCCAGCGGCCCCACTGATCGGGCCGCGCCTCGCCGCTTTCCAGCGGCGCACCGGGCAGATCGCGGGTCACGGGATGGCGGCGGCCCTGTTCGGTCAATTCCGGCGTAAACGCCCCCTCGATCAGCCGCCCCGTTGGCCGCGCCGGCAGGATCGGGCCGAGCAGAGATCGGGCGATGCTTTCCACCCCGGCAAATTCCGGCCCGGCAGAGACCAGAACCGCGCCGCCCCCTTCCACATAGCGGCGGATATTGTCGTAATATTGCGGCAACAAAATGCCGCGCATCCGGAAGCGGTCGAAGATGATCAGGTCGAAATCCTCGATCCGCTCCATGAACAGTTCCTGGGTGGGAAAGCCGATCAGGGCCAGTTCGTTCACCGGCACGCCGTCGAATTTCTCCGGCGGGCGCAGAATGGTGAAGTGGATCAGGTCGATATTCACGTCCGATTTCAGAAGGTTGCGCCATGTTCGTTCGCCGGGATTGGGCTCCCCCGACACCAGCAGCACCCGCAACCTGTCGCGCACCGCATTGATGCTGAGCGCGGCGGTATTGTTGACAGATGTCAACTCCCCAGAGAGCGGTTCCACCGACAGCATGACGACATTGCGCCCTGCCGTGTCCAGCGTCACCGGCAACTCGATCCGGACGCCGGGTGTCACCGCGACGGTCGCGATCACCTCCCCATCCAGCGTGGCGGTCAGCGTCGCAGGACCGGCCCGGTCGGCAGGCACGGCGCCCTCATCCGCGATATGCAGGCTGATGACCGTGGGTTCCCCGATCAGGGCAAATCCCGGCGCCTCGTCCACCACGATGCGGCGATCCCAGTCCTGCGGCGTGCCGGTTTGCAGGAAATGCACCGGCGCGGGCGCATCGGCGGGCATGGCGGCGGCGTCATGGGCCAGCCCGTCACTGACCACGACCGCCCCGGCAAAGCGATCCGCCGGTTCCGCAGCAATCGCCTTCGCCAGCGCGTCGCCCAGCAAGGTGCCGTCCTCATCGTCGCCGACCGTGATCCGGCGGACCTCCGTATCCGGCCACCCGGAGAGTTCCGCCGTGTAACGCTCAAGCGCTGCCTCGGTCTGCGCGCGCCGTCCCGGCAGCGACTGGCTGGCGCTGCGGTCATCGACCAGCAGCACTATATCGCTGAGCGCGCGCGCCGTGCCCCGCTCCACCCCCGGTCCCGCAAGCGCAGCAGCGATCAGAAGCAGCGTTCCGCCGCGCCACCACGCGCCACGCAGGCCACGCCAGAGCGCGACCGTCAGCACCAGCACTGCCAGCCCCGCCACGGCCACAGCCGCCCAGATCGCCGCGACCCCGCCGATCAGCGGGGCCAGCACCGGGTCAAAGACCAGCCCGCCCCAGCTCATCCGCCCTCCTCCTGCTGAAGCCGGTCGAGCAGGGCCGGGATATGGATCTGGTCGGATTTATAATTCCCGGTCAGCACATACATGATCAGGTTCACGCCGAAACGATGCGCCATCTCCCGCTGCCGCTCGCCATCGAGACCGGCACCGATGGCGAATAGCGGCAGGCCGCGATCATCGACCGCCCATGCCTCCGCCCAGCTATTGCCGCCGAGAACGACCGGCGACACCCCGTCATTGACCGATCCCGTGGCAGAGGCGGCAGCCTCCACCCAGACATCGCCATCGCTGTAACGGCCCGGCATGTCGTTCAGCAGGTAATAGCTGCGGGTCAGAACGTGATCCTGCGGCACGACCTCAAGCGGCGGCATGTCAAGCGGTCCGACCAGCCGCCGCAGCGCGCCTGAATCGTCCAGCCCGGCCCCGGTCAGATCGGCATTGCGGGTGTCGATCAGGATCATGCCGCCGCCGCGCAGGAAACGGTTCAGCCGCAGATAGGCCTGCGCAGAGGGCATCGGCTGCGCCTCCGACACCGGCCAGTAAAGGAACGTCATCAGCGTCAGATCGGCGGTTTCCAGATCGATCACGACCGGGGCCGATGGCTCCACCGTGGTTCGCCCGGTCAGCGTGGCCGACAGCCCGGTCAGACCGGCGCGCGAAATCTCGTCCAGCTCGGCATCGCCGGTCAGCACATAGCCCATGGCGAATTGCGATGCGGCCCGGGCAAGCTCCGGGTCGACCTCCTGCGCGCGGCCATCCACCGGCAGCAGCAGCGCCGCGATCAGCGCGGCGGCAAGGCTGCCACGGCGCAGCACCACGCTGCCCATCAGATCGGAGATCAGCATCGCCGCCGCCGCCAGCAGCAGCCAGCCCGCCAGCGGAACCCCCGCGCCCGCGCCGCTTTCCACCTGCGCACCGGGCCAGCCCGCCACGGCAATCGGTGTGCCGGCATTCACCGCCATATAACGCTCGCCGGAACGATAGATCCCCGCTGGCAGGTCCGGCGCGGCACCGGCCTGCAGCAATTCCGCCGCGACCGGGGCCGGGTTCTGCGGCTGTGACAGCCGCCCGAACCCGTCCAGCACCCGCTCCGCCGTCCACAAACCACCCGCTGCCGGAGCCTCGCCGTCGCCCGCGCCGCGCCGGGCGGTTTCGACGAGCCGGTCGATCATCGACAGGAACAGGCCGGAAATCGGCAGCGACGACCACTCCGCACTGGCCGTGGTGTGGAAGAACACCAGCCGCCCCTCGCCCATCTCCGCCCGTGTCACCAGTGGCGTGCCATCGGTCAGGCTGGCCATGCTGCGCTGCGCCAGATCGGGCGCGGGCTCGGCCATCAACTGCCCCCGGATCGTCACCTCGTCAGGGATCGTCAGCCCCGCGAATGGCCCGTCCGGCGGAAATGCCGCGATGCCGCGCGGCTCGCCCCAGCTCAGCGCGCCGCCCATATCGCGACCACCGGGGCGGAGGCGGACCGGCAGCAGCGGCTCCGTGCTCAGCCCCGGATCGGCGGCCATGCGCGGCCCGGCAAAGCGGATCAGCAGCCCGCCATCGGTCACCCATTGCGCCAGCGCCCCGTCCGGCTCCAGCCCGACGCGGTCCATCAGCACGATAACGTCGGGATTGGCGGTCAGCGCATCGTCCAGCCCGGTCTCGATCAGCCGCGCCGAACCGGACAGCGCGCTGCGCAGGTAATGCGCGGGCGACAGCAGGCTCTGTGCCTCGGACGTGGCCTGCCCGTCCCCGATCAGCGCCACCAGCGGGCGGCGCAGCCGGTCATCGCCCAGAACCACGGCAGCGGCAGAATCGACCCCGTCAATCTGGAACCGCGTCACACGGGCGAGCAATTCCGCCGGAAGCTCCGCCACAACGCGACGCGTGGTGACGCCCTGACGCTGCACAGGCACAGCAGGGTCGAGCCGCGCGAGCTCACGGTTGATGCCCTGCGGGTCCGGCCCAAGGGCGCGGATCGCGGGTGCATCGTCACCCGTCGCCGCCAGTTCCAGCACCGGCGGGGCGGCGTCCTCCGCCAGTCTCAGGCTGTAGGCGGGACCGGCGGGCGGAACCACGCTGACCGGACCCAGATCGCCAAGCGCCTGAAGCCATGCCTGCCGGTTCGGGTGGTCCAGACCGTCGCTGAGCCACAGCGTCCGCAGCGCGCCATCCGGCAGGTTGGCCAGCATCTCCGCCACCGTTTCGGGGTATGCTCCCGGCCACGGCTGCGGCATGGCGGCGCGCAGACCGGCGGCGACCCCGCCATCCGCCCCGAAGCTGAGCGGATCGGTCGCGCGCCCGTCAGCCAGCAGCACGGCCACCGGACGCCCGCCGGAAATCGCCGTCTCCGCCGCCCGGACCGCCCGTGTCTGCGCCTGCGCCCAGCCCGGTGCCGCCGTGGCGCCTGCATCCATGACGATCAGAAGCGCATCGCCCTCCTCAACCGGCGGGGCGGGACGCCAGACCGGCTGGGCAAAGGCCAGAATGGCCGCCCCCACGGCAAGCAAACGGATCAGCAGCAGCCACCAAGGCGTCCGCTGCGCCACCGGGTTCGGATCCTGCAAACCGACCAGCAGCGCCGTGCCGGGAAAGCGGACCCGGCGCGGCACCGGCGGCAGCGCCCGCAAAAGCCACCAGAGCAGCGGCAACACCGCCAGCCCCGCCAGCAGCAGCGGCGCGCCGAAACCTATCGGGCCGAGCATCATCATCGCGCCGACAGCACCCCATGCAGCCAGATCAATGCCTCGGAGGACGGGCGGCCCAGATCATGCGTACCGAAGACAAAGCCTGCCTGACCTGCCATTCGCGCCAGCGCCTCCCGCCGGGCCTCAAGCCGGTTGCGATAGGCGTCCCGCAGCCCCTCCGCATCGCGGGTGGCGTGGCGAATGCCGCCTGCAGTTTCAAACCTGACCGCGCCGCCGAAGGGAAAATCCTCTTCATCCGGGTGCAGAATTTGCAACATTACCCCGCCCGATCCAAGACCGGAAACAGCATTAAGAAACGATATCAAATCGTTATTTTCAAACAAAAAATCATCAATAAGAATAGCAATCCGGCCCGACCGCGCCGCCGCTGCATCAGGCGCATCCAGATCAAGGCGGCTCAGGGGCAGACCGGCAAGATCATGGCTCAACCGCTCTGCCTGCACCGCGCCACCTCCGGGCTTTTGCCCCAGAAGCGCCACCCGCTCACCGGCGCGGATCAGAGACAGCGCAAGCGACAGGCCGAGCAGCTTGGCGCGGTCAAACTTGCTCTCCCCGCCCGGTTTCTGCCCGGCATAGCCCATGCCCGCGCCGCTTCCGATCCAGATCGCGGCGCTGCGCGCGGTCTGGCGTTCGCGGTCACGCACGAATTGAGCATCCCCCCGGGCCGAGCGGCGCCAGTCGATGCTGCGTGCCGTATCGGCCTCATGGGCGGGGCGGTATTGCCAGAAATCCTCCCCCTGACCCGGCCTGCGCAGACCATGCCCGCCGGGCGCGACCGTCGCCGCGACGGGTCCGCGTGCCAGCTGAAGCGGCGGCAGAACGGCAGATGCCGCCTCCGCCCGCGCGCGCAGCATAGCCGCAGGGTTGATATCGTCTGGATTCACGCCGCTTGCCGGAACTGCGCGTCGCGGATACGGGCGATGACGCTGTCCGTCGTCTCACCCTGCGCCCTTGCGCTGAAATTCAGCGCCATCCGGTGACGCAGCACCGGGGCGGCCATGACATCGACATCCTCCAGCGTCGGGGCGTAACGCCCGTTCAGCACGGCGCGCGCACGGGTGACCATCATCAGCGCCTGCGCGGCGCGTGGACCCGGCCCCCAGCTTAACGCATCATCCACCCAATCGGCGCTCTCCGGCCCCGGACGCAGCGCGCGGACCAGATCGAGGATCGCGTTCAGCACCGTCTCACCGACCGGCATCTGCCGGATCAGCGCCTGCCCGGCCATCAGATCCTCCGGCCCCATGACGGCATGGGGCGCATCCTCCTCCGCCCCGGTGGTCGCCAGCAGGATCGCGCGTTCGGTGTCACGGTCGGGATAATCCACGTCGATCTGAAGCAGGAAACGGTCGAGCTGCGCCTCGGGCAGCGGATAGGTGCCTTCCTGTTCGATCGGGTTCTGCGTTGCCAGCACATGAAACGGCTTGCCAAGCGGACGATGCGCGCCGCCAACCGTCACCTGCCCTTCCTGCATCGCCTGCAGCAGTGCCGACTGGGTGCGCGGGCTGGCCCGGTTGATCTCATCGGCCATCAGAAGCTGGGTGAAGACCGGCCCCTCGACAAAGCGGAACTCACGCCGGCCATCGGCCATCTGATCCAGCACTTCGGAGCCGAGAATATCCGCCGGCATCAGGTCCGGCGTGAACTGGATGCGCGCATCGTCAAGGCCCAGCACCGTCGCCAGCGTATCGACCAGCATGGTCTTGCCCAGCCCCGGCTGACCGACCAGCAGCGCATGCCCGCCTGACAGGATCGCCGCCAGAACCTGCTCCACCACCTCATGCTGACCGACGAAACGCCGCTCGATGCTGCCGCGCGCGGCGGTCAGCTGTTCACCTAAATTCCTAACTTTATGGACAAGTTCGCCGTCGTCGGACATGACAATTCTCTCAGTATACTCTAAATGGCATGAAACCACGGATCGGACGCAGGTGAAATGGTCAAACCGACCCAAACATCAACACCCGCTGCTCCGGCGGCGAACCGCGCAGGCGGGATCATGGCGGCTGCCCGAAAGCAGGGCACCAGGGGTCCGGCGCCGGTTCATCTGTGGAATCCGCCCTATTGCGGCGAAATGGATATGGAAATCCGCGCCGATGGCACCTGGTTTCACGAAGGCGGGCCGATTGGCCGGCCCGAAATGGTGCGGATGTTTGCCAATATCCTGAAATATGAGGACGGCAGACACTATCTCGTGACCCCGGTCGAAAAGATCGGCATCAAGGTCGAGGATGCGCCGTTCGTTGCGACAGATGTGGAGATCGGGGACGACATCCGCTTCGTCACCAATGTCGGGGACGAGGTGCGGCTTGACGCAGACCACCCGCTGACCGTGACCGGGACTGCCGAAAACCCGCGCCCTTATGTCGAGATCCGTGGCGGGCTGCGCGCCCGGATCGACCGCAAAACCTATTACCGCCTTGCGGAAACCGTCAGCGAGGGCCCGGAGGGGCGCATGGGCATCACCTCCGCCGGTCATTTCTTCCCGCTGGAACCCTGATGCCACGCCTCGCTGCAAATCTCACGCTCCTGTATAATGAGCTGCCGATCCTGCAACGCTTCGAGGTGGCGAAGCGGGCGGGTTTCCGGGGGGCGGAAATCCTGTTCCCTTACGACATCTCGGTCACCGATCTGCAGGCTGCGGCGCGCGCCTCGAAGATGGATATCGTGCTGATGAACTGCCCCGCACCCAACTGGGCCGGCGGTCCGCGCGGCTTTGCGGCGGTGCCGGAGCTGCGGGCGCGGTTCCGCGCGGATTTCGAGCGGGCGCTGCGCATCAGCGAGGCGCTTTCGACCCGTCATATCCGCATCATGGCCGGTCGCGCCAAAGGCGACGCGGCGAGGGCGTGCTTCGTCGACAATCTTCGCTGGGCGGCGCGGCGCGCGCCCCATGCCAGCCTGACCATCAAACCGATGAGCAGCGCGGAAGCGCCGGGCTATTTCCTCTCCGATTTCGAAACCGCTGTCGAGGTGATCGACGCGGTTGGCGAGCCAAATCTGGGGCTGCAATTCGACCTGTGTCAGGTGCACCAGATCACCGGGGACGTGATGGCCTGCTGGAAGCGCCACGGCCCGCATGTCCGCCATGTCCAGATCGCGGGGATCAAAAAGCGGCACGAACCGTCAAAGCATGATTTGGATTTCGAGGCGTTTTACGCTGCACTTCAGGCGTCACATTATCCCGGATGGATATCCGCCGCTTATACCCCCCGCAGCACGACGGAGGCCGGGCTGGGCTGGCTGCCGACCCATGCCCGCCTGATCCGCGACAGCCAGCGGGGCAATCTGATCCTGCCGAGCATGCAGCCGGGATCGAATATCAGGCACGCTTCAGCGCGATAACCGCGTTCAGCCCGCCGAATGCGAAGGCGTTTGACAACACCGCCTCCACCCGTGCCTCGCGCGCCTCGTTCGGCACGACGTCGAGCGCGCATTCCGGGTCCGGCTCTTCATATCCGATGGTCGGGGCGATAATCCCGTCACGCAGCGCCATGACGCACGCCAGAAGCTCGATCGCGCCGGTGCCGCCGATCACATGGCCATGCATGGATTTGGTCGACGACATCATCAGCCGGTCGGCGTGATGGCCGAACGCGTGGGACACCGCGGCGCATTCGGTCTTGTCATTCGCCGCCGTGCCGGTGCCGTGGGCGTTGATATAACCGACTTCCTCGGGGTTGAGCCCGGCATCGCGCATCGCGCCGGTAATCGCCCGCTCCGCCCCTTGCGCGGAAGGCATGACGATGTCCTGCGCGTCCGAGGACATGGCGAAGCCGACCACCTCGGCCAGAATATCGGCACCGCGCGCACGGGCATGTTCATAATCCTCGAACACGAAGACCCCGGCCCCCTCGCCCTGCACCATGCCGTTGCGGTTGGCGGAGAACGGGCGGCAGGCGTCGCGGGACATGACCCGCAACCCCTCCCACGCCTTGACGCCGCCGAAACACAGCATCGCCTCCGACCCGCCGGTCACCATCACCCGCGCCGCGCCGGAGCGGACCATCTGGAACGCCTGACCCATAGCGTGATTGGACGAGGCACAGGCGGTCGCCACGGTAAAGGCCGGACCGCGCAGCCCGAATTCCATCGAGACATGGCTGGCGGCGGCGTTGTTCATCAGCTTCGGGACGACGAAGGGGTGAACGCGGTTCTTCCCCTCCTCATACACCACCCGGTAATTTTCATCCCAGGTGTTCAGCCCGCCCCCCGCCGTGCCCAGAACGACACCCGAGGAGAGACCCAATTCGCCCTGAAAATCCAGCCCGGATTGCGCAACCGCCTCTTTCGCGGCGAGAAGCGTGAACTGGGTGAATTTATCGTAAAGCAGGATCTGCTGCCGGTTGAACCATGTTTCCGGCTGCCAGTCATGGATCTGCCCGCCGATCTGGATCGACAGCCGGTCGACATCGCGGAAATCGAGTTGGGTGATCCCGCAGCGCCCCTCGCGAAACGCCTCCAGCGTGGTGTCCACATCCAGACCGAGCGCATTGACCGTGCCCATGCCGGTGATGACGACCCGGCGCGGACCCTGTCCGGCACCAGCTATGGCCGCAGGCGCGGATCGGGTTTTGGCCTTGTCGCCCTTGTTTTTCTTCGGACTCATTCCTGCGCGGCCACCAGCTTCTCCACCGAAGCGATGATGCTGCCCATATTGGAAATGTCGAATTCCGATTTCTCGGGTTCATTCGCATTGAACGGGATCGAGATGTCGAATTCCGATTCGAGCGCGAAGATCGATTCCACCAGCCCCATACTGTCGATGCCAAGATCGGCCGGGCTGGCGTCGTCCGTGACCTGATCGACCTCCAGCATGGCCTGCTCTGCGATGATCTCTCTGATACGGTTGCGGATTTCGGTCATAGGATTCTCCAGTCGGTCAGGACTTGTCCAGTAATTCTGTAACAGTTTTCTGAAGCTTTGACACCGTGGCGGCCAGACGCGGCAGACGGCGGGTGGCGCGGTCCATCTCCATCCGCGTGGTCATCTCGACCGCCGGGCTGCCCAGAATGACGCGCCCCGCAGGCACCCGGCTGAAAATCTTTGTCGCGCCGCCGGCAATGACATCGTCGCCAATGGTGATATTGTCCGACACCCCGCATTGCCCGGCCAGCACCACGCGGTCGCCGACCACTGACGAGCCTGCGACGCCGACCTGCCCGCAGATAAGGCAATCCTCGCCGATCACGACATTATGGCCCAGATGCACGAGATTATCGAGCTTCGTGCCCGATCCGATCCGCGTCGCCCGGATGGTGCCGCGATCTATCGCAGCGCCCGCCCCGATCTCGACATTATCGCCGATTTCGACATGGCCCAGCGAATGAATACGCTCCCAGCTTTGTTGCCGGATTTTTTCGCGTTTTCCAAGATTTCTGCGAATTTCCTCGACGCCGGATTCCTCCGGCGTGACGAAGGAGAACCCGTCGGCACCGATCAGCGCACCGGGCTGGATCACCACATTGTCGCCGATCACCGTGCCGTGCTGAAGCCGCGCACCGTTCAGGATCAGCGCGTCATCCCCGATCCGGCAGCCGCGCGCGATGGAGACATGGCTCGCGATCCGCGCCCGCGCCCCGATGCGCACGCCCGCCCCGATGACCACGAACGGACCGATGGCCGCATCCGGCCCGATTTCGGCGCTGTCATCGATCACGGCACTTGGATGCACCCCCGGCGCGATCTCCGGTCCCGGATCGAAACTGCGGGTCAGCCCGGCCATCACCAGCCGTGGACGCGGCGCGAAGATCGCCGCACTCAGCCCATATTCCGCGGGGTCCATCCCCTCGGCCAGAATGGCGGCACCGCCGGGTTGAAGCGCCTCGGCGTATTTCGGCGTCATGGCAAGCGCGATCTGCCCCGCCCCGGCCTGTCCCGGCTCTGCCGCGCCCTCGATCCGCATCGACAGATCCCCCCAGGCCCGCGCATTCAGCGCCTTGGCGAGATCCTCTATCGTCACATGCATCGCGGACTCCTTTCGGGCAGAGACTTAGTCATCCCCGCGCCGCAACACCAGCCCGGATCGGCAATTCTAGCTTCCGGCCTCCGCCGCCTTCTGAATCGCGGCCCAGACACCGGCGTCGCGACCGTAAACGTCGCGGTAATTGCGCAATTGCCCGTCCGGTCCCGGAATCGTGGTGAAATAGACCAGATGCACCGGCAGCGGCTCCTCCAGCTTGATCCAGCGTTCCTTGCCGGTGCTCAGCGCCTGCTGGAAATAACCGCGCGGATCGGAGGAGTTTCCGCGCAGCAGCAGCGTCGCGAAATCGAACGGATCGCGCAGCCTGACACATCCATGAGAGGCGGCGCGGCTGCTGTCGCTGAACAGACCCTTGGACGGGGTGTCGTGCAGATAGATGTTCCAGCGATTCGGGAACATGAACTTCACCAGCCCGAGCGCATTGCTGTCAGACGGTTTCTGGCGCAGGAAATACGGGAAATTGCTGCCGTTATACTTGTTGAAATTGATGCTGTCGCGCGACACCGGGCGACCGTTGCGGTCCACCACCTCAAGATGACCGGCGGCGTTCGGATTGGCCTGTAGCTGCGGCAGATAGGTGGCCGCGGTGATCGAGCGCGGCACGTTCCAATACGGGTTCGGCACCACGAATTCCATCGTGTCGCTGAATTCCGGTGTCTGCCATTCGGGATCGGATTTTCCGACCACGGCACGGGTCTGGAACACCGGCTGCCCGTCCTCAAGCACCTCGGCCATGTAGCTGGGGATATTCACCCAGATCATGCGTTTGCTCAGATCGTGACCGTTCAGCCAGCGCATCCGCTCCATCGCGATCATCAGCCGGCGCACCTCAGGCCCCGTGAGCCCGTCACGCAGTTTTCCGATGGTCTGCGGCCCGGCCACGCCATCGGCGGGCAGACCTGTCGCCTGCTGATAATCGCTGACCAGCTGGGCCAACCCCTCGTCATATATCTCCGGATCGGCAGGCACGACTTCGGGCGTAAACCCGATGCTGGCCAGCCTTTCGCGCAGCTTCGCGACCTCCGGCCCGGTCACCCCGAGCTTGTAAAGACCCGACGCAACCTGCGGCGCATCGGCGGGCGGGACCAGCGTCAGATGCTCCGACAACAACTCCTTCAACCGCAGATAGGCCGGGTTCTGCGGCGGCAGCGCGTCGAGCGCGGCGGCAGGATCGTCCGACAGCATGCCGTCCAGCAGTGCCGCCATATCGACCGGCACCACCTCGCGCACATTCATCCGGCCCGTCTTGCGCGGATCGACAATGCCATTGCCGACATCGTCCGCCCAGCGGGACAGCGCATTGGCAAAGCGCACCTCGGCCACGGCGTCATCCGCCCCGCCCATTTCGCTGAGCGCGGCAAGATCGTAGCGCGCGCTTGGCAGGCCATGTTCCGGCGCGCTTTTGATCGCATCCAGCAGCGCCTGCCGCCGCGCCTCCGACTCGGGCCCGGTGAAGACCGGCTTCAGCGCATTCGCGCCGTAAAACGCCGCCAGACCGGGATCGCTTGCCACGGTCTGCGCAAGCTGCATTTCGAAATCCGTAAACTCCAGCTTCGGGGCCGGAGCGGCATTGGTGACATGGCCTGACACAAGCAATGCGCACGCGGCCGCACTCGCCACGCGCCAAAGCCGATTCGCTGGGATGTTCACTGTTTGACCTCTGCTCGAACGTTGCAGCAGTTTTGCCAGCCCGCGCCGCCCGCGTCCAGAAACCTGCACGGATCATGGTTATCACATTGGAATTACTCGCCCAAGCGTTGCGCGCGGACCACAATCCGGCAATATTTTGCCGATCTGCCCGTCTGACGGCTTCGTGGGGAACGATTTACTTCCCTCAGGGCAGCTTTGTTAACATAATCTTAAGCAGTTCCCGGTAACGAGGAGCATGTTAACGAGGAACGGCCGCCGAGCATTACAGTTCGCGCGGTTTTATAGAAAAAGCAGGACAGGCGATCTAAAATGACATTCGATATTTCCCGCCGCGGCATTTTGGGAGTTTTTGCCGCGACCACCGTCGCCGCAGCGCCGGTTGCCGGCAACGCGTTCGGCATTCTCCGCCGCTCTGGCGATTACCGCCGCATCAGCATGTATTCGCCCCGGACCGGCGAAAGCATCGATACGGTGTACTGGATCGACGGAAAATATATCCGCGACGCGCTGAAGGAAATTAACTACTTCATGCGCGACTGGCGCACCGGCCAGGCCATCGGCATCGATCCGCGTGCGATCGACGTCGCCGCCGCCTCGCACCGGATGCTGCAAACCAACGAACCCTACATGATGCTGTCGGGCTACCGCTCGCCCAAGACCAACGCGATGCTGCGCCGGACATCTTCGGGCGTTGCGCGCAACTCCCTGCACATGAAGGGTCAGGCCGCCGATCTTCGCCTGAAGTCGCGCTCGGTCAACCAGATGTACAAGGCCGCGATGGCCTGCAAAGCTGGTGGCGTCGGCAAATATTCGCGCTCCAACTTCGTGCATATGGATTGCGGCCCGGTCCGCAGCTGGGGCGCTTAAGCGACCTTATAAACTGACAACAGTCCTGCACATGGCCCGCCCCGGCGGGCCTGCATGCACGTCGACGCACGGCTGTTAACAGGCCTCAGCGTCGAAAACGGCCCGGCACCGATCAGCCAGCGCCACCCGCCAATTCGTCAATCACCTGCCGCCACAGCGTCGCCGGCTGCGCGCCAGAGACGACATGCGCACCGCCGAGAATATAGGTCGGCACCGCCCTCACCCCGCGCTCCCGGGCATGGGCCTCCCGCGTCAGAACCTCATCCCGGTCGGCATCGCTCGCCAGCAACCGCCGGATCATGTCCGCGTCCATCCCGGCACCCTTGCCGATATCCGCAAGCACATCCGCCGCGGCAATATCGCGCCCCTCGCGCCAATAGGCCCGCATCAGGCCGGACATCACCCGGCTCTGCGCGCCCTCGATCCCGGCCCAATGCATCAGGCGGAACGCGTCCAGCGTCTGCGGCACCCGCTCGATGGCGGCCATATTGATCCACAGCCCCAGCCGTTCGGCGGCGCGCAGAACCGGCTCATTGGCCTCCAATATGCCTTTCTCATCCCCGAACTTCGCCTTCATATAGGCGACATGCTCCATCCCCGACGGCGGCATGTCCGGGTTCAGCCGGAACGGATGCCAGACGAGGTTCAGCCCGTGATCGGGCCGCGACTCAAGCGCCTGATCCAGCTCCGCCTTGCCGATCAGGCACCACGGGCAGGTCGGGTCCGCGAATATATCAAGCGTGGTCATCTGCATGTTCCGGTCCGTTCGCAACTGAACCGCAGCGTTACCGAAGCCACCGGGGTATTGCAAACCGCAGGAAGATCAGGCCCAGAGATCGGGCAGCGCCGTCAGCGCGACATCCTCCAGCACGACGCTGCCGCCATCCCAGTCGATCACCGTATCGCGGCCCTGCTGTTCAGCAACCAGCCTTGCGCCATCAGGAAATCTCAGCCGATCCTCATCGGGATCGAAATCCTGCACGAGATCGTCGCCGCGCGAAAAGACGAACAGATCGGCACCGGCCCCGCCATGCAGCGTGTCGTCGCCCGCATCACCGCTAAGCCGGTCCGCCCCCGGCCCGCCCCGGATCAGATCGTCGCCCGCGCCGCCCGAAAGCCGGTCATCGCTGTGCCAGCCATACAGCGTGTCATCGCCACCGTCGCCCATCAGATGATCACCGCCGAGCCCGCCGCCCAGAAAATCACCGCCGGCCCCGCCAAACAGCGTATCCGCACCCTGGTTCCCATAAAGACTGTCCTGCCCCGGACCCCCGACGATGCGGTCGTCACCACCATGCCCCAAGGCCCGGTCATCGCCCGCCCGAAGCGAAATCCGCTCGCCCCGCGCCGAGCCGACGACAAGATCGTCACCTGCGGCACTGATGACCTCCTCCAGATCGCCGCCCATATAGATCCGGTCATCCGCGCTGTTCGCGATCAGCCGCTCGACGGAATTCAGTTCAAGCCTGCTCTCCCCGGCACGCGTGCGAAACGCCGCGCCATCATCGCCAAAACGCAGGATCGGCGCGGCCTCGCGCTGCGTGAACACCAGCGTGTCGGTGCCTTCGCCCCCCCAGATCGCCCGGTCCCGCCCGCCGTGATCGACAAAGCGGTCAGCGCCCGGCGTTCCGAGTTCGATCTCCACAGCATCCGGCACCCGCAGCCGCGCCATCAGCGCCGTACCCAGATCATCCCCGAACGCAGCGTTATAGTGGCGCTGATCGCCCCGGAACATCTCTGCGGTCTCCAGCCCGCGCAGCCCCGCAAGCGCATCGGGGTCGAGCAGGCTGACCGTCTCGCGCGCCGCCGCGACCTCTGCCTGCGCCTCGCGCACCTCAGCCCAACTCGCCACGATCTTCGCCCGGTCACCACGCAGCGAGGTCACTTCGCCGGACAGTTGAGAGATCACCATCCGATGCGCCCCGAACCGCGCCGTTATCTCGTCATGCAGCGCCAGCAGCCGCGTGGCATAGCCCTCTGCCGCCCGCGAATCGCGCCCGTCCGCCTCGCCCTGTATCCAGATCACCCCGGCAAGATGTGACGGGCCGTCGCGCATCGCCGCCCCGATCTTCCCGCTCAGCGTCGCCAGCAACTCGCCCTCGAACGGGCGCGAACCCGGAGACCAGTCACCATTGCCATGCACGTCCAGATAGGGACTCAGCGAAGACCCGTTGACCGCGTGATGCACCAGCACCCCGCCAGCGGCCCGCGCCTCAGCCTCTATCGTCGCGATCAATTGTCGGTTATTTGCATTCGACTGACCGGCAAGAACATAAATCGGCTTTGTCGGCATCACCTTTCCTTGAGTCTGTCGATTCTGGCAGATGAACCGTATAAGTTTGATTTTTGGTTAATAGATTGAGCAGAAGAACCCCCGCGATGCAGATAAACCCCGAAAACACCAATGTCTGACCCCGGAAGGGTCATCTTCGACGGCCAGCATGTCCGTGCGGTCCATTTCGGAGAGACGGCGCGGATATGCGTCCAGTTGGATCACGGCCGCAAGGATCGCGACGGCTTCCCGGCACAGAAACCGTCCCGCTGGCTGGAACGCAAGGGGATCGGGACGCTTTCCATCGTTCTATCAGACAATAGCTGGTTCCTGACGCCCGAGAATAACGCCCTTCGAGATGCGCTCGATGCCCATTGCGGGCAGGCGCAGGATGTGCGCGCGATTGGCTTCTCGATGGGCGGATATGGCGCGGTTCTGCTGTCGCAGGCGCTGCATCTCGACCACGCGCTGCTGTTTTCGCCGCAATACTCGATCTTTCCGTCCCGCGCGCCGTGGGACAAGCGGCGCAACCGGATTTCGGCCGCGTTTTGCGAGGAGTGGGACGATCTGGAGGCGCGGATAAAGCCCGACCTGAAAGGTGCGATCCTGTTCGATCCGCGCATCAAATGGGACGTGCTCCACGCCCGTGCCCTGCATGCCGCCCTGCCCGGTATGGGAATGGTGGCGGTGCCGTTCGGCGGCCATCCGTCGCACAAACATCTGATCGGCAAGAAAGACTTCTGGCGGATCACGAAAGAACTGTTCGACCAAAGCGACCTGCCCGCATGGGCGCATCGCTACCGGCGGGTGCAGCGTGAGACGACGGAGGTCTATCTCAGCGGCATGACGCGCTATATCGACATGCGCGACAGCCGTATCCCGCAGGAGGAAAACGCCTGAGCGCCCCCCTGCAGGCTGTTTTACGCAACCAGGGCGATCAGAGCAGTTTCAGATCCGACGCAGATTCGCGGCCGTCACGGCCCGACTGCAATTCGTAGCTGATTTTCTGATTGTCCTGCAGGCCGGTCAGACCGGCGCGCTCGACAGCAGAGATATGGACGAAAACGTCCTTTCCGCCGGTGTCGGGTGCAATAAACCCGTAACCTTTGGTGGTGTTGAACCATTTCACGGTGCCAGTGGCCATTCCGCTTCTCCTTCAAGTTTCCCGATCCGCGGGTTTGCGACCGGGCCGTGCAGCCCTTTCGATATTCCGGCTGCCCCGTGAAGGGAGCGGTAGAAAGTCATGCTCACGCGCCATAAGCATGTCGTTTGGGACAGGAAACGCAAGCAAGAAACGCGGTTGACTGTATCAACCACGTTAATATTTGATGACTTAGGCGTAAATCAGCCCAAATCCGGCGGAGTTGCCTCATTTTCAAGCTGCGTCACCACCTCCGAGAGGCTCAGGGTCCTGCTGCCCTGCTGATCCAGACGACGCATCGAGACGGATCTGTTTTCGACTTCCTTCATACCAATCGCAAGTATAGCGGGAACTTTCGCAACAGAATGCTCGCGTACCTTGTAATTGATCTTCTCGTTTCTCGTATCGGCCTCGGCCCGGACACCAACGGCGCGCAGCGCGTCCACGACCTCGTTCACATAATCATCTGCGTCCGAAACGATGGATGCAACAACTACTTGCCGGGGAGCTAACCAGAAAGGCAGCTTTCCTGCGAAGTTTTCGATCACAATTCCGATAAAACGCTCAAAACTACCCAAAACGGCGCGGTGCAGCATAACCGGACGCTGTTTGGAGCCATCCGCCGCGACATATTCCGCATCCAGCCGCTCGGGCAGATTCGGGTCCACCTGCAAGGTGCCGCATTGCCAGTCGCGCCCGATGGCGTCGGTCAGCACGAATTCCAGCTTCGGCCCGTAAAACGCGCCCTCGCCCGGAAACAGCTCATAATCATAACCTGCCGCCTGACAGGCATTGCCAAGCGCGGCCTCGACCCGGTCCCAGCTTTCATCGCTGCCGATTCGTTTTTCCGGCCGCGTCGACAGCTTGATCTTCCAGTCCTCGAAGCCGAGATCGGCGTAGATGCCGGCCAGAAACTCGATGAAAGTCTTGGTCTCGGCCTCGATCTGATCCTCGGTGCAGAAAATATGCGCGTCGTCCTGCGTGAAACCGCGCACCCGCATGATCCCGTGCAGCGCGCCCGAAGGCTCATAGCGCGCGCAAGAGCCGAACTCCGCCATGCGCAGCGGCAGATCGCGATAGGATTTCAGCCCGGTGTTGAAAATCTGCACATGGCAGGGGCAGTTCATCGGCTTCAGCGCGTTGATGGTCTTGGTCCGTGCATGTTCCTCGTCCACTTCGACGATGAACATATTCTCCTGATAATTGTCCCAATGCCCGGATTCTTCCCACAGCTTGCGGCTGACCACCTGCGGCGTGTTCACCTCGACATAGCCGCCCGCCCGCTGCTTGCGGCGCATGTAATCCTGCAAGGTGGTGTAGATATTCCAGCCATTCGGATGCCAGAAGATCTGGCCCGGCGCCTCCTCCTGCATATGGAACAGGTCCATCTCGCGGCCCAGCTTGCGGTGATCGCGCTTCGCCGCCTCCTCCAGCATGTGCAGATGCGCCTTCAGCTCATCCTTGTTGCGGAAGGCCACGCCATAGATGCGCTGCAACATCGGACGGCTGCTGTCGCCCAGCCAATAGGCCCCGGCGACATGGGTCAGCTTGAACGCATCCGCCGGGATTTGCCCGGTATTCTGCAAATGCGGACCCCGGCACAGATCCTGCCAGTCGCCATGCCAATACATGCGCAGATCCTCGCCCTCGGGGATGCGGTCGATCAGCTCGATCTTGAACGGCTCGTTCTGGTCCTTGTAATAGGCGACGGCCCGGTCACGGTCCCAAACCTCGGTGCGCACCGGATCGCGGGCGGCGATGATCTGCTTCATCTTCGCCTCGATCTGGCCGAGATCCTCCGGCGTGAACGGCTCTTCCCGGTCGAAATCGTAGAACCACCCGTAATCGCGCACCGGGCCGATGGTGACCTTCACATCCGGCCAGATCTCCTGCACGGCCCGCGCCATCACATGCGCTAGATCGTGCCGGATCAACTCCAGCGCCGGGGCCGCGTCCTTCATCGTGTTGATCGCTATCGCGCCAGAGGCGGTGATCGGCCAGGCCAGATCGATATGCTGCCCGTCGAGGCTGGCGGAAATCGCCTTCTTCGCAAGGCTCGGCGCAATCGACTGCGCCACCTCGGCAGCGGTCACGCCTGCGGGATAATCACGGCTCGCGCCATCGGGGAATGTCAGGGAAATCTGGCTCATGGCCTTCTCCTCGTCGGTTTGGCGCCCACGGAACGCCCGGTTGCGGGTTATATATCGGCCTTGGAAATGCGCCGATTCAGCCGGGGTGTCAACCGCTTGGCGGGGCCAGCGCATGGGGGTTTTGTAACAACCCTGCGAAACTTGCCGTCCGGACAATACGGGTATATGGGCGGGCCATCCACATATGGTGACAAAGATGCAAACGCCCGAGCAGACAGCCCCTGCCGCCCCCGCCGCACGCACTCTCGCGATGCCGGAATTCGTCGCCATGCTGGCTGTCCTGTTCGCGACCGTCGCCTTCTCCATCGACGCCATGCTGCCGGCTCTTTCGGAAATCGCCGATGAGCTGTCGCCGCAGGACCCGAACCGCGCCCAGCTTGTGCTGATGACCTTCGTCGCCGGGATGGGCATCGGCACTGCACTTGCCGGGCCGATATCGGACGCCATCGGGCGCAGGCGCGGCATTCTGCTTGGCTCGACCATCTACATCATCGCCTCCGCCGCCGCGATCTTTGCCGATAACATGACCCTGCTTCTGGTGCTGCGCTTCGTTCAGGGCATGGGCGCGGCTGGCCCCCGTATCGCCGGGACCGCGCTGATCCGCGACCTGTATTCGGGCCGGGAAATGGCCAAGATCACCAGCTTCGTCATGATGATCTTCATCCTCATTCCCGCCCTCGCCCCGGCTTTGGGCGAGCTGGTGATGGAGACCGCCGGAAGCTGGCGCGGCGTGTTCCTCTCCTTCATCGCCTTCGGTCTGATCGGGGCCTGCTGGGTCGGGTTCCGCCAGCCCGAAACCCTGCCGCCGGAACGCCGTGTCCCGCTCAGCATCCGCAGGCTTTACCTGTCCACGAAAGAGATCCTGAACAACCGCCAGATCATGCTTTGCACATTGGTGCTGACGCTGGGCTTCGGCCAGATGTTCTCGCTGCTGTCCAGTTCCGAGCAGCTTTTCGGCGAGACCTATGGCCGCCATGAAAGCTTCACCCGCTGGTTTGCCTTCATGGCGCTTCTGTCGGGCATCGGCACGGTTGCCAATGCCCGTTTCGTGATGCGCTACGGCATGCGCCGCATCGCCCGTTCGGCCTACGGGATGCAGATCGTCTCCGCCTCGCTGGGCCTGCTGCTGGTCGCCAGCGGTGCGTTACACGGCGATGCCGCCTTCTACGGGTTCTTCATCTGGGCCGTGTCGGTGTTCTTCATGGCCGGGGTGACCTTCGGCAATCTGAACGCGCTGGCCTTGCAGAGCGTCCCGCATCTTGCCGGAATCGCCGCCAGCATCGTCGCCGCGCTCTCCTCCCTCGGGGCCGTGCTGATCGCGATCCCCGTAGGGCTTGCTTATAATGGCACGCCGACGCCGGTGATGTTCGCGGCCCTGATCTGCTCCGGTGCCGCCTTCACCCTGATGCGCTGGCTGCGCGACTAAGGCGCTATAGCGTCACACTATGAAACCTGTGTACAGGCTGTGAACGCGTGGTGTACGGGCAGTGTACGCGCTGTGCAGCCCGGTCAAAGCGCCGCCAAAGATGCCGTCAGCGCATGGTAGATATCCGGTTTCCCCGGAAAAAGCGTCTCCACCGGCTCCCCGTCCGGGCTGATTTCCGCATACCAGCCGCCATGTTCGTGGTCGATGTGATGCCGGTCCAGATGTGACCAAAATTTGCCGACCGGCTCAAGCCATGTCTTATCGCCAGTCGCCCGGTGCAGCGCATGCGCCGTCGCAACCGCCTCCGCCACCGGCCACCACAGGCGGCGGCGCTGATCTATCTTGCCGTCCCAGCCCATCGTATAGGCGAAACCGCCCTCCGGCAGCCACGCCTCCTCCAGGGCGCGGGCATATAAGCGCGGTGCCGCCTCCAACATCCACGCATCCTGCGGATCACTGCCGCCCGCTGCCCGCAACTCAAGGATCAGCCGCGCCCATTCGATGGCGTGACCCGGCGTCGTTCCCGGCGGGCGGAACATCGGATCGCCCTCGAAATCCCGGTCGAGTTGCCAGTCCGACGTGAAATGCTCCGGCACCACCCAGCCCTCTGCACGGGCATGCCGGTTGATCATGAACCCGGCGATCGAGCGTGCCATATCCAGATAGGCAGGGTCTTTCCACGCTTCATAGGCTGCAATCAGCGCCTCTGTCAGATGCATATTCGCATTGCCGCCGCGATAGGCGGGCGGGTTGGTCCAGTCGGCGTCGAACGTGTCGGAGACCGCGCCGGGATCATTCTCCCAGAAGCGCGAGCGGATCACCCCCATCACCATCTCGCGCAGCCGCGCCGCGTCGGGATGGTCCAGCTTCGCCGCCCAGGCGGAGGCCAGCAGCACGAAGGCATGCCCATAAGCTTGCTTGAGCGGGTCGAGCGGCCCGGCCTCGTCCACGGCCCACCAGAACCCGCCATGTTCGGGGTCCAGATGCCCATGCAGCAGGAAGGCGACACCATGATCGACCACCTCTCTCGCGCGCGGATGGTTCAGCGCCGCGCCGCGCGCATAGGCATGGATCATCCGGGTGGTTTCATGCAACTCGCGGGTATTCCCCTGCCCGCGCGGACTGTCCGGCAGCGGCGTGCCATCTGCCGCCAGCTTATGAAACCCGCCCTCCGGGTTCACCGCCGCCGCATGAAAATCCAGCAGCCGCAACGCCTCCGCCCGGCACCAATCCGCATCATATTCCGCCATGATCTCACCCCCCGAAGCTGCGGCGCTTTGCCCCTATGGCTTGCCCGCCGCGCCAGAAAGGTCAATATGCAGCGGATAAATACCGCAGAAAGCCGCCCATGTCATCCGCCGCCAAACTCGCCATAGCCCTTGTTTTGCTGCCCGGAATCGCGTTTTCGGAGACGGTGACGGTGTTTGCGGCAGCATCGCTGAAAGACGCGCTCGACGAGGTCGCCGCCGGTTTCGAGGCCGCCACCGATCACGACATCGCCATCAGCTACGCCGGCTCCGGCCTGCTCGCCCGCCAGATCATCGCCGGCGCGCCCGCGGACATCTATATCTCGGCCAATCAGGACTGGATGGACGAGGTCGAAGCGGCCGGGCTGATCGCTGACGGCACGCGCCGCGATTTGTTGGGTAATGAGCTTGTCCTTATTGCGCATGAACCGCCCCCCGAACCGTTGGAGATCACCGCCGATCTCGACCTGCCCGCGCTGATCGGGGATAGCAAGCTGGCAATGGCGCTGACCGAGGCAGTGCCTGCGGGCCAGTATGGCAAGGCTGCGCTCGACCATTTCGGGCTTTGGGATGGCGTCGCGCCGCTGGTGGCAGAGGGCGACAATGTCCGCGCAGCACTCGCCTTTGTGGCGACGGGTGAGGCAGCTTTCGGCATCGTCTACGCCACCGACGCCAAGGCGGAACCGCGCGTCAGCATAGCCGCAACTTTCCCGGCGGAGAGCCACGATCCGATCACCTATCCCGCCGCCCTGCTAAGCGGTGCCGCCGACGATGCCGACCGGGCATTCTTCGAGGCGCTGAACGGGGCCGAGGCACGGGCGATCTTCGCGGTTCACGGGTTCCGCCCCCTTGATTAGGCGGTTCGGATAGGCGTGGATTATCTCACCCCAGAGCAATGGCAGGCGGTTTTCCTGTCGCTTCGCGTCTCTCTCTGGGCGGTCGCCGTCAGCCTGCCATTGGGGATCTTATGCGCCTATGCGCTGGCCCGCTGGCGGTTTCCGGGGCGGCAATTGCTCAACGGGCTGGTCCATCTGCCGCTGATCCTGCCGCCGGTCGTGACCGGCTATCTGCTGCTTATTGGCTTTGGACGGCAGGGACTGTTCGGCGCGCCGCTGGCCGAATGGTTCGGCATCAGCTTTGCCTTTCGCTGGACCGGGGCCGCGCTTGCCGCCGGGATCATGGCGTTTCCGCTGATGGTCCGCACGATCCGGCTGGCCATCGAGGCGGTCGATCCGAAGCTGGAACAAGCCGCCGCCACGCTCGGCGCGCGCGGCATCCCGGTCTTTGCGACCATCACCCTGCCGCTGATCCTGCCCGGTATTCTTGCTGGCAGCATTATAGCTTTTGCGAAAGCCATGGGAGAGTTCGGGGCGACGATCACCTTCGTCTCCAACATCCCCGGCCAGACCCAGACCCTGCCAACCGCGATCTATTCCGAATTGCAGATTCCGGGCGGCGAGGCGCAGGCTGCAAGGTTGGTCGCGGTCTCGCTGGTCATCGCGCTCGGCGCGCTTCTGGCCTCCGAATGGGCAGGGCGCGCGGTCGCCAGACGGATTTCCGGCGCATGAAACTGACCGCGCATATAGATCATGGTTTTGCCGGTTTCACGCTGAATGCCGGGTTCGAGGCGCCGCGCGGCGTCACGGCGCTGTTCGGGCGTTCCGGCGCGGGCAAGACAACGCTGGCCAACGCCGTCGCCGGATTGCTGCGCCCGGACAAGGCGGAGATTATGCTGGGCGACACGGTTTTGACCGACACATCGCGGCGGATTTTCCTGCCACCTGCTGCCCGTCGCATCGGCTATGTGTTTCAGGATGCGCGGCTGTTTCCGCATATGACCGTGCGCCGCAATCTCGATTACGGCCGCCGCTTCGCCCCCCGCCCCGAACGCCCGGATGCGCAGCGCGTCGCGGAAATCGTGGAATTGCTGGGCATCGGGCCGCTTCTGGACCGCCGCCCCGGCGCGCTTTCAGGGGGCGAGCGGCAGCGGGTGGCGCTTGGCCGAGCCATTCTGTCGGGGCCGCGCATGTTGCTGATGGACGAGCCGCTGGCTGCGCTTGATGAGGCGCGCAAGGGCGAGATCCTGCCCTATCTCGAAAAGCTGCGCGATCTTGGTATGCCGATCCTTTATGTCAGCCACAATCTGGCGGAGATCGTCCGCCTCGCCGATCAGGTGGTGATGCTGGAGGCCGGACGCGTCGTCGCATCCGGCCCGGTTCAGGACGTGCTGTCGGACCCGGCCAGCGACATCGCCCTTGGGCGGGAAACCGGCGCGCTGATCCCGGCAACCGTGGCGGCGCAGGATACGGACGGCCTCGCCCGGCTCGATTGCGCGGCGGGTCCGGTCTGGGTCGCGCGCCCGGATCTTTCCGTCGGCGCGCATGTCCGCGTGCGGGTGCTGGCGCAGGAGGTGATGCTGGCCACGGAAAAACCGCAGCAAATCTCGGCGCTGAACGTCCTGCCGGGTGTCGTGGAAACGCTGGAGCAGGACGTCACGGGCAGCGTTCTGGTCCGCCTGAGACTGGGCGAGGACGCGGCCATCCTGTCACGGATCACGCAGCGGTCGCTGCGCGCGCTCGACCTGTCGCCGGGCAAGCGGGTCTATGCGATCCTCAAGACGGTTTCGATTGCCGAAGTGGCCCGGGGCTGAACGCCCCGGCACTCAGGCATTGAACAGGAAATGCAGGACGTCGCCGTCCTTGACCTCATAGGTCTTGCCCTCGACCCGCAGCTTTCCGGCCTCGCGCGCCCCGGCCTCGCCATTGCCGCTGACATAATCGTCATAAGCAATGGTTTCAGCACGGATAAAGCCGCGCTCGAAATCGCCGTGGATCACACCTGCCGCCGCCGGGGCGAGCGTGCCTTTGCGGATGGTCCAGGCCCGCGCCTCTTTCGGGCCGACGGTGAAATAGGTTTGCAGGCCGAGCAATTCGTAGCCCGCCCGGATCAGACGGTCGAGACCGGCCTCTTCCAGCCCCATCTCGCCCAGGAACATCTCGGCCTCCTCGGCGTCGAGCTGGCTGATCTCCTCCTCGATCTTGGCGGAGATCACCACATGCCCAGCCCCCTGCTCCGCCGCCATTTTCGCGACCTGCGCGGAATAGGCATTGCCTTCCGCCGCCTCGTCCTCGGCCACGTTGCAGACATAGAGCACCGGCTTCGCGGTCAGGAGTTGCAGCATGTTCCACGCCTTGCGGTCATCTTCTGCTACCTCGACGCTGCGGGCGGGACGGCCTGCCTCCAGCGCCTCTTTCGCGGCGTTCATCAGGCGCGCATCTTCCTTGGCCTGCTTGTCGCCCGCGTTGATCTTGCGGCTGAGATTGGCGATGCGTTTCTCAAGGCTTTCGAGATCGGCAATCATAAGCTCCGTCTCGATGGTCTCGGCATCCGCCAGCGGATCGACACGCCCCTCGACATGGGTGACATCGCCATCTTCAAAGCAGCGCAGCACATGGGCAATCGCGTCCACCTCGCGGATATTGGCGAGGAACTGGTTGCCGAGCCCCTCGCCCTTGCTGGCCCCTTTCACGAGACCGGCGATATCGACAAAGGTGATGCGCGTCGGGATGATCTGCTTGGACCCCGCGATCCCCGCCAGCCGGTCCAGACGCGGGTCAGGCACGCCCACCTCACCCACATTCGGCTCAATCGTGCAGAACGGAAAATTCGCCGCCTGCGCGGCGGCGGTGCGGGTGAGTGCGTTGAACAGAGTGGACTTGCCGACATTCGGCAGCCCGACGATCCCCATGCGAAAGCCCATGTCGTAATCCCGTGCGGTAAAACTTGTTGCGGGGGTCTTTACGCGTCACGGCGACCAAGGTCCAGCGGCAGCGGGCGAGAACGACGCGTCGGGCAGATTTATGGACATGGTCGGGGCGAGAGGATTCGAACCTCCGACCTACGGTACCCAAAACCGTCGCGCTACCAGGCTGCGCTACGCCCCGACAGCCTGCCTTCTAGCGAGTGTTGCGCCGGGGGGGAAGCCCCGATTGCAAACTAGTTGCAGGGCAAGGCGGCGCGGTCGGTTGCAAAGCCGGGATGGGCCACGGTCATCCCCTCCTCAATCCCCAGCCGTTCGGCTTCGCCGCCGCCAATCTCCAGCACCATCAGCCGTTCGGGTGCGGGATCGTTTGGGGCAGCGCCGGGAATGGGGGTTTCGTCATGCGGGATCGCATTGGGATGGATCCGGCGGATTTCGCCGGTATCGTCGATGAACAGCAGATCCAGCGGGATCAGCGTGTTCTTCATCCAGAACGACGCGGGACGGGGCTGTTCGAAAATGAACAGCATGCCGGTCTCTGGCGCGAGGGTTTCGCGGAACATCAGGCCAAGCGCGCGTTCGGCATTGTCATCGGCAATCTCGACCGTGATCGAGACATCCGCATCGGGGATAATCGCCTGATCCAACGCGCATGTCACATTCTGCGCGCCGGTCTGGTCACTGGTCTGTGCAATCGCGGCCGAAACGGGCAGCAACACGGCCATCAGCAGGCCGAAGCCGGTTTTGATTAACAACTCACCTTTTCCCACGGCGCAATCTGGGCCGCCATCAGCCCGCGCCTGCCTTCCACAACCCGCAATGCAACGGCTTCGCCGACGGCCAGATCCGACAATCCGCAATGGCGCAGCACCTCGCAATGAAGGAATACGTCACCCGGCTTGCCGAAAAGATTTGCGAAGCCAAACCCCTTCGACTTGTCGAACCACTTTACGCGCGCCGGAAGGAAAGGCAACGCCGCAAGCATGGCGGGCGGCGTGTCGGCAAGGTCGCTGATCGGCGGTGCGCCTTCGTTTTCGACCGGCTCGATCTCAAGCACCTTGACTGCCTGATAACCGCGCGCGGTCGGCTGAACCAGAACCCTGATCCGCGCCCTGTCAGACACCGATCCCTGACCGAAATTTCGCAAAACATTCGCGTGCAGCAAAATATCCGGGCCGCCTTCGTCGCTGAGAATGAAACCGAAGCCACGAGTCGGGTCGAACCACTTGATCGAACCACTCACCTCGGCAGCTGTGCTGTCGTCAAAAATCGTCATGTTACCATTTTGTCTGGACTGACTTACTATAGGTCAATCTTGTTTCTGATGCGGCAAGGAGAATGCCATATTGCTTGAATAGCGTCCCGTAGGAAAATGGATGCTGACGCTACGTTAGTACCTCACATTTGTATACATTTCAAGCAAATAGACAGCAACATGACTATGGGGACAGGCGTGTGACGCGCCACGGGCCTCGAATCTCGCCTTCGGCAACCGCTCTAGCTTCAGCTTTTGTCCACAAAAACCTATTATGCAGCCGGAAAGCGCCGTCTGCCCAAAATTCCATCTGTACCGGAGCGATACGGTAGCCGCCCCAGAAGGACGGGCGCGCCGGGTTGGTGCCATGTTTTGCACCCTGCCGCGCCACCTCGGCCATCAGCGCCGCGCGTGATGACAGCGGACGGCTCTGGGCAGAGGCCCAGGCCCCGATCCGGCTTTGCAGCGCCCGGCTGGCGTAATAGTCATCTGCCTGCGGCCCCTCCTCGCGGGTGACGGTTCCGCGCACGCGGATTTGCCGGCGCAGCGACTTCCAGTGCATGACGAAAGCGGCCTTGCCGGTCGCCTCGATCTGCGTACCCTTGGCGCTTTCGTAGTTGGTGTAGAAGACGAACGCCCCGCCACCATCGTCATGCGCCTCGATCTCTTTCAGAAGCACCATACGCGCATCCGGCAGGCCCGACGCATCCACGGTGGCCAGCGCAATCGCATTGGGATCGTTCGGCTCCGTCGCCTCTGCCTCGGCCAGCCAGGACCTTGCAATTATGAACGGATTATCGCCGGTGAAAATATCGTCAGATGCGCTCATGCTTGATGACTCCGGGGGTTTGGCCTAATCCTGCCCAAAAGGTAAGACGGAGACTGGCATGTCAAGCAGCGAACGGGGCGGGCTGATGAAAGGTCGTCGGGGCCTCATCATGGGGTTGGCCAACGACAAATCCATCGCCTGGGGGATCGCCAAGGCGCTCGCGGATGAGGGGGCGGAACTAGCGCTTTCTTATCAAGGCGATACGATGAAGAAACGGGCAGAGCCGCTCGCGAAAGAGCTGGGCAGCGATTTGTTGTTCGACTGCGATGTTACAGACGAAACAACCGTGGAACAGATGTTCGCGGATATTGCGGAAAAATGGGGAAAGCTGGACTTTCTTGTCCACGCCATCGGCTATTCGGACAAATCCCAGCTTCGCGGGCGCTATGTCGACACCACCCGTGACAACTTCCTGACGACGATGGATGTCTCGGTCTACTCCTTCACGCTGGTGGCGCGCCACGCAGCGGCGCTGATGGAGGCGGGCGGCAGCATGGTGACGCTGACCTATTATGGTGCCGAGCGGGTCATGCCGCATTACAACGTCATGGGCGTCGCGAAATCGGCGCTGGAAGCTTCGGTGCGCTACATGGCCGAGGATCTGGGCAAGGATGGGATTCGCGTCAACGCGATCAGCGCCGGTCCGATCAAGACGCTGGCCGCATCCGGCATCGGCGATTTCCGCTATATCCTGAAATGGAATGAATTAAATTCGCCGCTGCGCCGCAATGTCACCCAGGATGAGGTCGGCAAATCCGCGCTTTATCTGCTGTCCGATCTGGGCAGCGGTGTCACCGGAGAGACCCATCACGTCGATGCGGGCTATCACCTCGTCGGGATGAAGGCGGTCGATGCGCCTGATATCGACGCGGTTTCAGGACGCAAGGACGGCTGATCTGTCTGGTATCGAGCCTTATCTGACGCTGGTCGGGCTGATCTCGGTCGCGCTGTTGTCGCCGGGGCCGGCCATCGTGGCAGCCATTCAGACCTCCTTCTCGCGCGGGCGGGAGGAGGCGCTGCCTTTCGGGCTGGGCCTTGCCATCGGTGCATCGCTGTGGTGCCTGTTCGCGCTTGCCGGGCTGGCGCTGATCTTCCGGTCCCATCCACAGGCCTATATGGCCGTGAAGATCATCGGCGGGGTCTATATCATCTGGGTTGCGTGGCAGTTGTGGAAGAACGCGCGCGGTCCGCTGCCGGAAGCGGCGGAAAAGAAATTCGGGCGGGGCTTTTTTGGCGGCGTGCTTCTGAACCTGTCCAACCCCAAACCGGCCCTGTTCTACGCCGCACTGATCCTGCGCCTGTTTCCGGGCGAGCTTTCGCTGGGCAAACAGATATCGATCTACCTGACCGGGGTCTCGACCGAGTTGTTCTGGTACACAGTCGTTACGCTTGCCATGTCGACAGCCACCATGCGGCGGCGTTACTTTGGCGCAAAATTCTGGATCGACCGGCTGGCCTCGGTGGTGCTTTTCGCGCTCGGGCTGATGCTGATCTTCAAAAGCTGAGAGGGAACTATGTCCGACGCCACCCGCCTGCCCCATGAAAAAGGCTTTCACGTTAGCTGGGATCAACTGCATCGCGATGCCCGGGCCCTTGCGTGGCGGCTCGACGGGACCGATTGGCGGGCCGTGGTTGCCATCACGCGTGGCGGCATGGTGCCCGCGATGATCGTCGCGCGGGAGCTGGATATCCGCACCATCGACACGATCTCCGTCCGATCCTATCGCGGCACCGGCCCGGTCGATCAGGGCGATCTGGAGGTGCTGAAACGGCCCGACGACACGCTGATGGGCGAAGGTGAGGATATTCTGATCGTCGACGATCTGGTCGATTCCGGGCGCACGCTGGAGTTGGTCCGGCAGATGTATCCGAAGGCGCATTTCGCCACGGTCTACGCCAAACCGAAGGGGAAACCCATCGTTCAATCCTATGTGACCGAGGTCAGTCAGGACACCTGGATCTTCTTTCCGTGGGACATGGCGCTGCAATATGTCCGCCCCTATCGCGGAGAAGATTGATTATATATCAAATATTTACATCTTATATCTGATGTTGGCGGCAGAATTCTGCCGGCTAGCATTTGTTACAGGAACTTAATCTGTATCTTTCGTATTGGTTTTCCGATGCGGCTGCCGGTCCGGTGGCTGCGCAACTCTGAAGGAGGAACCCATGCGTAAGATTCTTCTGACGACCGCCCTTGTGCTGCCCTTGTCAGGCTTTGTTTATGCGCAGGAAACTGAAAACGCTGCCGAAGACGCCGCTGAGGCGACGGAAAACGCGGCGCAGGATGCCGGTGAAGCGGCCAGCGATGCCGCGGATGCGACCGCTGAGGCCGCAGGCGACGCGGCGGATGCCGCTGGCGATGCCGCAAACGAAGCGATGGATGCGGCAGGTGACGCCGCCGATGCCGCGACCGACGCTGCTGGCGATGCGGCAGAGGCAACCTCGGACGCAGCGAATGAGGCCGCTGACGCGGCTGGCGACGCTGCCAACGAGGCCGCGGATATGGGCGATGCAGCCGGTGACACTGGTGAGTCGACCGAAGGTGCCGAAATGGCGGATGACGCTGCCATGAGCGAAGGCACTGACGGCGACATGGCGGCCGAAGAAGCGCCTGCCGAAGGTGCTGACACCATGCCGGACGCCGCAGCAGATGCGGAGGAGACGGACGCCGCAGCCCTCGAAGCGGAAATGGCCAGCAGCGACAAGGTCGAGCGGGAGCAGGCCGCGAATGAGCTTCGCACCGACTGGATCGTCGGCGCCAATGTGACCTCGCCCAGCGGCGACAATATCGGTCGCATCAACGATCTGATCGTCGATACCGAAAACGGCGCGATGATCGCGGCGATTGTCGGCGTCGGCGGTTTCCTCGGCATCGGTGAAAAGCAGATCGCCCTGCCCTGGGATCAGCTTACGGTGAACTATGACGCCGAAGAAATCACGGCTGAGCTGACGGCAGAAGAAGCCGAAGCCGCGCCGGATTATGTCTTCCGCGAGCGCGCGCAGGCCCCGGCCCCCGCAGCAGCGACGGGCGACACGATGGCCCCCGCCCCGGCGGAAGGTGAAGTGGCCCCGGCCAACTGATCCTTGTTCATGTAATCGGAAAGGGCGGCCTGCGGGCCGCCCTTTCTCCGTTTGCCGATACAGCCGACGCGGGGTTTACCCGTTTCCGCGCACGAACCGCGCCGCATCCTCTGCCGCGCGGCGCAGCGCCCGCGACTTGTTGACGGTTTCCTGAAACTCCGCCTCCGGATCGCTGTCATAGACGACGCCGCCACCTGCCTGGATGTAAAGCTGGCGGTCCTTGATGACCCCGGTGCGCAGCGCGATACACATATCCATCTCGCCATTCGCGGCGAAATAGCCGACCGCGCCCGCATAAACGCCACGCTTCTCCGGCTCCAGCTCGTCGATGATCTCCATCGCACGGACCTTGGGCGCGCCAGACACCGTGCCAGCGGGCAGACCTGCCAGCAGCGCGGAGAGCGCATCCTCCCCCTCACGCAGCTCGCCCACCACGTTGGAGACGATATGCATGACGTGGCTATACCGCTCGACGATGAACTGCTCCGTCGGGCGCACCGTGCCGATCTTCGCCACGCGGCCAACATCGTTGCGGCCCAGATCGAGCAGCATCAGATGTTCCGCCAGCTCCTTCTGATCGGCCAGCAGATCGGCCTCAAGCGCACGATCCTCGGCCTCATTCGCGCCGCGCGGGCGGGTGCCGGCGATCGGGCGGATGGTGACCTCGCCATCGCGCAGCCTGACGAGGATCTCCGGGCTTGCACCGACGATCTGAAAGCCGCCCTCCTCCGGTTCGAGGTTCAGGAAGAACATGAACGGTGACGGATTGGTGCGGCGCAGGCTGCGATAGAGCGCAAAGGGCGGCAGCGGGAAATCCATCGCCCAGCGTTGTGCGGGAACGACCTGAAAAATATCGCCCGCCCGGATATATTCCTTGGCCTTCGCGACCGCCTCCAGATAGCCCTGATGGGTGAAGTTGGAACGCGGCGCGCCGACCTCATGCGCGGTGCCGATCTCGCGCGGCTCATGCGGCATCCGGTCAAGGCTGCGCAGCGCCTCCGTCAGCCGCTCGGCGGCCTGGGCGTAGGCGGCACGGGCCGGCATCTCAGCATCGTGCCAGACCGGCGCGCAGAGCGTAACCTCGCCCTTCACCCCATCCAGCACGGCCACAACCGACGGCCGGGTCAGCATCGCGTCGGGGACGTTCAGCGGGTCGGGGTTCACATTCGGCAGATGCTCGACCAGCCGGATCATGTCATAGCCGAGATAACCGAACAGCCCGGCTGCGGCAGGTGGCACATCCTCCGGCATCTCGATCCGGCTTTCCGCGATCAAGGCGCGCAGGCTGTCGAGGGCCGGGCGGTCATCCTCGGCAAAACTGTCGGAGTATCGCGCCTCGCGGTTGATCCGCGCCTTGCCCGAACGGCATTCCCAGATCAGATCGGGCTTCATGCCGATGATCGAATAACGCCCCCGCACCTCGCCGCCGGTAACGCTTTCCAGAACGAAACTGTTCGGCGCGGCCTCGGCCAGTTTCAGCATCAGACTGACCGGCGTGTCGAGATCGGCGGCGAGCCGCATGGTCAGAAGCTGGTTCTGCCCGGCCTTCCAGCCGGGCTCGAAAGCCGCGAAATCAGGGGCGATCTGCATGCTCACAGCTGCGATTCGACCGAGGCAATGGCCGCCTGATTAAGCGTGATGCCGTTCTGGGCCTGAATGGCGCGTGCGTAGTAGTCGAACAGATCGGCCTGCAACGATGCATCCAGCCGCTGCGCCGCAGTCGCCGCGACATCCTTGGCGAGATCGCTTTCCAGATCGGCGGGGATGATCCGCTCCACCCGGATCAGGGCGACACGGTTATCCTCGGCCAGCAGTTCGGTTTCGCCCTCCTCCAGCGCGAATGCCTTTTCAACCAGGCTCGGCGGGGCGGTTTCCAGATAGCCGTCACGGAAAATCCCGGTCTCGCTGGTCCAGTTGCCGGTCGAGGGCGTTGCGGCATTCGCATCGGCCTGATCCTGCCCGTCTTCCGCCTGCGCATCATCGCTTTCGGAGGCAACCGGGGGAATCGTCTCCGCTACGGTTTGCAGCTTCAGTTCCTCGCCAAGCGCCACAAGCTGACGATGGGCTTCCGCCTGTGCCCAGTCGGCGGCGACCTGTTCACGAACATCTTCGAACGGGATCAAAGCAGGGGCGACAACCTCGTCCAGACGCAGCGCAAACACCCCGCCATCGTCGAGTTCGAACAGTTCCGGGAAATCGCTTTCCGAGACCACGGCGGCCTGCTGACGGAAGGCGGTATATCCACCGATCTCGCCCGGTACAGCCTCGGCATTCGCGGTCCAGTCAATCTGGCCGAATTCCATGCCGGTTTCCCCGGCCACCTGCTCAAGCGTCGAACCGCCTGCCAGCAGATCCTCGATCCCGGAGGCCTGATCGTCGATCAGACGGCGCGCGCGCGCCGTCGCAGCCTCGGCCCGCAGATCCGGCAGTGCGTCCTCAAAGCTGATGCTGACCGGGTCGAGGATCGCGTTCACCGAAAACAACGCCGGTCCCAGATCCGTCTCGACCGGGCCGACTACACCGTTATCCTGCGCCGCGAATACGGTTGCCCCGGCAGCGCCCAGCTCCGCCTCGCTCATCTCACCCAGATCGGCATCGGCCAGCGTCAGGCCGCGCTCGGCGGCGATGACCTCAAAATCCGCCTCACCCGCATCGATCCGCGCCTTTGCCGCCTCGGCGGCCTCCGGGCTTTCGAACACCAGCCGCCCGACCATGCGGCGCGAGGGCTGGTTGAACTCCGCCGAACGGGAATCGTACAGCTCACGCAGCGCGGCATCGTCCAGTTCCACCGTCTCCGCCAGCATTTCCGGGGTCATCCAGACATAGGAAATCTTGCGCACCTCCGGCGAGGTGAAGCGGTCTGCATTGGCCTGATGCCACGCCTGAAGCGTTTCTTCATCCGCCGGATTGACCGGGCCGGGCAGATCGGCGGCGGTCAGTTCCAGCCATGAGAAATCCCGCTGCTCCAGCCGCCATGCGGTTGTCTGATCCACCTGCGCCTGCGGGGCAACCGCGCCGGACACGACAGCCGTTTGCAGGATCGTGCGGGCCATATCCTCGCGCACATCCTGTTCGAATTCTTCCTCGTTCAGCCCCTGACGACGCAGGGTCTCGCTGTAGGCGGCACGGTCGAAGCCGGACGGACCCTGAAACGCCGGGGCGGTCACAATCGCCTCCGCGACATTCTGGTCCCCGACCGAGACACCGGCCTTGCGGGCTTCCTCCGCCAGCGCCGCTGCGGTGAAAAGCTGCGCCTGAACCGATTGCGGCAGGCCGAAGGCCCGCGCCTCCTCGATGCTCATCCGCTGTCCGGTCTGGCGGGCGATATTCTGCAACTCGCCATCCAGCACCCGCATATAGGTCTGCGCATCGACCTCGGTCTCGCCAACCGCGCCGATTTCGGTCGAGCCGCCGGAGAAGCTGGTCACGCCGAACCCGCCCAAGCCCAGCAACAGAAGGCCCATGAGGATCCAGACAATCGTGGATTTGCCCTTGGTGCGCAGGTTCGTCATTAAGTATATCCTTACTTATCCTGTCAGCGGTTTTAGGGCGGCTATCGGCCCGCATCAAGGGCGGCCGCGCCGCGCCGTTCAACTATCGGAAAATCAAGGATCAGAGATCGCCCAGCGAGGGCAGCGCCGGGACCGAAAGATCGGGACCGGATTGCAGGGGCGACACAGCCTCGCTGGCAGGTCCCGCGGCCCCGGCGGACGGCGTCTCGGCGGGCATGTCCGCATCCTCTGACGCGCCCGGCGGTTCCGGCACCTCCTCACGCTGGTTGTCCGGCGTGCTGAGGGCCGGGGGCGCGTCGCGCGAAGGCTGCGCGGCTTCCTGCGGCAATGGCACCTGCGCTGTCTCCGGCACGGGCGCGGCAGCGGTTTCCGCCGTGCCGGTCTGCGACACCGGCGCGGAAGGGTCATCCTGCATTGCCGGAGGGGTCGCACCCGGTGCATCCGGGGCTGCGGGACGGGTCGGGGTTGCCGTCTCCGGGCCACGGTCGGTTTCGGGAACGGTGACGCCCGGCTCGGCCTGCGCTGGCGGGACGGGGGCGGCACGGGATTCGGGCATCGGGCCGGTATCCTGCCGGGGCGTGCCAATCCGTTCCGGCGCTGCGACCCCGGCCGGCGCATCTGCATCGGCGGAAGGCGTGACCGGCACCGTGACTTCCGCGTCTGCCGGTTGGGGTGGTTCCGCGCCGGTCAGCGGATCGGGTTGCAAAGCCGTCTCCGTCGAAGGATCAGGCGGCGGCTCGACCGCCGGGGCATCGAATGGCAGCGCCACGGCGTCGCTGCCGGAAAGCGGGGCCTCACTCTGGCCCGGTATGGTCGGAGGAACATCCTCGGCGCGCGCGAACTCGGAACCGGGCGGGGGGCGCAAGCTCGTGGTGGCCTCATCCGGTCCGGTCGGCTGCGGTTCGCTCGGCTGCGGTTCGGCAGCGTCGGGTTCGGGCGTCTCCGCGATCTCCGGCACTGACGCGGCATCCGTGTCTTGCGGTTCGGGTCCGGGGCTGACCGGCGCGGTCGGGCTGCTGTCCGGCATGGACGTATTACCGACCGAGATGTCATCCGTGACCCTTGCCGCATCGGGCGAAACCGCAGGCGCCTCCGGCATCCGAACCGAGGGCGCTTCACCCGGCGTCGACGGAACGGCAGCACCCGGATCGGTCTGCGTCGCGGCAACAGCCGCCGGATCGCCCCCCCGTTCCGGCTGCGGCAGGACCAGCGAAAGCGCCGCAATGGTGGCCGCGCCGAGCAACCCGCCATGCAGCACGCCGCGTCCGAATCCTGTGCCTTTCGCCATTCCTGCCCCATTTCTACCGTCAGGCGGCTTGCCCCGCCCGACCATTTCGCACACATATAAGGCCAGTTCTCACCGGGTTCACCCCATTTTGCGACCGAATGACATGATCCTGCTCATCGACAACTATGACAGCTTTACCTGGAACCTCGTCCACTATCTCGGCGAAGAGGGCGCGGAGGTGGAGGTTTTCCGCAACGATGCGCTCTCTGTCGACGCGGCGCTGGCGATGCAGCCCGACGGAATCGTGATCTCGCCCGGCCCCTGCGATCCAGCACAAGCTGGCATCTGTATCGAGCTGATCCGCGCCGTGGCGGCACGCGGCGATCTGCCGCTGTTCGGGGTCTGTCTGGGCCATCAGGCGATCGGCGAGGCGTTCGGCGGCAAGGTCATTCGCGCCGACCGGATCATGCATGGCAAGGTCGATGAGGTCAGCCATGACGGCACCGGCGTGTTCGACGGCCTGCCCTCGCCGCTCAAGGCCACGCGCTACCATTCGCTGACCGTCGCGCCGGACAGTATCCCCAACACGCTGCGGGTCACGGCGCGCACCGACGACGGCACGATCATGGGGCTGATCCATAATGATCTGCCTATCGAAGGCGTGCAATTTCATCCCGAATCCATTGCCTCCCAACATGGCCACGCCATGATCCGCAATTTCCTGAAACGCTGCAAAATCACGGAAACCGCATGACGACCGATATTCGCCCTCTGATCGGCCTCGCCGCCGAACGCCCGCTGACGCAAGGCGAGGCTGACGCCGCCTTCGCCGCCCTGTTCGAGGGCGCGGCGACCCCGGCCCAGATCGGCGGGCTCTTGATGGCGATGCGGGTGCGGGGAGAGACCGTCGACGAAATGGCCGCCGCAACCGGCGCGATGCGCGCCCGGATGAGCCGGATCACAGCCCCCGAAGGCGCTATGGACATCGTCGGCACGGGTGGCGACGGGCGCAAGACGCTGAATATCTCGACCGCCGCGGCGCTTGTTGTCGCGGGCGCGGAGGTGCCGGTGGCCAAGCACGGCAACAAGGCGCTCTCCTCCCGCTCCGGCTCGGCGGATGTTCTGGGCGAGCTGGGCGTCAACAGCGCCGCCACGCCGGAGAATTCTCAGGCCGCTCTCGACAATATCGGGCTGTGCTTCATGATGGCCCCGATGCATCACCATGCCATGCGCCATGTCGGCCCGACACGGGCGGAGCTCGGCACGCGCACCATCTTCAACCTGCTCGGCCCGATGACGAACCCGGCGGGGGTGAAGCGGCAATTGACCGGCGCGTTCGATTCCAAGTGGTGCCGACCGATGGCCGCGACGCTGCGCGAACTCGGGTCGGAGCATGTCTGGCTGGTTCACGGCAGCGACGGCACCGATGAGCTGGCGATTTCCGGCGACAGCTATGTCGTCGAGATGAAGGACGGGGAGATCCGCGAATTTACCGTCGCCCCCGAGGATGCCGGGCTGAAGCGCCATGATTTCGCCCAGATCGTCGGCGGTGACGCGGCCCATAACGCCGCCGCCATGCGAGAGATCCTGGACGGCGCGCAGAACGCCTATCGCGACGCCGTGCTGCTGAACGCCGCCGCCTCGCTTGTCGTGGCCGGTCGGGCCGGTGACCTGCGCGAGGGTGCCGTTATCGCCGCCGAGAGCATTGATACGGGCGCGGCCAAGGCCAAGCTGACGGCGCTCGCCAAAGCGGTTCCGGTGTGACCCCGCCCGAGGCATGGGCGCATCTGCCCTTTTTCACGAGCGAGTGGCCCGCGATCCGTGATCGGCTGGAGGGCGTGGATTTCCTGCCCGGCCCGGCGCATATCTTCCGCGCGCTCGACATGACCCCGCCGGAGGCGGTCCGGGTGGTGATCCTTGGACAGGACCCCTACCCGACGCCGGGTCACGCGGACGGGCTGGCATTCTCGGTGACGCCGGAAACCGGCCTGCCGCGATCCTTGAAAAATATCTTCAAGGAAATGCAGGAGGATCTCGGCGCGGTGCCCGTGAACGGCGATCTGACACATTGGGCCCGGCAGGGTGTGCTGCTGCTGAACACCTCGCTGTCGGTTCTGCCCGGTCAGGCGGGGGTTCACGCGAAATGGGGCTGGGACCGGCTGGCGCGGCAGGCTGTGGCGGAGGCGCAGCGCCACGGGAATCTGGCGTTTATCCTGTGGGGCAATCACGCGCAAAAGGCCCTCGCCGGATTGCTGCGTGATACCGATCTGGTGATCGCGACGGCGCATCCCTCCCCCCTCTCCGCACGGCGCGGCTTTTTCGGGTCGCGTCCGTTTTCGCAGGTGAATGCGTGGCTGGCAGCGGCGGACAGCCCGGTTATCGACTGGGCGGGCCGCCAGAGATTTTCGTGAAACATCCCCATTCGTGATTTACCGATCTGTCGGCGCGCAACCGGCTTGACCTCCAGTGTACATTTATGTACATATCGGATATGTACACTTAAGTACGATTGTCCAACTGCGATCAACGGGTGCGATATGAAACAGTTCACGATCTTTATGGTTTTCCTGTCCCTGCTGCTCAGCGCGGCCGTGTTCGGGTTCTTTTATGCCTGGGTCTGTTCGACTATGTGGGGGCTGGACGCGGCCGATCCGCGTGTCGCGATTGCGGCGATGCAGGCGATGAATGCCTCGGTCAGGAATGCCGTGTTCTTTCCGGCCTTCTTCCTGACGCCGGTCGCGCTCGGCGGCGTCGCGGTGCTGCTTTACCGCACACAACGCCACCCCGCGATTGCCTTCGCCGCCGCCGCCATTGTCTATCTGATCGGCGGGTTCATCCTGACCGCGACGGTCAATGTGCCGATGAATCAGGAACTGGCGCTGATCGCCGTTCCCGACGACATAGACGCCGCCGCGACCATCTGGCGCGACTATTCGCAGCCGTGGCAGGTCTGGAACCAGACCCGCACGATTGCTTCTGGCCTTGCATTCCTGCTGGCGGCCTATGGCACGTTTCTGCTGGACCGCCGCGCGATCTGACGCATCCCGACGCGCCGGGGCTTTCCTCTGCACCCGGCGCGGCTTATGGTCTGCGGCATGGATATTCTGGACAAGATCAAGCGCTACAAGCTGGAGGAGATCGCGGCAGCGAAAGCCGCGCGTCCGCTGGCAGAGGTCGAGGCAGCAGCAAAGGCCGAAGGCGTGCCGCGCGGCTTCGCCCGTGCGCTGCGCGAGAAAGCGGCGACCGGCTACGGGCTGATTGCCGAGATCAAGAAGGCCAGCCCTTCGAAAGGGCTGATCCGTGCGGATTTCGACCCGCCCGCCCTCGCCCGCGCCTATCAGGCCGGGGGGGCGGCCTGCCTGTCGGTGCTGACCGATACACCGTCCTTTCAGGGCGCACCGGAATTCCTGACCGCCGCCCGCGCCGCCTGCGATCTGCCTGCGCTGCGCAAGGATTTCATGTATGATCCCTATCAGGTCGCGGAGGCACGAAGCTGGGGGGCCGATGCGATCCTGATTATCATGGCCTCGGTCGGGGATGCGCAGGCCGCCGAACTGGAAGACGCCGCCCTTCATTGGGGCATGGATGCGCTGATCGAGGTGCATAACCGCGAAGAGCTCGACCGGTCCTTGCGGCTGAAATCGCCGCTGATCGGGGTCAATAACCGCAATCTCAAGACGTTTGAGCTGGATCTTGCGACGACGGAAACGCTCGCCGCCAGTCTGCCCGAGGGGCGCGAACTTGTCTGCGAAAGCGGGCTGTTCAGCCGCGCCGATCTGGACCGCATGGCGCGGGCCGGGGCGCGGCGTTTCCTGATCGGGGAAAGCCTGATGCGTCAGCCCGATGTCACCGCCGCCACGCGGGAATTGCTGGGGGCGGCATGAGCCTGACGCATTTCGACGCCGCCGGTCAGGCCCATATGGTCGATGTCTCGGAAAAACCCACAACATCGCGCGAGGCGATTGCCGAGGGCTGTGTCATCATGTCACCGGAGACACTGGCGCTTGCCCAGGGCGGCGCAGCCAAGGGCGACGTTATGGGGGTTGCGCGGCTGGCCGGGATTATGGGGGCCAAACGGACCGCCGATCTGATCCCGCTCTGCCATCCCTTGCCGATCACCAAGGTCGCGCTCGATCTGCTACCTGACGCGGAACTGCCGGGCATCCGCGTGACGGCGACGGTGCGCACCTCCGGCCAGACCGGGGTGGAGATGGAGGCGCTGACGGCGGTCTCAACCGCCTGCCTGACGATCTACGACATGCTGAAGGCGGCAGAGAAGGGAATGCGGATCGAGGGCATCCGGCTGCTGCGAAAATCAGGTGGTAAATCAGGCGATTACGAGGCGAAATGATCACGGTAGACGAAGCCCTGTCCCGCGTCCTCGCGCTTGCCGCACCGCTGGAAGCGGAGGAAATCGCGCTGACCGATGCCCTCGACCGGGTTCTTGCGGAGCCGGTCCGGGCACGCCTGACGCAGCCGCCGTTCAACGCCGCCGCGATGGATGGATATGCGCTGCGCCGCGCCGATCTGGATCAACCGCTGCGCGTGATCGGAGAGGCTGCGGCAGGCCGTCCGTGGCAGGGGACGCCCGACGCAGGCACCGCCATTCGCATCTTCACCGGCGCGCCGGTGCCGGAGGGTTACGATCATGTGGCGATGCAAGAAGATGTCAGCCGCGATGGCGACACGATCCGGGTCGCTGCGCCACAAAATCGCGACAATATCCGCCCGCAAGGGTCTGATTTTCATGTGGGATCGGAAATTTTCCCGCGCCGCCCGCTGACCCCGCGCGATCTGGGCACAATCGCCGCGATGAATGTCGCGCGCGTAAAGGTACATCGCCGCCCACGGGTTGCCGTGCTGGCCGGTGGCGATGAGCTGGTGACGCCCGGAACGGAGCCGGGACCGGGCCAGATCATCTGCTCGAACGACATCGCCGTCGCCGCCATTGCCCGCCGAGCCGGGGCGGAGGCGACATGCCTGCCAATCGCACGCGATACGCTAGACAGTCTGCGCGCACGTTTTGCGGATGCGGCCTCCGCCGATCTGATCGTCACCATAGGCGGCGCATCGGTCGGCGATCACGATCTGATCGGTGCCGCGACGGCGGAGCTGGGCATGGAACGCGCCTTCTACAAGGTCGCCATGCGCCCCGGAAAACCGCTGATCGCTGGCAAAATCGGGGGGAAGGCAATGATCGGCCTGCCCGGAAACCCGGTTTCGTCCTTCGTATGCGCGGAATTATTCATCGCCCCCCTGTTGCGGCGGATGCAAGGCTTGCCCGACGAAAGCCGCGAGGAATATGGCATTCTCGGCCACGATATCGGCCCGGAAGGGGATCGGCAGCATTATCTGCGCGCGCAACTTTCGCACGAAGATGGGCAAACGGTCGTCACACCGTTCGACAATCAGGATTCTGCCAGGTTGCGCCTGCTATCGGATGCCGACGCCCTGATGATCCGGCCCGCCGGTGACAGCGCACGAAAATCTGGCGAAAAAGTGCGTTTTCTTCGCCTGCGTTAACGCGGCTTTAAGCAAATTTTCGTGAAACTATTGACCGGACGCCGATTGCGTGGCAGAACATTTATCGAACGCAGGTGAAACATGGCCGGAACATGCTGACCAAAAAACAGATAGAGCTGCTTGAATTCATTCACAAACGCATGATGCGCGACGGTGTTCCGCCGTCCTTTGACGAAATGAAGGTGGCGCTCGATCTGCGATCCAAATCCGGCATTCACAGGCTTGTGACCGCGCTTGAGGAACGGGGGTTCATCCGTCGGCTTCCTCACCGGGCGCGGGCGCTTGAGATCATCAAATTGCCGGAATCCCTCGCCGCGGCGACGGCAAAGAAGCCGGAAGGATTCTCGCCCAAGGTGATCGACGGAAACCCCGATGCGCGTGGCACGGGGGGGCGTACCCCGGCCCAGCCTGCAATCCACGCAATGGAACTGCCGGTCATGGGACGCATCGCGGCTGGCGTCCCGATCGAGGCGATTTCGGAAATCTCCCATCATGTCGCCGTGCCGGGCAGTATGCTCTCCGGTCAGAAAAGCCACTACGCGCTTGAGGTCAGGGGCGACTCCATGATCGACGCGGGGATCAATGACGGCGATATCGTCGTGATCCGTGAACAAGATGCGGTTGAAAATGGCGATATAGTCGTGGCGCTTGTCGAAGGGCAGGAAGCGACGCTGAAATATTACCGCAGAAAGGGTGCAATGATAGCCTTGGAAGCGGCAAACCCGGCCTATGAAACCCGTATCCTGCCGGAGGAGCAGGTGAAGGTTCAGGGGCGTTTGGTGGGCCTTCTTCGCAGTTATTGAGCATCGTTATCCCCCTTCGCAGCGGGCTGGATGGGGATAGCCGTTCTAAGATGACAGAAGAGATCAGGCGATCAGGGCAACACTCATTGCAGCCTGAGTATGTCGCAGTCAGAGCATCTCGGGCCGATAGAGAATGATGCACTGCCGCGTTTCTGTTTTGGCAGACATATCTTGCCTGAAATGCGTTTAGCAGACAGGCCTTGAAGACCAGCGCATCGCAGGCCGGGGACAGGATCAGTCCTGCTTAGGCCTCGCCGGGGTTTCATCCGCCGATGGCAGACGCAGGCGCACGCGCTTGATCCGGCGCGGATCGGCGTCGACGATTTCGAACTCAGCGCCGGAATCATGCGGGATCACCTCTCCACGCACCGGCACGCGCCCGGTCAGCATGAAGATCAGCCCGCCCAGCGTATCGATATCGTCCTCTTCCTCCGCCGGGACCAGACGCAACCCGGTCTCCTGCTCCAACTCGTCCAGCGGCGCGCGGGCCTGTATCAACCATTGACCCGGCTTCTCCGACAGCCAGAGACCGCCCTCGACCTCGTCATGTTCGTCCTCGATCTCACCGACCACCTGCTCGATAAGATCCTCGATGGTCACCAGCCCGTCGACCCCGCCATATTCGTCGATGACCAGCGCCATATGTTTGCGGTCCTTCTGCATCTGCTGCAGCAACACCCCGATCGGCATCGATGGCGGCACATATAGCAGCGGCCGCAGCATCGGGCGCAGAGAGAACTTTCCGGCCGGCTTCGCCCCGAACCCATGTTTCAGCGCCAGATCCTTCAGGTGAATCAGGCCCAGCGGACTGTCCAGCGTCCCGCGATAGACCGGCACGCGGGAAAATCCGTGTTCGCGGAACATCTCGACCAGCTCTTCAAGGCTGGCCGTGACCGGGGCCGCGACGATTTCCACCTTCGGGATGGCGACATCATCGACCCGCATCCGGCGCAGATTGACCATACCGGGGGCAGCGGGTTCCGGCGCGCGATGCGCCTCCGGTATATCGCTGTCATTATCGGCACTGCCACCGAACGCCCCGAAAATCCGGCCCAGAAATCCCCGCGAACTCGGCAGATCGCGGCCTTCGGAGCCGACCCCGTCAGCCCATCCGGCAGGGTCCGCGCCGACTTCGTCGCTATGGCCGGGACTTCGGGACGGGTCGCTGTTCATCGGGTCCTCTCCAGATAAGGGTCGTCTATGCCGAGGGGCTGAAGAACGGAACGCTCAGCCGCCTCCATGGTTTCCGCATCTACGTCATTCAGATGATCGTAACCGGCGAGATGCAGGATCGCGTGGACCAGAAGATGGGTCACATGCGCGTCAAACGCCTTGCCTTGCACGGTCGCTTCACGCTGGCAGGTCTCCCACGCAATCGCGATATCGCCCAGCTCATCGGTGTCGGGCCGCGGCGGATGCGCACCGGGCGGATGCGCGACATGCTCGACCGCCGGCCATGACAACACATTGGTCGGCTGGGGCTTGTCGCGGAAATCCCCGTTCAGCGCCGCGATGCGCGTGTCATCGCAGCCCATGATGCAGATATCCGCATCCATGCCGAGCCAGTTCAGCGCCGCCTGCCCCGCACGCTGCGCCAGGGCGTCGAGCCCGGCTTCAATCCATCGGTCATCCTCGATGACCACGTCGATATCAGCCATCCGCGCGACCCTGACGGGAGGAACCCGGGGTGCGGCGCGGGGCGTAGCTGCCACGCGGCGCCTCCCCCCCGTTCGCGAGGGCATCGGCATCGGCGGCGTCATACGCCTCGATAATCCGCGCCACCAGCTTGTGCCGCACCACATCTTTCGCGGTGAAATAATTGAAGCTGATCCCCTTGATCCCGGCGAGGATCTTTTCGGCGTCGACCAGCCCCGATTGCGTTCCGCGCGGCAGGTCGATCTGGCTGCGGTCGCCGGTGATGACCATGCGTGAGCCCTCCCCCAGCCGGGTCAGGAACATCTTCATCTGCATGGTGGAGGCATTCTGCGCCTCGTCCAGCACCACGAAAGCATTCGACAGCGTCCGCCCGCGCATGAAGGCCAAAGGCGCGATCTCGATCCGCTTTTCCTCCATCAGCTTGGCGAGTTGCTTGCCGGGCAGGAAATCGTTCAGCGCGTCATAAAGCGGCTGCATATAGGGATCGACTTTTTCCTTCATGTCACCGGGCAGGAAGCCAAGCCGTTCCCCCGCCTCGACCGCCGGGCGGGACAGGATGATGCGGTCGACATGGCCGCCGATCAGCATGGTGACGCCAGCCGCGACGGCGAGATAGGTTTTGCCGGTCCCCGCCGGACCGATCCCGAAGGCCATCTCATTGGCGAAAAGATTGCGGACGTAATCCTTCTGCGCATCGGTGCGCGGCTCGACGGTTTTCTTGCGGGTGCGCAGCTCGATGGGGCCGGTGCCGAACATTTCAAGCTGCTCGTCGGGCGACAGCGAGGCCGGTTCGGCATCCGGTCCCATGCGCAACGCGGCGTCGATCTCCGCCCCGGTCACCGGGCGGCCCTGCTCCAGCCGTGCATAAAGCGCCTGCAAAAGCTGCGCTGCCTCCTCCCGCGCCTGCGCCGGACCGACCACGGCCAGCAGATTTCCACGCCGCAGCACATGCACGCTGAGCGCGGACTCGATCTGCTGAAGATGCTGGTCGGCGGGGCCGCACAGCTCGATCAGCAATCGGTTGTCGGGGAATTCCAGAAGCGTCTCGCCCTGATTGGCGGCAGGCGCGGCGGTATCGGGTGCGGTCGGGGTCAGGCCCAAGGAGGTCTCCGGATTGTTCTTCCCCCCATTCTTGGTGTGCCGCGCGGCGTTACACAAGTGTTTGTGTCAAAAACCGCCGACCTGTCACAAAAACTTCACGGTGCAGGTCTTTCAGACATAGCTGCGCGGATAGCGCGCGCCGAGTGAGGTCAGAACCTCATATCCGATGGTGCCGATGATATCGGCCACGTCGTCGACGGTCTGCGCCGGTGACAGCAGATCAAGCGCCGCCGGAACCTCATCAAGGGCGGAGACATCCGCTGTGATCAGATCCATCGACACCCGCCCGAGGACCGGACAGCGATTGTCGCCCGCCAGCAGGTCAATCCGGCGCCGGTTTCCGTCCGATGACAGGGCACGGTGAATTCCATCAGCATAGCCAGCGGCCACGGTCGCAACCCGCGTCGTCCGGCGGGCGGTCCATGTGTTGCCGTAGCCGACCGTTTCCCCGGCAATAACCTCGCGGGTCTGGATGACCGGCAGGGACAGGCGGACCACGGGTTTCGCATCAGCGAATGGCTGGCCGCCATACATGCCGATCCCGGCGCGTGTGATGTCGAAATGATAATCCGGCCCCAGCAATATCCCGCCTGTTGCGGCAAGGCTGCGGGGCACGGTGACACCGTCGGTCATCTCGCGGAAGCACTGCAATTGCTGGCGGTTCATCGGGTGATCCGGCTCATCCGCGCAGGCCAGATGCGACATGATCAGTTCCGGTGCGGCGGCAAGCGCCTCCGCCTTCAGCCCGGCCCATTCGCCCGGCTCCATCCCCAGCCGGTTCATGCCGCTGTCCAGCTGGATGGCGAAGGGTCTGCCGGGGCGGGTCGCGCGGTCGCGGAAGAACTGCTCCGCACTGTTCAGGACCGGGATCGCATCGCCAAGGGCCGCGCCCTCCATATGGCCGGACAGCACGAAAATCCGTGACTCTGCGCCCGCACCCCGACGCACCGCCGGGACTTCCGATGCAAGCGCCACGAAGAAATCCGTCGCGCCTTCTTGCGCCAGAGCACGGGCGACATGCTCCGCCCCTAGCCCATATCCATTCGCCTTCACGACAGCCGCAGCGCGCGCGCCGGGTGCCAGACCCGCAAGGGTGCGATAATTTGCCCTGAGGGCGGAAAGATCGATCTGCAAAACCATAGGTTTTGCTTTCCGACAAAGCCCGCCCGCCGTCAAGGGCCCGTGGTCATTGCAGATTTTCGGTTTGTTCCCGCGCAAGCTTTCAGTCATGATCTGTGAAATTATCGGCTGGGGCGGACGATGAAGCACATCTTGGAGCAGCTGGAGGCGCGGCGCAAAGCCGCGCGTCTGGGCGGCGGACAGGCGCGGATCGACGCGCAGCATGCGCGTGGCAAGCTGACGGCGCGCGAGCGGCTGGAATTGCTGCTGGACGACGACAGTTTCGAGGAATTCGACATGTTCGTCACCCATAGGTCAACCGATTTCGGCATGGCTGAAAACCGGCCTGCGGGGGATGGCGTGGTGACCGGATGGGGCACGATCAACGGGCGGCTGGTCTATGTCTACGCGCAGGATTTCACGGTGTTCGGCGGCTCGCTGTCCGAAACCCATGCCCGCAAGATCTGCAAGATTCAGGATATGGCCATCCGCAACGGCGCGCCGCTGATCGGGCTGAACGATTCGGGGGGCGCGCGGATTCAGGAAGGCGTGTCGAGCCTTGCCGGTTATGCGGAGGTGTTTCAGCGCAATATCCTCGCCTCCGGGGTGGTGCCGCAGATCTCGCTCATCATGGGGCCATGCGCTGGCGGTGCGGTCTATTCACCCGCGATCACCGATTTCACCTTCATGACCCGCGGCACGTCCTACATGTTCGTGACCGGCCCGGACGTGGTCAAAACGGTGACGAATGAGCTGGTGACAGCGGAGGAGCTTGGCGGTGCCGATGCGCATACGCAGAAATCCGGGGTGGCCGATGCGGCGTTTGAAAACGATGTCGAAATTCTGATCGAGACCCGCCGCTTTGTCGATTTCCTGCCCCTGTCCAACCGGGAAGTCCCGCCGACCCGGCCCTTCTTCGACGATCCGGCCCGGATCGAGCTCGGCCTCGATACGCTGGTCCCGGACAACCCGAACCTGCCCTATGATATGCGCGAGCTGGTGGTGAAGATCGCGGATGAGGGCGATTTCTTCGAGATACAGCGGGATTTCGCGGGCAATATCCTGTGCGGCTTCATCCGGATCGAGGGGCGGACGGTCGGCGTCGTTGCCAATCAGCCGCTTGTGCTGGCCGGGTGTCTGGACATTGACAGCTCACGCAAGGCCGCGCGTTTCGTGCGGTTCTGCGATGCGTTCTCGATCCCGATCCTGACCCTGATCGACGTGCCGGGATTTCTGCCGGGCACCGGGCAGGAATGGGACGGGATCATCAGCCACGGCGCAAAGCTCGCCTTCGCTTATGGCGAGGCCACGGTGCCCAAGGTCACGCTTATCACCCGCAAGGCGTATGGCGGCGCTTATATCGTCATGTCGTCAAAGCAGATGCGCGGCGATTTCAATTACGCCTGGCCCACGGCTGAGATCGCGGTTATGGGCGCGAAAGGCGCGGTCGAGATCCTGCACCGCGGCGAGCTTGACGACACCGACCGCATCGCCGCCCTGACCGAGGATTACGAGGACCGCTTCGCCAACCCATTCATCGCAGCCGAGCGCGGCTTCGTCGACGAGGTGATCCAGCCCCGCTCGACCCGCCGCCGTATCGCGCGCGCTTTCGCAAGTCTGCGCAACAAACAGCAGAATAATCCATGGAAAAAACACGACAATCTTCCGTTATGAAACTTATTACGACAGCCTTTCTTCTCGCAACCGCCACATCGGTCAGTGCCGCCGGTCCCAATCCGAACCTTTTGCCGGTGCCGTCGGGCCAGCCGATCTATTGGCTGGAAACGATCCACGGCCTGCCCGGCGTGGACGGCCTGACCTATCGTTTCCGCTTTGTCGCGCCGGAGCTGGATAATCTGGTGCCACCTGCCCCCGATGGACCGATGGAAGAGCTGACGGATGAGGAAATCGCCGCACTTGAGCAGCTGGCAACCAGTGAAGAGGATCCCGGCATCTCGATCTTTCTTCAGGCCGTCGACAGCGGCGTAATGCGGGCGGAGGAAATCGATCAGCGACCCGTTCCCGGCGTTGAGGCAGCCGACACGGCCGGGAGCGTCGAGGTTTTGCCGGATCCGGAAACCAGCGATCCCGACGGGATGGAAGGCGCGGCCAACAGCCCGGCGCTGCCGCGTGCGCCCGACAGTCTGGTCCGCGATCCGATGCATGACGACATCGTCTGGCTTTGCGAAAACTTCGTGCTGCCGCGTATCGCCAGCCCTGCACCCCGCCCCTCCGAAATCCTGATTTCGCTGGCCGACCGCGAGACCAAAGCCGGGGAAATCGCCATCGGTGCGGTCCAGTTGTTCGAGGCTTTCACGCTGCCGCCCGACCGCGATGAATGTGTCTGGGCCCCGTTCTGATGGTTGATGCAACCGTGCCACAGATCGGCAATGTCCCGCCCGCTGCCCCGAAAGCCAGCTATCGCGGCGGGTTTAATCTGATTACTCTGCTGCCATGTGCGCATATTGCGCCATGCCTACCATATAAAAGGGGCGAAAAAGCCCCTGATCACAGGAGCAGTCAATGTCGAAGAAAATCGCGTTCGCCCTCGTCGCCGTGGGTATCCTTGCCGCATGTCAGCCGCGTCAGCCTGACTACACCACCACGGGCCCGGTCGTGCCGGTCACGCAGGAGCCGGTCTATCAGGGCAAATACGGCGCGAACTGATCACGTTATCCGGTTGTGCGGGCAGCGGGTCTGTCCGTGCGATCCAGCCGGGGCGGAGGCCATATGCTGAAACATCGCGGCTTTCCGTCCCGCCTGCCATCGACCGATTTCCAGTTCACCATTCGCCGCGCCAATCCAAAAGGCGCGACGAAGCTGATCGCGCGGGAGCGTTTCCGTGATCGCAGCCCGGCGGATCGCCGTGCGGATGCGGGTTTCCTTACCGCGCTGATCGAGCATTTCGGTGAAGAGGAATTCGAGCGCGGCAATTTGGATGCGGGTCGCCTGTCCTGGCTTCTGGGCCGCGAGGTGGTCGCGGTCGGCAAGCTGGATCCGGTCTCCTACGACCAGCTTTTCCGCGTCGATATGGCGAAGGCCCAGGCGAACTTCCCGGAGATATTCGCCGATGAAGATCAGTGGGAAGACGACTGGGATGACGAAGACCCTGACGGAGAGGATCCTGACGGAGACGACGAATTCCGGGGCGATATATGAGCGCCGCGTCGCCGCTCTCGGATTTTTCACGCGGTTGTCAGTTTTCCGTGCCAAGCCATTGTGGCAGAATGGAAAGCGAAATCAATCACGCCCGATTCCAACGGGCCATAAAACAAGGCAGTGTTTCATGCAGAACAAGACTTTCCTCCGCTTCGCAGGTGCAGCGTTTGTCGTGGGTTCCCTCGCCGCTTGTGCGACCAGCCCTTATGGCGGCGGCACCTATATGTCGGCTGACGCGCAGCGCGCCCTCGTCGGGGCCGGTGCGGGTGCGGTCGCAGCCAAAGCGTTCGACGAAGATATCGGAACCGGCGCGCTTGTCGGCGCTGCAGCCGGTGCGCTTTGCGACGACGCAGGCGTTTGCGCCAGCCAGTAAGCTGACGATCCGGGCAGTCGCCGTTGCGGCTGCCCCATCCTATCCGGGCGGGGATAGCTTCGCCGCATCCCGCCGATCCAAATACAGAGAAAAAACATGGCTAAAGTCACAAGCGCGGCTATGGCCGCCATTTTTGCAATCGGTGTTGCCGGTTGCACGCAGAACATCAATCCGACCGACATCGACCGTGCCGCCATCGGCGCTGCCGCAGGGGCCACAATCGCCCATGTCGCCGGCAAGGATGAAAGCGACGTCTACAAGGCCGCCGCAGCCGGAGCGGCTGCTGGTGCGGTCTGCAACGACGTCGGTTTCTGCGAATAATACCAACACGCCGCGCCTGATCTCGCGGCGTGTATCCGACACGAACCTCGCCGCCTGCGGAGCCTCCGCGGGCGGCTTTTTCTTGCCAGCGATGCCGATATGTTCAAGAAAATCCTGATTGCCAATCGCGGCGAGATTGCCTGCCGCATCATCAAGACCGCCCGGAAAATGGGGATCGCCACCGTCGCGGTCTATTCCGACGCCGACCGGCATGCGCTGCATGTGAAGATGGCGGATGAGGCGGTCCATATCGGCCCGGCACAGGCCAGCCAGTCTTATATCGACATCGACCGGATCATGACCGCCATTCGCGAGAGCGGCGCGGATGCCGTCCATCCGGGCTACGGGTTTCTGTCCGAGAACCGTAGATTTGCCGAGGCTCTGGCGGCTGAAGGCGTCACCTTCATCGGCCCGCCTGCTGCGGCCATCGAAGCCATGGGCGACAAGATCACCTCGAAGAAGATCGCGGACGAGGCGGGCGTGTCCACGGTTCCGGGCCATATGGGGCTGATCACGGATGCGGAGGACGCGGTGCGCATCGCCGCGCAGATCGGCTATCCGGTGATGATAAAGGCGTCGGCGGGTGGCGGCGGCAAGGGAATGCGCATCGCCTGGAACGACGACGATGCACGGGCGGGGTTTCAGTCCTCGAAGAACGAGGCGGCGGCGAGTTTCGGCGATGACCGTATCTTTATCGAGAAATTCGTCACCTCGCCGCGCCATATCGAAATCCAGCTTCTGGCCGACAGCCACGGCAAGTGCGTCTATCTGCACGAGCGCGAATGCTCCATCCAGCGGCGCAACCAGAAGGTAATCGAAGAGGCCCCCTCACCGTTTCTGGACCCGAAGACGCGCGCCGCTATGGGCGAACAGGCGGTGCGGCTTGCGCAGGCCGTGGGCTATGTCAGCGCCGGGACAGTCGAATTCATCGTCGATGCGGCGCGGAATTTCTATTTCCTCGAAATGAACACGCGGCTTCAGGTCGAACATCCGGTGACGGAGTTGATTTCCGGCATCGATCTGGTCGAACAGATGATCCGCGTTGCAGCGGGTGAGCCTCTGGCCTTCGCGCAGCAGGATCTGGCGCTGAACGGCTGGGCCATCGAATCCCGCGTCTATGCGGAGGACCCGTATCGCGGCTTTCTGCCCTCCACGGGCCGGCTGACCCGCTATCAGCCCCCGGAAGAACAGCAGGCAGGTCCGTTGGCGCAGGCAGGCAACTGGGTGCCAGCGGTCCCGGACGCGGCCCCGCCAGAGGCCGCAACCGGCATCCGCAACGATACCGGCGTCTATGAGGGCGGCGAAATTTCGGTGTTCTACGATCCGATGATTGCCAAGCTGTGCAGTTGGGCCCCGTCCCGCGAGCAGGCGATTGAGACCATGCGCGGCGCGCTGAATGCTTTCGAGATTGACGGGATCGGCCATAATATCCCGTTCCTGTCCGCCGTCATGGATCACCCTAAATTCATCGCAGGCGACATCTCGACCGGGTTCATCGCCGAGGAATATCCGACCGGATTTCACGGCACCGAACTGCCCGAGCGGGAGTTGCACCGGATCGCCGCTGCCGCCTCGGCCATGTACCGGGTCACGGAAATCCGCCGCAGCCGGATCAGCGGGCGGCTTGGCAATCACGAACGCAAGGTGGGCAGCGACTGGGTCGTCTGCATCGGCGATCAGGAGTTCGAGACGCGGATCGACGCCGACCGCGCGGGCTCGACCGTCACGGTGGCGGGGCGCGCGCTTCGGGTGGTTTCCGACTGGGTGCCGGGTCGCAGCCTCGCCCGCATGACGGTCGAGGGGCGGCCTTTGGTGATGAAGGTCGACCGGATCAGTGCGGGTTTCCGGCTGCGGACCTCCGGCGCGGATCTGGCGGTGCATGTCCGTACGCCCCGTGCCGCCCGCCTCGCCCGGCTGATGCCGGTGATCGAGAAGCCTGACCAGTCGAAGCTGCTGCTCTGCCCGATGCCGGGGCTGGTGCAGTCCATTGCCGTGTCCGAGGGGGATACGGTGGAGGAAGGCCAGCCGCTCGCCACCATCGAGGCGATGAAGATGGAAAATATCCTGCGCGCCGAAACCAGGGGCGTGGTCAAACGCATCGCGGCGGAACCGGGCCAGAGCCTCAAGGTCGACGACATCATCATGGAGTTCGCCTGAACATGGCCGCCCCGCTGGACCAGTTCCTTGCCCCGCAGGCACAATCCGCGATGATCGCGGGGTGCTTCATCGTTCTGGGCTGGTGGGTGGTCTGGTGGCAGGGCCGCAAGCGCGACGCGCGGCAGCGGGCGGATCGGGTGCGCGACGTTCAGCGCGCCATCTTCGCAGAAATCCGCGCCTATCTGTCGGTTCTGGAGCGCGATCATATCGCGGAATATGGCGAAGACATCGCGCAGCGGATCGAGCATCAGACGGGATATTTCCCGGTCATCCCGACCGAGCATAACAATGCGGTTTTCCACGCGATCATCGGGGAAATCCACATTCTGCCGCGCGATACGATTGATCCGGTGGTGCTTTATTACAGCCAGCTCAACGCGATTTCGGCGATGATTACCGATCTGCGGGAGCTGGACACGGCGAAAATCGGCGCAAAACGCGCCGCGGCCATGTATCGTGACTATATTTCGATGAAACTTGGCGCAATCGAACTTGGCGAAGGCGCATTATCGGCCATCCTGTCGAATATGGACGGCAGGGGTCGTATCAGTAACCTGGACGCGGGCCGGTCCTGACCTTGATCGGTTTCGGTGCGTAGGATGCGGACATGATGCATTCCTCCTTTTCACGCATAATATAGGGCGTCGGCGCGATTTTCGCAAGAATTACGGCAAGACCCCTGCCCTGCCGATCTCCTCTCGCCGCATCGGGAATTTGTCGATGGCGCGCGAGATTTCCCGCACGCTCCACGGGCGGGGTTTGCGCAGCTCTGCCTGACCGTCCTTGTCGAGCAGCACGAGGGAGAAGCCGCGCGGACGCAATTCCTGCCGCCAGACCGTATTCGCCGCCGGATCGGCGTCGAAGATCACCACCACGTCGCGTTCGATCAGCGCCGCCGGGCGGTCGCGCAACGACTGCATCTGGGTGATGAAAGCCGGATCGGACGGGGTTTCCGCGAACACCACCAGCGGGCGGAACTCCCACAGGAATGCCTCCGGGTCGACATCGGCGGCGTCATGGATCAGCAACTCGCTCAGCACCGGATTGCCGTTGTCCTGCGGCGCTGCGGGACGCGGGGATTGCGCGGCATCCACCTCTGCCGGGGATGGTGGATTGACCTGTGACGGCGGCGGCGCATCGCGCCCCGGCCCCATTGCCATAAGCATCATTCCGAAAGCCGTGAACCGGATCAAGTTTATCATCGCCACCTCGCTCATAGGACTCATATAGTCCGGCAGAGGGAATGGGAAAGACATGCTGTCACGTTATCCGGCGTCAGATCGGTTATATGGGACTGACTGACGCGTGAATGGGGGGCAGAGAATGGAAAAACAACGGAAGGTCGCAGCCGGGATGGTGATCGCCGCCATCTGGGTGCTGCCGGTCCTGTGGCTGGGGTTTTCATGGGGGCATTGGATCGACCCGCTTCCGGCGATCATGCTGGCGGGGTTGCCGGGCGGGATGGTGATGCTCACAATGGTCGCCCGCCTCGCCGCAGGACGGTTTTTCAGCCCCGGCAATATCGACGGCGAGGCCTTCGCGCCCGGCAGCACGGAGGAGATCACGCAGCGTGTCCTGACCAACACCACCGAACAGCTTGTCCTTGCCGCTGCCATCTGGCCTGCCGCCGGGGTGCTGTTCGGCCCCGGCCTTCCGGCTGCGCTCGGGATCAGCTTCGGGTTGACGCGGATTGCCTTCTGGCTCGGCTATCTGAAATCTCCGCCGCTGCGCGCCTTCGGCTTTGCAGCCGGGTTCTACCCCACGGTCGTCTGCGCGGTGCTGAGCGCCATCGTCGGGCTTGGGCGGGTGTTTTTCTGAGCCTCGGGGGGCAGACAAGTCCGAAAAGCTGATTTAGGAATCGCCCCATGAGCATGAGCCGCGCGCCAGACCGCCTGCCCGACGACTTCGCCGCCGCGATCGGTCACGCTGTGGCCAGTTTCGGCTTTTTGGAGGAGGCTCTGAAACGCGCCATCTTCGCGCTGTCCAGGGACGGGCTGGGCGAGACCCCGAATGACCGCGCGCTGGCAGCCTGGCTGCGCCGGATGGAGGAGATCGCGGACGACACAATGGGTACGCTGATCGACCAGTTCGTCAAACAGATGGGCCGCGCCCAGGTTCGCGGGCGCGACGATCTGGCCCGCGATCTGCGCGCCATCCGCAAATCCCGCAATATGCTGTGCCATGCCTCATGGAAGCCGGTCGCCGACAGCCCCCGCTGGCATCCGGCATTTCTGAATACCAAGGGGGAGAGCTTCCCCGATGATCTGAGCGCCGAGGATATTTACCAGATCCACGAAGCCACGCTGAACGCCGCCGCCCGGATCGTCTCCATCATGCGGGCGACCGGGATCGAGGGCGAATGGGTCGGCCACGATCAGGGCGACGACCATGATCACGGCTGAGCCTCGCGAAAACGGGACCACGCGGTACACGAAATTTCCCATGCGTCACCGGCGCGCCGACAGACGCGTTGCAACCCGGCGCGGCTCGCGATAACAGGCGGATCAAGCGAAAAAAGAGGCTATCATGTCCGCCCCATTACGGCTTGGCATTGCCGGGCTCGGCACCGTCGGGATCGGTGTCGTCAAGATCATTCAGAAACATGCCGACCTGATCGCGGCGCGGTCCGGTCGTCCGGTTGCCATCACCGCTGTGAGCGCGCGCGACCGGATGAAGAACCGCGACGCGGATCTGTCGGCCTATGAATGGGTGGACGACCCGACCCAGCTTGCCGCGCGCGACGATGTGGATGTCTATATTGAACTCGTCGGCGGGGATGAGGGCATCGCAAAGGACTCCGTCGAGCGCGCGCTGAAATCCGGCAAGGATGTCGTGACCGCGAACAAGGCGCTTCTGGCCCGTCACGGTCAGGAACTGGCCGAACTGGCCGAAGCCGAGGGCCGCGTCCTGCGGTTCGAGGCAGCGGTCGCGGGCGGGATTCCGGTCATCAAGACGATGACGGAGTCACTCGCCGGGAACGATCTGCATCGGGTCATGGGCGTGATGAACGGCACCTGCAACTATATCCTGACCCGGATGGAAAGCGGCGGCCTGCCCTATGAGGCCGTGTTCGAGGAGGCCCGCCAGCTTGGCTATCTGGAGGCCGATCCGACGCTTGACGTGGGCGGCATTGACGCCTCGCACAAGCTGTCCATCCTGTCATCCATCGCCTTCGGCACCAGGGTCGATTTCGACGCGGTCGAGATCGAGGGGATTGAGCGGGTCAGCATCGACGATATCCGCCGCGCCGCCGATATGGGCTATCGCATCAAACTTCTCGGCGTGGCGCAGATGACCGCGCGCGGGCTGGAGCAGCGCATGTCCCCCTGCCTCGTCCCCGCCGACAGCCCCATCGGGCAATTGCAGGGCGGCACCAATATGGTGGTGATCGAGGGCGACGCGGTCGGCCAGATCGTCCTGCGGGGCGCCGGTGCGGGCGAAGGCCCGACGGCGAGCGCGGTCCTGTCCGATATCGTGGAGCTTGCCCGTGGCGTGCGCATCCCGGTATTCGGCCAGCCCGCCAAGGGTCTGAAACAGGCGGTTCCGGCGCGGACGGCTGTGCCTGCGGCCTATTACATGCGGCTGGCCCTGCTGGACAAACCCGGCGCGCTTGCCAAGGTGGCGAGTGTGCTGGGCGATGCCGGCATTTCCATCCACCGGATGCGGCAATACGACCATGAGGACGGCCCGGCCCCGGTGCTGATCGTGACCCATAAAACCACGCCCGACGCGATTGACCATGCCATCGAGATGCTGCCGAAAACCGGCGTTATCGCGGAAGACCCGGTCGAGTTGCGCATCGAAGAGGTTTGAGCGCGGCCTCTTTCAGGCTAAGCTGTCCCCATGAGCCGGAAACAGGTAAACGAGCTTTGCGCGACCTATCCCGGGGCGGAACATTCCGATCCCTGGGGCGGCGGTCATGATTGCTGGAAGGTGGGCGACAAGATCTTCGCCCTGATCGGCATGAAGGAGGACCGGGTCTCCGTCAAATGCGACAGCATCGACACCGCCGCCATGCTGATTGACGCAGGCGTGGCGGCAAAGGCCCCCTATATGCATCGAAGCTGGGTCGCCCTGCCCTGCGATGCCGACCGGGACGAGCTTGAACACCGGATCAGCCAGTCCTACCGGCTGATCCGCAAATCGCTGACGAAGAAGGCTCAGGCAGAGCTCGCCCCGTTCGACGAGGAACCTTAACGGAACAGGATCATGCTTGCCGGTGACCACGCGACCGAAACGCGGGTGCCGACGCTGGGAATATCGCGGCCATAGACATTGCGCATGGAGATCCGAACCGGCTCTGACGTGGTGCCGTCCTCCTCGTCCAGCCGCACATCGTAATAGGTCATGTCGCCGTAATAGACGACCTCGTCGATGATGCCGCCACTCTGCCGCGCGGCATTCTGGGCCTGACCTTCGGGAAAGACGCTGACCGCCTCGGGCCGGAAGCCGATAAGGGGGTCTGCATCGTTCTCGTTCTTCGCGGCGATCTGACCGGGGGCGATGTCGAACTCTCCCAGCCCCTCGACATCCACGCGGGCGCCGGTTTCGTCCTCCGACAGCACCGTCACCGGCAGGAAATTCATCACCCCGATGAAATCCGCCACCCGCCGGCTGACCGGACGAGCATAGAGCGATTCCGGCTCATCAAGCTGGGCAATGCCGCCCTCGAACATCACGGCGATCCGGTCCGACATCACCAGAGCCTCCTCCTGATCGTGGGTGACCAGAACGAAGGTGATGCCAACCTGACGTTGCAGCTTGATAAGCTCCACCTGCATCTGTTCGCGCATCTTGCGATCAAGCGCCGAAAGCGGCTCATCCAGCAGCAGCACCTTCGGCTTCAGGATCAGGGCGCGGGCCAAAGCAACCCGCTGCCGCTGCCCACCTGAAAGCGCATGCGCCGCGCGCTCGCCATAACCGGCAAGGCCCACCATCGAAAGCGCCTCCTCCACGGCGGCATCTTTTTCGGCACGCGACCGCGGATCACGGCGCAGCCCGAAGGCGACATTCTGCGCCACCGTCAGATGCGGGAAGATGGCATAAGACTGGAAAACCATATTCGTCGGGCGCTTGTTCGCGGGCACCGACACCATATCGCCACCGTCGATCATCACCACGCCCGAGGAAATCTCCTCAAACCCGGCGATGACCCGCAACAGCGTGGTCTTGCCGCAGCCGGACGGCCCGAGCAGCGAAAAGAACTCGCCCGCGCGGATGTCCAGATCGATGCCGCGCAGCGCGTGGTAATCGCCGTAATATTTATGCACCTCCCGACACTCGATCATCGGTCTGGCCGCCTGCAACTCCGCATAGCGGTTTGCGGCCTTGGACATGCGGGAGGCAGGTTTGGCGGCGCTGGCCTGTGCGGTCTCGGTCAAATGAAGCCTCCGGTGTCTTTCTGGCCGGTCCGGGCAACACCCCGGCGGCGGTAATATTCGGCAGCGGTCAGGAGCAGGATCGACATCGCCACCAGAACGGTGCCGAGCGCCATGATGACCGGGATGGATTGCGGGAAACGCAGCTGACTGAAGATATAGGTCGGCAGCGTCGGTTCGTTCCCGGCGAGGAAGAAGGCGATGATGAATTCGTCAAGGCTGATGGTGAAGCTCATCAGCAGCGACGACACGATCCCCGGCATGACCAGTGGCAGGATCACCAGCCGGAACGCGCTCCATCTCGTTTCGCCCAGATCATAGGCGGCCTCCTCCAGCGATTTGTCGAGGCTGTTGAACGCCGTCGACAGGATCGCGATGGCATAGGGCATGCAGATCAGCGTGTGACCCAGAATGACGGTGAACACCGATAGCTGCACCCCGATCGCCAGCAGCACCACCAGAAGCGACATCGCCACGATGATTTCCGGCAGGACCAGCGGCAGCATGATCAGCCCCATGATCCCTGTCTTGCCCGGAAAGCTGAACCGGGTGGAGGCACGCGCCGCGAAGATACCAAGCGCGGTCGCCAGCACAGCGGAACTGACGGCGATAATCATCGAATTGGTGAAAGCACGCCGCAGGGTCTGATTGCCCAGCATCTCCGCGAACCAGTCCGTTGTGAAACCGCGCAGCGGAAAGGCGATGATCGTGCCGGAGTTGAACGCGAACAGCGGCAAAAGCAGGATCGGCGCATAAAGAAACAGCAGATAAAGGATCGCGTAGACGCGCAGCCCGGTGAACTTCATTGCCTCACCCTCAGAAAGCGTCGGTTGAGCAGGATGAAGATCACGCTGACCACAGCCACGATCAGCATCGCCGTCACCGCAAGCGCCGAGCCCATTGGCTTGTTGTCGAGCGCCAGCATATTCACCTGCACCATATTGGCGATCATCGGCACCTTGCCGCCGCCGATCAGCTCGGGCGTGACGTAATCGCCGATGGTCGGGATGAACACGATCAGCGTTGCCGCCACCACCCCCGGCATGGCCAGCGGCAGGGTCACGCGCCAGAAGGTCATCAGCCGGGATTCGCCCAAATCCCGCCCCGCCTCCAGCAGCGATCGGTCGACCTTTTCAAGCGCGACATAGATCGGCAGGATCGCAAAGGGCGCATAGGCATGGGCCAGCGTCACCACAATGGCCTGAACATTATACAACATGTCCCCGGCAGGCTGGACCAGTGGCAGAAGATCGAGGACGGAGTTGATAACCCCCTCCTCCGACAGGATCACCTTCCACAGGAACACCCGGATCAGATACGAGGTCCAGAACGGAATGGTGATGAGGAAAATCCACATCGCCTTGCGCTCCGGCCTGAGCCCGAAGGACAGGAAATAGGCCACCGGAAACGCCAGCACCACGGTCGCCAGCGTCACCAGAACCGCCACCAGCAGCGAGCGGATCATGATCTTGTGGAACACCGGATCGGCCCAGACGGCGCGGTAATTATCCAGCGTGAATTCCCGGATGACCTCCAGATAGCCGTCGCGGAAGAAGGAATAGGCGAGGATCGTCAACAGGGGTGCCGCCAGCATCAGCACCGCATAGATCAGCGGCGGCGACACCATTGTCAGGCCCTGACGCGCCTCGGCGTCGAAACGGGTGGCGGACATGAACTCTCCCTGCGGCCGCGCTTTTCCAGCGAGCTTATAAACGGATCAGGGCGATGAAAAGTGCGATTGCGCTGCATTGGCGCGTTCTTCTTCGCCGCCGGATCGGGCACGCATAAGCTGCCGCTTGCCGTGCGCCGCGCCGAGGCGGGTCTGAACTGGCCCGGAGTTGTGATCGAAAAATTCTTGCTGGCCGGGTGTTTGATCTCGACAGAATGCTGCGGCCATGCACAATATGTTCCAAGCGCGGCGAAGCGAGCCGCGCAATGTGGAGGACTTATGACAGAAAAATCAAACCTCAACCGCCGTCGTTTCCTGACCCATGCCACCATCGGCGGCGCAGGCGCTGCTGCGGCAACGACGCTTGCTGCCCCGGCCATCGCGCAGGAGATGCCGACGATCAACTGGCGTCTGACCTCGTCTTTCCCGAAATCGCTCGACACGATCTATGGCGGCGCAGAAGTGCTGGCCCGGATGCTGAGCGAGGCGACGGACGGCAAGTTCACCATCCAGCCTTTCGCCGCCGGTGAAATCGTGCCCGGCCTGCAGGCTGCCGATGCCGCCAGCGAAGGCACCGTCGATTGCTGCCACACGGTTGCCTATTACTATTGGGGCAAGGATCCGACCTGGGCGCTTGGTGCAACGGTGCCATTCGCATTGTCGGCGCGCGCGCAGAACGCCTGGCACTATCACGGCGGCGGGATTGATCTGTTCAACGAGTTCATGGCGACCCAGAACATCGTCGCCTATCCCGGCGGCAATACCGGCGTCCAGATGGGCGGCTGGTATCGGAAAGAGATCAACTCGGTCGAGGATCTGGCCGGTCTCAAGGTCCGGCTCGGCGGTTTTGCGGGCGCGGTCTGCGAACGTCTGGGCGTTGTGCCGCAGCAGCTTGCAGGTGGCGATGTCTATCCGGCGCTTGAGAAAGGCACCATCGACGGCGCCGAATGGGTTGGCCCCTATGACGACCAGAAGCTCGGCTTCGCGAAGGTCGCGCCGTATTACTACTACCCCGGTTGGTGGGAAGGCGGCCCGACGGTCCACTTCATGTTCAACAAGGCCAAATTCGAGGAATTGCCGGCGAATTATCAGTCCCTGCTGCGCACCTGCTGTCAGGCGGCCGATGCCGACATGCTCCAGAAATACGACTGGAAGAACCCGACGGCGCTGAAAGAGCTGGTCGCGGGCGGCGCGCAGCTTCGTCCCTTCCCGCCGGAGGTGATGGAGGCGTTCTATAAAGCCGCCAACGAGGTCTATGCCGAACTCGACGCCAGCAACGAGAACTGGAACAAGATCTGGTCCTCGATCAAGGCTTTCCGTGCCGACTGGTATCTGTACAACCAGACTGCGGAATACACCTATGATACCTTCATGATGATCCAGCAGCGTAACGGCACGCTCTGATCCTCTCCCACGCTCAGCAGAAGGACGCCTTCGGGCGTCCTTTTCTTTTGGCGTCAGTCAGAATGATTTACAGACCCTGATAATCCTTGGGCATGAACGGCACATCCGTTGCGCCGGGTTTTGCCCCCGCAGCGGTCAGCATGGCATGGACCTGCCCCCGGTGATGGGTCTGGTGGTTGAACATCTGGATCACGAGCGTCGAGCGGGGCCGGGTCAGTTCTTTCCCGCTCGCACCGGAATACCATTTCAGATCACCGGCAAACCAATCCGGCGCCACCTCATGCGCCCATTGCAGGATGCGCCGGTCAAACTTTGCGCGAGCCGCGCAGTAATCGTCCCAATCGGCAATCAGCCCGGTCGAGTCCGCAATCCCGCAATCCGGGGCCGGCGTGTCCGCAAACCTTGCGAGCCAGACCTGATCGCCCCAGAACAGATGCGACAAGGTCCGCTCGATCGAGCCGAAGAACGCACCCCGGTCCTTCTGCCGCTCAGCCTCGCTCAGAGTGCTTGCGGCTGTCAGGATATTCTCATTCTGCCAGAGATTATATCTGGCCATCGTCAGCGCGTATTCCTTGCTTGCCATCGCGTCCTCCAGTGGTCATCACCTGCGCAACCATAGCCCGACCGGTGACACCAAACCATGACAGGCCGCATCACTTGGCGGCTCGGGGGTCGGTTTTTGCCAATTCCCCCTTTTCAAACCGCCCGATCACTGCTAAAGGCGCGTCTTCGCGGCCACGCACCCTTGGAGGATGGCCGTCAACTTAAACCTGAAGGAATATATCATGGCCAAAGAGATCCCGGATCTGGTGGCCGAGGCACGCACGGGGACAGGCAAGGGGGCCGCCCGTAAAGCTCGCCGTGAAGGCAAGGTGCCCGGCATTGTATATGGCGACGGAAAAGACCCGCTGCCGGTACAGTTCGAATTCAACAACCTGCTGACCAAGCTGCGCGCCGGTCGCTTCATGTCCACGCTGTGGAACCTGAAAGTCGAAGGTCAGGAAGACGTGCGGATCATCTGCCGCGGCGTTCAGAAAGACGTCGTGAAAGACCTGCCGACGCATATCGACTTCATGCGCCTGCGCCGCACCACGAAGGTGAACCTGTTCATCCATGTCGAGTTCATCAACGAAGACAAGGCACCCGGCCTGAAACGCGGCGGCACGCTTGTGACCGTGCGTCCGGAAGTCGAGCTGGTCGTGACCGCCGGTGACATCCCGGAAAGCGTGATCGTCGATCTGGAAGGCCGCGAAATCGGCGACTCGATTCATATCGGCGACGTGAAGCTGCCCGAAGGCGCGAAGCCGACCACTGATCGTAACTTCGTGATCGCGAATATCGCCGCACCGTCGGCTCTGGTTTCGGAAGAAGCCGAAGAGGGTGGCGAAGGCGAAGCTGCGGCGGAAGCCGAGGGCGAAGCAGAGGCAGAAGCCAGCGAAGAGTAATCTTCCCGCAATATTTGCAGACAGGGCGGCACTTCCGGGTGCCGCCCTTTTCTATTCCGCTGCCCCTGAGGCGCGGCTGTCCGAAGCGTGATTTGGCGGCCCTGTCTATCCGCGATATGCTGTTCCCTCGCCCCACACCCGGTCGCGGCGATAAAACGGAGTTCACCATGCGGCTGCTATGCCTCGCCTTCCTGCTGTTTCCGCTTCAGGCTGCTGCGTTTACCGCGCAGAACGGCATGACGGCAGTGCAGATCAGCCCGACGGAAATCGCTGTCGATTATCATTCACGCCGGGATGAGACCGATTACTGGTGTGCCGCCGGGGATTTTGCACAGCGTGTCATGGACGCCCCCGGCAAGACGCGGATCTGGCGCGCTTCCCCCAAGCCGCGCAAGGCGGGCGGCGGCATCGTCTTCACCCTCGATCCGGCGCGCAAGGCCGAAGGTGCGGGGCTGTCCAGCTTCGGCTCCGGCCCGCGCGACGGCTCGATCTCCGTTGCGATGGCGGTCGGCAATCACTGCCGGGTGATCCGCCCGATCTGGGATTACTGATCGCAGACGCGCCGCAACTAAGACCGCGCCGCCTCGCTCAGCCGCCATTCCAGCAGCCCATCCTTATTGGACATGGCCCGAACCCTGACAGCCTCCTGCCCAAGATGGGCGATCCGCTGATGCCCTTCGGCCAGAGCCCGCAAAGGGTTCGCCGTAAACCCCAGACGCTGAGTCGGCGTGAAGAATTTCAGTGGCCGCTGCAGATGCGCCGCTTCATAGAAAAGCGGCTCGCGCGGCGTATAAACCTTAACCGAGTTCATCGCATAGGCGGTCATGATATCGAATGGCCGGCGCAGTTCCAGCGCCTGCGCCACTGCTCCACGCCACGCGTCCAGCCCCCGCTGCGACACATAAAGGATCGCGAAAGCCCCGGTCATCGAATGAAGCCTGAGCCAGTCAGCCCCCGCAGCCGAAGCAAGCGCCAACCCGCTTGCCGCGCGATGCCCGAACCTGCCGATATTCTCCTCGCTGTCGGGCAGACAGCCGAAGGGCACCACCCCGAGGTAAACGATATCCGCATCCTGCGGTATGTCCGGCAGGCCGATTTCAGCTGTGAAAGGCGCGACATCATCCTCCAGCACCAGCGCAGGCAGCCGGTCGATAGCATCCAGCGCCGCCCGATGTGCAAGCGAGCAGCCCATGAAATGACGTTTCGCCTTCACACCTTCGGAGAAGCTGAAACCGATACCCTGATGGCCGAGCACCGCTGTCACATGCTCACGACGGATCGTGGAGCCCGGCAGGCTGATGACGCGGCACTCCGCTATCACGTCGCGTAATCTCTGCATCTTTTCGCCAATCCCTGCCCGCCACTGATCCGCCCACAGCCTAGCGAAGCCGCAGGACTGCGGGAAGCCGAAGCGGATCGCGCCTTAACCGGTTATTAGCCTTTTCATGCGAGGCAGAGACCGACCAAACGCGCAAATACCAAAGGATCCGCGATGAAGACCTACCTGCTCTGCCTGCCGCTCATCCTGACCGCCGCTTGCGAGGTTCAGAAAACCCCGGTCCCAACCGGCGGCAGCCGCTCCGACGCCTCGGTCGATATGTCATACGAGGTGCTGCCGCTTGAAAAACCGCTGGTGGACTGGGCCAGCGCCGAAAGCTCCGCCACCAAACGCTGCAATGCCTGGGGCTACAGCAAGGCCGACCCCTTCGAGGGCGTGCGCACTCAGTGCCAGGCGGCGGATCTGTACGGCAACTGCAACCGGGCGACAGTCACGAAAACCTATCAATGCACAGGGTAACCCTACCCATGCCCCGCTATATCCGCCCGCGCCTGAACGGCGTCCCGATCTTCTTCACAGTCACACTCGCCACACGCGGCGGTCATCTGCTGACAACGGAAATCGAGCATCTGCGCGATGCGGTACGGCAAACACGGGCGGAGCGCCCTTTCGCCATCAAGGCGTGGGTTGTCCTGCCGGATCACCTGCATTGCATCTGGCGTCTGCCGGACGGAGATGTCGATTACTCAACCCGTTGGCGTCTCATCAAATCCCGCTTTTCACGCGGTTTGCCGGCCGGCCCACGACGCAGCAGCCATATCGCGCGGCAGGAGCGCGGCATTTGGCAGCGGCGTTTCTGGGAGCATCATATCCGTGATGATGCGGATTTCGCGGCACATATGCGCTATTGCTGGTGGAACCCGGTCAAACATGGATATGTGAGCCGCCCGGAGGATTGGCCTTATTCATCCTATCAACGGGATGGGGATGGGTGATTGATGGTGCGTGTGAACACACGCCCTACGCTTATCGGCACCGTATATGGTGCGTGCGAGCACGCACCTACGATTATCGGCATAATCGGCCCGGTATTGCCCCGTAGGGTGCGTGTTCACACGCACCATTTACACAAGGCACGCTCCCGCAAACGGCACATGTTCACACGCACCATTAACGCTACCCATCCATCTTCAACGCCTGAATAAACGCCGTCTGCGGGATCTCCACTTTGCCGAACTGGCGCATCTTCTTCTTACCGGCCTTCTGCTTCTCCAGCAGCTTCTTCTTCCGCGTCGCGTCCCCGCCATAGCATTTCGCCGTCACGTCCTTGCGCATGGCGCTCAGCGTTTCGCGGGCGATGACGCGCGACCCGATGGCCGCCTGAATCGGGATCTTGAACATGTGACGCGGGATCAGCTCTTTCAGTTTCTCGACCATCACCCGGCCCCGAGCCTCGGCCCGGTCGCGGTGAACCATGATCGACAGCGCATCGACCGGCTCGTCATTCACGAGGATCGACATCTTGACCAGATAATCCTCGCGATATTCGCTGATCTGGTAATCGAAAGACGCATAACCCTTGGTCACCGATTTCAGCCGGTCGTAGAAATCGAACACGACCTCCGCCAGCGGCAAATCATAGACAACCATCGCCCGCGCCCCGGCATAGGTCAGGTCGATCTGGATGCCGCGCCGGTCCTGACACAGCTTCAGCACATCGCCCAGATACTCATCCGGGACCATGATCGTGGCTTTGATGCGCGGCTCCTCGATATGGTCGACCAGAGTCAGGTCAGGCATATCGGCGGGGTTGTGCAGTTCGATCACCTCGCCGTCGCGCATATGCAGGCGGAACACGACGGAAGGTGCGGTCGTGATCAGGTCCAGATCATATTCACGCTCCAGCCGGTCGCGGATCACCTCCAGATGCAGAAGCCCGAGGAAACCGCAACGGAAGCCGAAGCCAAGCGCGGCGGATGTCTCCATCTCATAGCTGAAGGACGCATCGTTCAGCGCCAGCTTCTCGATGGCATCGCGCAGCGCCTCGAAATCATTCGCATCAACCGGGAAGAGGCCGCAGAACACCACCGGCTGCGCGGGTTTGAAGCCCGGCAGCGGCTTGTCGGTCGGTTTCTTCTCATGGGTAATCGTATCGCCCACGCGGGTGTCGCGGACCTGCTTGATGGACGCGGTAAAGACTCCGATCTCCCCCGGTCCAAGTTCCGCAATATCCTTCATCGCGGGCGTCAGCACGGCCAGCTTGTCCAGCTTGTAGGTCGCGCCGGTCTGCATCATCTTGACCTGATCGCCCTTGCGGATGACGCCGTCCATGACCCGGATCATGACCACAACGCCCAGATAGGAATCGTACCAGCTATCAACCAGCATGGCCTTCAGCGGCGCATCGCGGTCGCCGGTCGGTGCGGGCAGGCGCGTCACGATCGCCTCCAGCACATCGGGGATCCCGAGGCCGGTCTTGGCGGAGATCGGCACGGCTTCGGATGCGTCGATACCGATCACATCCTCGATCTGCTCCTTGACCCGGTCGGGTTCCGCCGCCGGCAGGTCGATCTTGTTCAGCACCGGCACGATGTCGTGATCCGCGTCGATGGCCTGATAGACATTGGCCAGCGTCTGCGCCTCCACCCCTTGCGTGGCGTCGACGACCAGCAGAGAGCCCTCGACCGCGCGCATCGACCGGCTGACCTCATAAGCGAAATCGACATGGCCGGGCGTGTCGATCAGGTTGAGGATATAGGTCCGCCCGTCCTTTGCCGGATAGGCGATCCGCACGGTATTGGCCTTGATGGTGATGCCGCGCTCCCGCTCGATATCCATCGCGTCCAGAAGCTGCGCCTTCATATCCCGCTCGGCCACCGTGCCGGTCAGCTGGATCAGCCGGTCGGCCAGCGTGGATTTGCCGTGGTCGATATGCGCCACGATGGAGAAATTGCGGATGAGATCAAGATCGGTCATGGAGCGCATATACAGGGGCGCGATTGGACGTGGAAGAGGCCAGATGCACGCCCGCGCAATGAATTCGTGGCGAATCTTCGCCCCCTTTACGGCAAAGCGCCGCTGGCCGATCATTGCCCAAACCGACGGAGAAGACGATGCCCGAATCCCCCCTTGAAACCCGTATCGCCCAAGGACGCGGCGAAGTGCCGGCCGATCTTGTCCTGAAAGGCGGGGAAATCTGGTGCATGGTCACCGGCAGCCGTATCCCGGGCGATGTGGCGATCTGCGGCGAACGGATCGTCGGGATCGGGACGGACTATAGCGGCAGGCAGGAAATCGACGTGGCCGGGGCGGTTCTGGTCCCCGGCTTCATCGACACGCATCTGCATATCGAAAGCTCCTGCGTGATGCCTGCGGAATTCGACCGCTGCGTCACGCCGCGCGGCGTCACCACGGCGATCTGCGACCCGCATGAGATCGCCAATGTGGTCGGGGAAAACGGGATCCGCTATTTTCTCGACGCCTCCGAAACCACGCTGATGAGCCTGCGCGTCAATCTGTCCTCCTGCGTGCCGTCATCGCCGCTAGAAACCTCGGGCGCGGCATTATCGGCCAGTGATCTGGCTGCTCTCGCGGATCACCCGGCGGTCATCGGGCTGGCGGAGTTCATGAACTACCCCGGCGTCCTGACCCGCGATCCCGCCTGCATGGAGAAGCTGGAAACCTTCGCGGGCGGCCATATCGACGGGCATGCGCCGCTGCTGTCGGGGCGCGATCTGAACGGCTATATCGCCGCAGGCATCCGCACCGAGCATGAGGCGACCACAGCCGCCGAAGCGACCGAGAAGCTGCAAAAGGGCATGCGCATCCTGATCCGCGAGGGGTCCGTGTCGAAAGACCTCGACGCGCTCGCCCCGGTTCTGACGCCGCTGACCGCGCCCTATATCTGCCTGTGCACCGATGACCGTAATCCGCTGGATATTGCGGAGGAAGGCCATCTCGACAGCATGATCCGGCGGCTGATCGGGCATGGTTGTGATGAACTGGCGGTCTATCGCGCCGCCACGCTCTCGGCGGCGGAGGCGTTCGGGCTGAAAGATCGCGGCCAGATCGCACCGGGCAAGCGCGCCGATATCGTCATGCTGGACGATATTGCGGATTGCCGGGTCCGCCGCGTGATCTGCGGCGGCGTTCCGGTTTCGGAGGACGCGTTCGCAGGGCGCGAGCCACCCGCCCCGGTCGGCCTTCACTCCGTCCGATTGCCGGACATCTCCGCCGAGAGCTTCCGCCTGCCCGGCGACGGCGAAACCCCGGTCATCGGCATTCAGCCGGGCCGCATCATCACCGATCATCTCCGCGAAGACATCGCCGCAACCGATGGCGACCGCCGCCCCGACCCGGCCCGCGACCTCGCCCGGATCTCCATCGTCGAGCGGCACGGCAGAAACGGTAATATCGCGAATGGTGTCGTGCGCGGTTTCGGCATCAGCTCGGGCGCCATCGGATCGACCGTTTGCCACGATCACCACAATATCGCGCTGGTCGGGGTGGATTACGACGACATGGCCCTCGCCGCCCGGCATCTGGCCCGGATCGGCGGCGGTTTCGTCGTCGCAGAAGGCGGCGAGATCAAAGCGGAACTGCCGCTGGAGATCGCCGGCCTGATGAGCCACCAGCCCTTCGAGGAGGTCCACGCCGCGCTGAAAACCCTGCGACACGCCGCAAGCGACCTCGGCATCACCCTGCATGAGCCATTCCTGCAACTCGCCTTCCTCGCCCTGCCGGTGATCCCGCATCTGAAAATCACGGATCGCGGTATGGTCGATGTGGATCGGTTTGAACTGATCTGACGAGACAGTGACGCTGCGTCGCGTGTTTTTGGATGCAGCGCGGCGGCCAAAGGGCTATGACCTTATCGTTATCAGATTTTCCTTGAAGCTCTAGCCGCTAGAGGCTTTATCCGGCTTAAATACCGATTTGCCGCCATCGGCGGCGACACGCAGAACGACGAAGGGGACAGATGCTTACGAGACGACATTTCATCCAGACCACCACGGCGCTTTTCTCGGCAACGGCGGCAGGGCCGCTGCTTGCCTCGACCTGGCCGACCGGCGCGCAGAAAGCGGCGTGGGACGCGGAAGTGACGCCGCCCGGCTATAACGCCGCCATCTCGAACCCCTGGGGGCTGCATCCGCGGTTTCTGCCACAACGGGTCTTTGCGAATGCCGGGTTGGTTCCGGGCGATATTCACGTCGATGCGGTCGCGCGGTATCTTTACCATATCGAACAGGGCGGCACGGCGATGCGTTATGGTGTCGCAATCGGGCGCGGCGATCTTTACGAGCCCGGCGTCTACACGATCAAGCGCAAGGTCCAGTGGCCGCACTGGACGCCGACGCAAAACATGATCGACCGCGAACCGGAGATCTACGCCCAATATGCAAACGGCATGGAGCCGGGGCCGGAAAACGCGCTTGGGTCACGCGCGCTGTATCTCTATGTCGGGGATCGCGACACCTATCTGCGCATTCACGGCACGCCGTTCCCCAGATCCATCGGCAGCCGCGCCAGTTCCGGCTGCGTCCGCATGGTCATGCCGCATATCAACGATCTTTATCCGCTGGTTGAGATGGGTTCGACAGCCTATCTCTACTCCGCCGATGGCGGGCTGACGGCACGAAGCTGACCCGGCATTTCCAAAGGACCGTCCGTCATCACGCCGGACGGTCCTGACCGGATCAGGCGGAAACCGCGTTGCAGATCTGGTTGCCGTTTGCAGCGCGCAGCGGAACCGTGGTCGTCTCAACGGGTCCGGCGTAATCATACCAATAGCAACCATCCTCCGGCCGGAAACGCGCCGATGCGAGGTTCTGGCCCGGTGCCGCGATCGCGGCGACCTCGGGGGGCAGTCCCTCGTCCTGCGCCGGCTCCGCGCTGGTTTCAATTGTCCGTGCGGTGCAGCCCGCCGTAATCAGCAACGCAAATGCGACGACTGCGTAACGTTTTGCCATGTGAGTATCTCCCAGATTCAGTGTAATATTTGGTGGCGGTTTACGGGTGTGCGGGGTGCGCCGTGGCCTCACCCCAGCCAGACATCGAGAAACAGCATGATGACCAACCCGACCGCGAGGCCAAGCGTGGCCTTGTTCTGGTGGCCGCCACGATGGGTTTCGGGGATGATCTCATGGCTGATGACATAGAGCATTGCACCAGCGGCAAAGGCCAGCCCCCAGGGCAGGATCGGTTCGGACAGCACCATGATCCCGGCACCGATCAGGCCCCCGATCGGTTCGACCATGCCGGTCATCGCGGCAATCCCCCAGGCGCGATATTTGTTGTAGCCCTCGCCCAGCAGCGACACGGCGACCGCCAGACCTTCGGGCGCGTTCTGCAGACCGATCCCGATGGCCAGCGGCATCCCGCCCTCCACCCCGCCGGAGCCGAAACCGACACCAACGGCCAGCCCTTCCGGGAAATTATGGATCGTGATCGCGATAATGAACAACCATACACGCCGCAGGGATGCGGCCTCCGGCCCTTCCCGACCGGTCTTGAAATGCTCATGGGGCAGTTTTTCGTTCATCAGCGCCACGGCACCCATGCCAAGCAGAATGGCGATACAGACGATGGCAGCGGGTGCTGCCTCGTTGGTATACATGCCTTCCGCAGCATCAAGCGCCGGGATGATCAGCGAAAAGAACGACGCGGCCAGCATCACGCCAGCGGCAAATCCCAGCGAAAGATCGCGCATCGCCCTTGAGGGGACACGCCCGAACAGCACCGGGATCGCCCCGATGGCCGTCAGCGATCCAGCCGCCAGACTGCCCATAAAGCCAAGCATCACAGGTGAAAGATGATCCACGTCGACGAACCTCATCCGAATTGCCCCGGCGCAATATCGTGAATTGCTTGGGTATTCACCGGGCATTTACAACTTCCCCGGATGACTACGCGTCCCGGCGGCAATGTAAAGGGCTTGGCGCAGGTTCAGCCGGACATCAGGCGCGAGGTTTCAGCAGCCGGTAGAGGTTCCGCTCCGATATGCCCAGCACAGTGGCGATGCGCTGACGGTTTCCGTCCAGCCGTTCGATCAGTTCCGCGATATAGGCATCGCGCAGGTCGTCCAGCGTCGGCGGGGCGGCAAAACGCAGCGTAACCGCCGTGGCGTCGTCCCCTGTGGCGCTCTTGCGATGCGTCAGGCCAAGCTGATCCGGCTCTATCACTGCCTCGCCAGCGGACAGCATGACACCGCGATCCACGGCATTCGCAAGCTCGCGGATATTTCCCGGCCAGTCGTGATGCAGCAGCAGATCCCGCGCATCGGCTGAGAAGGATTTCTCCACCCCCCGCTGGAAACTGCGATTGGCCAGCAGCGAGTCCGCCAGCGGCAGAATATCCTCGCGCCGGTCCCGCAATGGCGGCACAACCAGCGCAAAGCCCGACAGCTTGTAGTAAAGCTGAGACCGGAACCGGTCCTGCGTCACAAGCGCATCGAGATCCGCAGCGGTCGAAACGATCACCCGCGCATCCTTGTAGATCTCGGCATTGCTGCCATGCGGGCGGTAACTGCCCTTTTCAAGCAGGCGCAGCAGCCGGCTCTGCATGGTGCCGCTGAGTTTTTCGATGTCGTTCAGAAACACGGTGCCGTGATCCGCCGCCGCCAGAAGCCCCTCGATCAGCTGACCGTTCCGAACCTTGCCGAACAATTCGGATTCCATCATCTCCGGATCGCAATCGACGGTCACGAAACGGCCATTGGCGCGCGGTCCCTGGGCATGGATCGCGGCGGCGATCACGCCTTTGCCGACGCCGCTTTCGCCCCGTATCAGCACCGGCGAATCCGATGCCGCCAGCAACCCGACCATGCGGCGCAACTCCGCCAGCGCCGCACTGTCCCCGATCAGCTCATGACGCGCCGCACGTTGCGCCTCCGCCTGCCAGAAGGCCAGATCGCGACGCAGCGCCATCGTCTCCAGCGCACGACTGATCGCCAGTTCAAGCCGGGCGGGGCTGACCGGCTTGACGAGATACTCGCTTGCCCCTTCCTTCACAGCCTCAACCGCCTGATTGATCGAGGCATAGGCGGTCAGGACGATCACCGGGCAATATTCGCGCAGTTCCGACAGAAAGCTCAGCCCGCTGCTGTCAGGCAGACGAACATCGAGCAGCGCCAGATCCGGCGCAATGCCGCCCAGCAGCTCCATTGCGTCAGCGCGCGAGGCCACCCCATGCACGGCATGGCCCATTTCGCTCAACTGTCCGCAAAGCAGGCGGTTCAGCGTCATGTCATCCTCGATGACCAGAATGGTGCGGCGGCTGCCGTTTCCGGGCTTCTCGGGTGACGAAATATCCGACTGTGTCATGATGCTGCATCCGGGTCGGGGAACGAGATGGTGAAGCGGCTGCCCTGGCCGGGCGCGCTTTCGACGCTGATCCGCGCATTCGCACGGTCGACAATTGCACGGGTGATCGCAAGGCCAAGGCCGCGCCCCGTGGTCTCATCCGCGCGGCGCGACCAGAACGGCATGAAAATATCGTTGATGTCCTGCGCCGGAATGCCGACGCCGGTATCGCACACCTCCAGCAAGATGCGCGCCTCGCTCCGGCGGCCGGACAGTGTCAGCACGCCGCCACCGGGCATGGCGTGGATCGCATTCAGCGCAAGATTGCTGATCGCCATCAGAAGATCGGCCTCGGCGATCAGAACCCGCAACTCGTCGGATATATCAATCGCGACACTGACGCCCCGACGCTCCGCCTCGAAGGACAAAAGCCCGGTTACGCCCGTCACGGCGCGGCGCAGATCGACAAGCTGCTGCCCCTCCTCCGCCGGACCGCCGAGGCGCATCAGATTATCAGTGATCTCAAGGCATTTGGCGATTTCCCCACGGATCAGCGGGAAATATTCCTGCGCCTTGTCATCGCGCCCCTGTGCCAGATCGCGGGTGATCCGGTCCAGCGCCAGTTCCATCGAACTGAGCGGGTTGTGGATCTCATGCGCCACGCCGGTCGCCAGCAGACCGATTTCCGACAGGCGCTGCGCCTGAGAAATTCGCGCCTGTTCGTCCAGATTGCGGATCGCCTCGACCACGCAATCCTCCATCGGCGCGGCGGAAACCTCCACCGGGATCTGCACCCCGTCCGGGTTCAGATGCACGTCGCGAAAGGTAAGATGGCGGGCGGTTTTGCGCATTTCCGCAACCGGACAGGTCACCAGCGTGTAGGGACAGGGTTCATCCCTGCCGTGGCTGGAGGCATAGCAGGGCTGGCCGATAATCTCGGACAGGGGCCGTCCGGTCTGCTCGCCATAAGCGGCATTGGCGCGGAGGATGCGGAAATCCGGGCCGATGACCCGGATACCGTCAGGGATGGCGTCGATCAGCGCCTGGCTCATCCGCTCCGACCGGGTCAGCGCAGCCTGCCCGGCTTCGATATTCTCCGCCATCTGGTTGAAGCTTCGGCCAAGGGCGGAAATCTCATTGCCGCCGGGATCGGGGGCGACCCGCGAACTCAGGTCACCCGCAGCCATCTGTTCCGTCGCCATGCCGAGCGCCTTGACCGGCCGCACCACGATCCGCCGCAACCCGAGCGCCAAAACGGTCGAGGCTGCCAGCGTCACCAGACCGCCCAGCACCACCAGCCCGACCGCACTAACCAGCGTGTCACGCATGATCCCGCTGACGGCATAATCCACCACCAGAAACCCGTTCACAGGGTTTTCCACGACCGCGCCGTGACAGCTTTCGCAGGCCGGCTGGTTGGGGACCGGGCGCTCGATCCGGGCGAAACCGTCCTGCCCGGCGGGCTGATCCGGTTGCAGGATGCCGCCCGCAGGCAGCGCGCCGCTGGTAAAGCGAATGCGCCGATCCCGGTCGAGAACCGCGATCTCCGCAATCGTCGGCGTGGCGCTCAGCGCATCGACCGTCCCCTGAAGGGCTGGGATGTCACGGGCGAGCATGGCCTTTTCCAGCGCGGTTTGCAGCAGGTCGCCGATCATCTCCGCCGAGTTATCCTGCGTCGCTGACAACCGCTGATAATAAAACCCGATGACCAGAACCAGCAAAACGGTGGAGGCCGCAAGCAGCGTCGCGCCCAGCAGGGTGACAAGCTGTATCCAGACCCGCGACGCGATCCGGTCCCGAAACCCGGTCATGATGGTCATGCAAGAACCTGAAACAGCTTCTTGTGATGCCCGGTCCGCTCGCAAACCGGGCACAGCCCGGTTCTGCCGAAATCACCTGCGGCAGGCACATGGGTTTCCCTGCCACAGGCGCGGCAGCGAAACTCATTCAGGGCGACAGCTGGCGGCGCTGGCTTCATCGCATCAACCTCGATCGCGGCATCCGTGCAGACATCCTCGCAAAGCAGGCAACCCGTGCACGCATCCGCAGAAACCACATAGCGCATTTCGCCGTCATCGTCGTTGATCAGGGTCAAGGCCGCTTCGGGACACAGACGGATGCAGGCATCGCAGCCTGTGCAGGTCGCGGCATCTATCACCGGCACGAAGGCGCGCGGCGCATCGGCGGGCATTTCGGATTGCAACCGCCGCAATGCGGGCCCTGCCCGGTCATCCGCCACGCTTTCCCGCAACGGCGCGACCACAGCGCGCAGAAGGGCACGGCGTGATTGGGCCGGGGCGTCTTGTGCATGCCGACGCCATGTCTCGACCTCAGAAAGGCTCGCCTGCGTGATCCGTGGCGGTATCCGGCCTGCGGCCTCGGCCAGCGGGGCCAGATCATTCACCGTTTCAGCCAGACCGGCAGCAGGCGCATCGGGGCAGGTTTCGCAATCCCCGGTGGCGCAGGCGATATGGCGGATATTGTCGAGCATCCAGCGCGCCACCTGCTCCCGCCCGGCAGACTGGATACAGGCACGGGCGGTCAACCCGCGCGCGGCCTTGTGGCGCTGACAGACAAGGGTCAGCGTTCCGGTATCGGCCAGCGGCGTCACCTGAGGCTGCCCGGCAGTTATCGCCCGAACCGGACAGACCCCAACACAAGCGCCACAATCATTGCAGGCAACCGGGTCGAGGTGAATGGCTCCGCCGGAAAAGCTCAGCGCCTCATGCGGACAGGCGGCGATGCAATCGGCGCATCCCGCCATGACCGACAGCCCATGCAAACAGGCCTCGTGATCGATCCGGGGGCCGCGCTGTCCCCGCGAGGACATCACCAGCTCGGTGCGGCACCGGGAATATAAAGCTCCCGTTCCGGCGCTTTCGGATGTGGCTTGTCCCCCGGCAGAGGCGCGATGCTGATCGCGACGCCAGTCAACTCCGCCAGCAACTCGCGCAGCACCGGCAGCAGATCCGCGACAAGCGCCCCGGTCGCGGCATAGAGCGGCGTCGCACAGCGCTGCGCCATGCGGCGACCCATCTCCGGCGCCCAGGGCAGGACATGGCGGTCCATGAAATGCGCGGCATCGACAAGCGCGACCTGTTCCGACAACTCCATCAGATGCTGCACGAATTGCAACTGGTGGACGAGATGATCGTCGGACCTGATCCGCCAGTCCGGCACTTCCAGCCCGTAATGCGCATACCACTCGCGCACCTCGAACATCGGCAATTGCCGTTCCAGCCGCTCCTCCATCATCCAGACAGAGCCATTGGGCGACAGCCTGTATCCGTGGGTCAGGAAGCAATCGGCGAAATCGGCCGCGAGCAGGTCTAGCACCTGCTGATCCGGCGCGTCAGGCAGACTGTCCAGCGCCGATTGCAGCGCCAGCCCGGCCTCGTGCCCGCGCCCGACCGGCAGCAATTCGGCATAGAAATCGCCCGCCCGCATCTCCTTCAACGCCGAGAGCAGTTCCGCATCCGGTTCCCGGTCCAAAAGCCGGATCAGCAGGCCGAGCGCCTGCGCCCCGACGCCAAGTGCCTCGACCGCTTCCTGATCCGGCGTTCCGCTTTGATCATCCATCGACACGCCCCTTGCTGTGCGGCACGAAGCGGATAGAGGGGTTGGTCAGTTCCGGATCGGCCATCGTGCGGACCTGACGGACCATTTCGTCATTCGGCCCGACCGCCTTGGTTTCATAGCTGCCCGCGTCGATCTGATCGATCGGCCCGACATCCAGCACCCGCATCATGCAGGCGGCGACGCAGTAAGGTTTGCGATCCGCCTCCAACTCGTCGATGCACATATTGCATTTCTTGACGACGTTTTCCTCCGGGTCGAATTGCGGCGCGCCGAAGGGACAGGCGGCTTCGCATTTCCGGCAGCCGATGCACAGCGTGCTGTCGATGTCGACGACGCCGTTATCGGCCCGTTTCCAGATCGCGCCGGTCGGACAGGCCGGAAGGCAGGCCGGTTCGGCGCAGTGGTTGCAGGACATGTTGATCTTGAAGGCGAACACGTCCGGGAACACCCCGCCCTCGATATACTGCACCCGGCGGAAGCGCGGCCCCGCCGACAGCCCGTTCTTGTCCTTGCAGGCAATTTCGCAGGCCCGGCAGCCGATGCAGTCCACATTGTTGTGGATGAAGCCCATCTGCATATCCGGCACCACCGGGGTGTAACCCTCACGCTTGATGCGGGCGGCGTTCTCCTTGATCCGGGCCTTGTCGATCTTGTTTGCCATGATCGTTACTCCTCACAGATCGCGACGGAAGACATGGCTGCGCGCGGTCGCAAGCTGATCCCATCCCGGTCGGTGGCTGAGATCGGTTTTGCGGATATCACACAGCACCGTGTTGTAAGCGAAGGCACCTGCCGGGCTGGGTTCGTCCAGCGTCAGGAAATCCGGGTTGCCCGACAGATCCTTGCCGTTCTCGTCCAGATCCATCCACGCGCCTTCATGCAGCACGGCCACGCCGGGCATGCAGCGCTCCGTCACATAGACCGGCACGATGCAGGAGCCGCGGTCGTTATAGACCTCGACCGTGTCGCCCATTTCGATCCCCAGCCGTTTCGCGTCCGAGGCATTGACCGTCAGTTCCTGACTGAACGTCTCGCGCAGCCACGGGATATTGTTGAAGATCGAATGCGTCCGCCAGCGCGGATGCGGCGAGATGACGTGGAACGGGAAGTCGGCGGTTTTTTCGCTGTTCAGGCTCTCCCACGGTTCGATCCATTTCGGGATCGCGGGGATTTCATAGCCATACTGGGTCCGTGTCCAGTCAGGCGTCTGGGCCAGCGTCGTCGAGAATATCTCGATCTTGCCCGACGGGGTCTGGAACGGCACCCCCTGTTCGATCTGCTCGCGGAACGCCACATGCGGCTCGTGTAGGATGAACTTATAAACGCCGCGTTTCTTGAACGTCTCCCAATCGATCTCCACGCCCTGATTCATCTGCACCCGAGACCACCAGTCGCGCAGATAGGCCTCATCGACCGAGGTCGGATCCCAGAAGTAATCGCGGGTGGCCTTCGGGTTATACCCCTCCCCAAAGCCCAGCCGGTAGGCAAGTTCGGTGAAGACCTGCAAATCCGTGCGGCTTTCGCCCAAGGGCTGAATAACGACGGGACGGTGAATATAGTAGTGCCCCTTATACCACGGCAGCGCCACGTCATGCCGTTCGAAATGGGTGGCAATCGGCAGCAGGTAATCGCACCAGATGCCGGTCGGGGTGATGGTCGAGTCCATGCAGACGAACAGGCTTTCTTCGTCCCCTTCCGCCTCCAGCTTGCGGATCGCCTCGATCTCCTTGTTGATATTGGTCAGCTGGTTGAACCAGTCCGAGCCCTGATAGAAAATCCCGCGAATATTCGGGATCACCCCGTCGAGATTGTCCTGACGCGGCCACAGCCCGACCTCTTCGCGCTTCAGGTTCGGATAGTTCAGCACGCAATGCGCCCAGCGGTCGGACTTGATCGAGGCGTACCAGACATTTGCATATTGGTCGTAAGGATAGGCCACGCCTTCCGCGTGCCACGCCTTGCCGACACCTTCCGCGCAGCCGCCGAGAATGCCGATATTGCCGGTCATCGCCTGAAGGGCTGCGGCCATGCGGTTATATTGTTCGCCATACGCGTTGCGGCCTGGTGCCCAGCTTGCCTTCAGCGCGGCTGGCTTGGTGGTCGCATACATCTCGGCCAGCTTGCGGATGTCATCGGCGCTGACGCCGCAGATCTCCGCCGCCCATTCCGGGGTTTTGGGCGTGCCGTCACGCTCGCCATAGATATATTCCCGGAAGCTCTCCTGACCCTGTGCCCAGTCCGGCATCGTGCCGGGGTCCATGCCCTGCACGAAACTGTCGATAAAGCCCTGATCGTGCCATTCGTTTTCCCAGATATGATAGGCCATGCCGGCCATCATCGCGGCATCGGTGTTGGGCCGGATCGGGATCCACCACGCGTCATAGGCCGCAGCACTATCGGTATATTGCGGATCGACCAGCACGAATTTGCAACCGCGCTGCTTGGCCATACGCATATAGTAGAACGTATTGCCACCGTGGAACGTATAGGCCGGGTTCCAGCCCCACATGATCATCAGCTTGGTGTGGGCGAAGGTGTCGTCCTCGTTCCCGTCCTCGATGGTGCCGAAGGTGGTGCGGCTGCTGAAGGTCGTGCCCTGATAGGACGGCACCGACCAGCAATTCGTCCGGCAGCCGAACATGCCGAGGAAGCGGCCCAGAAGCCCCTCGATCTGGTCGGATTTATGCAGCACGCCATAGGACGCCCCGGCATAGGACTGATCGACCAGAGCCGTGGGGCCGTATTTATCCTTCAGGTAAACCATGCGGTTGGCGATATCGGTCAGCGCCTCGTCCCAGCTTACGCGCTTGAACTTGCCCTCGCCGCGCTTGCCGACCCGCTTCATCGGGTAGAGCAGACGTTCGGGGCTATAGAGGCGCGAGCGATAGGACCGGCCGCGCAGACAGGCCCTGATCTGCGGCTTCTCCTCGGTATCGGTGCCATAAGCATCGCCCTGATAGGTGCCGTTATCGGTCGACAGGCGCACGATCACGTCGCCCTTCTTATGCGCGACCAGCATGTGACGGCTGCCGCAGTTATGCGCGCAGGAGGTCACGACGGTCTCCAACTCGTCATCGGTCGGATAGGGCTCATAGGCGAAGCCATGCGCCTTGCGCGGCATATTGCCCGCGACCAGCACCGTGGCGGCGGTCGCACTCGCGGATTGCAGGAAGCGGCGACGGGTCGGGGTGATGGCCTTGGCCCAGTTCGACAGGCGGGATTGCAGTGTCATCTTGGGTTCTCCTCAGTTCGCCGGACGCTGAAAGCGTTCATCGCTGCTTGTGGGCCGGTTCGCCGCCCATTCGGGAAGCGTCGGGTCCATATCGGGCCACGGATGGCGCGGATAGGGATAGCTGATCCGGTACCAGGCCCGGCCGCCGTGACAGCCGTAACAGGTGTCAGAGCCGGACTGCGCCAGTTCCTCGATCCCTGCGGCCTTCAGATAGGTCACATTGTGGCGGTTGGTGCGGTAGAGATCCTGATGGCAACTCAGACAGCCATTCGCCAGCGTCGGATCGTCACTCGTCTGATCCTCCAGATCGGCGCGGATTTCAGGCCATTCGCCATAAAGCCCCATGATCCCTTCCGGGTCCGGCATCGCGCCGTGACAGCGCAGGCAGGTCTCTGACGGGTTCACCATCTTGCGCAACGTGAACTCCGGCGAGGTCGCATCGGCGCTGAAGGCCGCGCGCAGCGGTACGAGGTCCGGGCTTTCCTCGCGCGGATCATTGCCCTGATGGCAGAAATTGCATTGCAGGTTCATCGTCTGCTGGGCCAGCGGGCTGGAGATATGGCGCCAGTGGAAATTGGACTGCCCGGTCTCGTCCTGCGGGATATAGGTGTCGAGCGTCTGATACCATGCAAGCGCCTCGGTAGATTTCAGACCGGCGGGGGATTCCAGCCGCACCTCGCGGTCGAGAATTTCCTGATGGCAGGCGAGGCATTCCTGATCGGAGGCAGCGTTGATCTCCGGCTGGTTGTGGATCGGCAGATACCGCGCGCGCTGATAATCCAGCGTCGGGATTTCGGCCTGCAATTCCTCAAGCCGTGCCGCGATCCGGGCGATCTCATCCTCGCCGGGTTCGGGCGGATCGGTATAGGCGATCTGCGCGATCTGGGGCGTATCATCGGCGGGCTCGGCCGTGGCGGCCGCATCTGCGGAAGCCAGCGCGACACCGGCGAATGACAGCGCATCCGCCGCAACCGGGCTGTCGGATTGCGCCGCAAGCCATGCTATCACGTTCTGGCGGTCCGCCGTGTCCTTCAGACCGGCAAAGGCCATCTTGTTGCCCGGAATATCGCCCTTCGGATCGGCCAGATAGGCGTCCAGTTCCTCAACGGTCCAGTTTCCGCCATGCCCGGCCATCGCATCGGAATAGGCAAACCCCTCGACAGAGGCGACGGGGCGGTCAAACACACCCCAGAGATGCGGACCGATCCTGTCGGCCTTGCCGCTATCGGCGGTATGACATGCCTTGCATTTGGCGAATACTTTTTCGCCTGCCGCCGGATCGACAGCCGCCGCCATTTCGACAGCGGGTTCCGGGGAAGGCGCAGAGCCGCTGGCCGGGGTGTCCTCAGCGCCGGCGTCAGGATTTGCCGCCGCCGCCTCTGCTGCGGCGCGTGCCGCGACGATATATTCCGGCGTGCGGTCAGGGACGCCTTTGACAATAAGTGTTCCCAGTACAAAAACGGCGAGCACGCCCGTCAGCGCATAAAGCGCCAATGCGGCCATACCAAACCACTGTTCCAAACGCTGCATAATCATGTCTCCGATACGGCTGGTCCGGACGGCGGCCTGCCGCCGCCCGGTTTGGCGAGGAGAACGGGGCGATCAGTTCGCCGGCTTCTCTTCCGGCGGGGTCCATGAGCCGTCCATGCCGCTCATGCCCGACATGCCACCCATGCCGGACATGCCAGACATTCCGCCCATGCCGCTCATGCCGGACATGCCCGATTGCCCGGAGGCCAGCGTGTACTGGGTGCAGGTCCAGCCCGCATTGTTACCGGCCATCCCGGACATGCCGCTCATGCCGGACATTCCGCCCATACCACTCATGCCGGACATTCCGTCCATGCCGCTCATGCCGGACATTCCGTCCATGCCGCTCATGCCGGACATTCCGTCCATGCCGCTCATGCCGGACATTCCGTCCATGCCACTCATGCCGGACATCCCGTCCATGCCGCTCATGCCAGACATGCCATCCATACCGGACATGCCCGACATCCCGTCCATGCCGCTCATGCCGGACATCCCGTCCATGCCGCTCATGCCAGACATTCCGTCCATGCCGCTCATGCCCGACATGCCATCCATGCCGCTCATGCCAGACATGCCATCCATGCCGCTCATGCCCGACATGCCATCCATGCCGCTCATGCCGGACATCCCGTCCATACCGGACATGCCAGACATTCCGCCCATGCCACTCATGCCGGACATTCCGCCCATGCCGCTCATGCCGGACATTCCGCCCATGCCGCTCATGCCGGACATTCCGCCCATGCCGGACATGCCGCCCATGCCGCTCATGCCGGACATGCCGCCCTGACCGGTCATGGTCCACTGGGTGCAGGTCCAGCCGGGGTTACCGCCAGCCATGCCGGCCATACCGCTCATCCCGGACATGCCGCCCATGCCACTCATGCCGTCCATACCGGACATTCCCGACATGCCATCCATGCCGCTCATACCCGACATGCCATCCATACCGGACATGCCCGACATCCCGTCCATGCCGGACATACCCGACATGCCGTCCATTCCATCCATGCCGCTCATGCCCGACATACCCTGAGCACTGGCGACCGACATCAGCGCACCCGTGCAAAGAGCCGCTGCGAATGTGGTCCTGATCGTCATCTTCATACGCTTCGCTCCTCATATAAGATCGCGTCTGGCACGGGCCCATCCCGTGGAAACGCTGCCCTCCGGCGCAGGTCGGCGCCGAAAGTCCGGTTGCGGCTAGTCCGTCTGGTACCAGCCGCGAATATCGTAGGGAGGTGGCATTCCCGGATGCAGGAATGGCGAGAACCAGTTGCCCTGCTCCTCCAGAAAGCTCAGGCTTGCCGGATAGGGCTGGCTGACCCCGGTCAGGGCCTGCGCATACCAATCCGCGTCCTTGTCCACGGCCTCGATTACCGGGGCTTCGGGCGGCCTCGCCGATGGCGCGGTCCCGGCCACAAACGCGGCCCCCGGCTCCGGTTCGGCCTCCTGCGCGCCAGCAAATCCGGCGCAAACCATCACAATCACAGTGGCGGCCCAAATACGGTGGCTCATCCGGCTCTCCCTCGTCTGGGAAGGCGTCTCGCTGCCTTCGGTCACACCCCATAGATAGCCGGTGATTTCCAAGTTGAAATAATAAAAATAAGCAAATACAATTGCTTATATGAATTTCACCTGACAATCTGTCATGGCTGGCCCGCGGCCCCGGCACAGTCTGTTGAAAAGCAAAGGCTTCGATCCTGACAATCTGTCAGGTCAGAATGTCAGGCGGGATTCGCGACATAACGCCGCATCTCACAGCCAGTTGACGTCGCGGGACGAAGTGGCATCAAACATGTATCACATGTCGGAAAGGACAGGTCATGGACACGCGAATCGAGACGCTCGTCAGGGCGGAACTGGCCGGGCTTCTGCCCCCGGACGCCATGCGCGCCCTGCAGATCCGTCACGGCAAGGTCAGCTTCGTGCTGGATGCCGCGCCCGACACCCTGCCCGAAAACACTGTGGAAACAGCCCGCAAACGGCTTCTCCGAATTGAGGGCGTGACCGGGGTCGATATCGTCCGCGCCGCCCCGCGAGCAGAAGAACCCGAAGCTCCCGCCGGTCCCGCGCCGATCGCCGGGGTCGGGGCGATCATCGCCATCGGCTCCGGCAAGGGCGGGGTCGGGAAATCGACGGTCTCCGCAAATCTGGCTGTGGCCCTGGCCGATCAGGGATTGCGGGTCGGGCTGCTCGACGCCGATATCTATGGCCCCTCGCAGCCGACCATGCTGGGCGCGTCGGGCCGGCCCATCGGGCGGGAGAACCGGATCGTGCCGCTGTCGGCGCATGGCATACGCTGCATGTCGGTCGGGATGCTGATGGACCCGGACCGGGCGCTGGTCTGGCGCGGGCCGATGCTGGTCACCGCCATGCGGCAGCTTCTGCATGAGGTGATCTGGGCGCCGCTTGATGTGCTGCTGGTCGATCTGCCGCCGGGCACCGGAGATGTGCAGATCACACTGGCCCAGACCGTGCCGCTCAACGGCGCAATCATCGTCACCACCCCGCAGGATGTCGCCCTGATCGACGCAAGGCGGGCGATTGATCTGTTTGCCCAGACCGGCACCCCTTTGCTGGGCCTGATCGAGAACATGTCCAGCCATATCTGCCCGCATTGCGGCGGCGAGGACGATATTTTCGGCCATGGCGGCGGCGCGGCCGAGGCCGAAGCGCGCAATATCCCCTATCTCGGCGCGCTCCCGCTCAGCCGGAGCATGCGGGAAACCGGCGATGCCGGAAGCCCGATCGTCCGGGCCGATCCCCAAAGCCCCGAAGCAGCGCGGTTTCGGGAGGTCGCAGCCGCATTGAAGGACAGATTGCCGCAGGCAACCGCATCCGGCGAGGGAAACTGAGGAAAACCGGACGGATCGTCGACCGGAATTTCGCATATCCGCGCGGCGGTTTTTCCCAGCATGGCAGTTAAAACGAGGAACCGCCGCAAAACCGCGATACCGCGCCGCACCCCGGACCAGCACCAACATCGGAATAGTCTGGCATTATTTTCGTTACGCACCCGTCACGCGACTGACTCAAACCGGGGTTAGGGTCTCGCTGTCATTGCGAGGTGCCTCATGTTTTCCCTGTCCGGCCAGAAAACCCTGATTGTCGGGATCGCCAATGAGGACTCAATCGCCTGGGGCTGCGCGCGGGCGCTGCGGGCTCAGGGGGCCGATCTTGCGATCACCTGGCTGAACGCAAAGGCCGAACCCCATGTCCGCCCGCTGGCCGAGCAGCTGGGGGCGGATATCATGATGCCGCTGGATGTCTCCCAACCCGGTCAGGTCGAGGCCGTGTTCGATGAGATCACACAACGCTGGGGACGGCTGGACACGCTGATCCACTCCATCGCCTTCGCGCCGAAAGCCGATCTGCATGGCCGTGTCATCGACTGCTCGGCGGAAGGTTTCAGCAAGGCAATGGACATCTCCGTCCATTCCTTCCTGCGCATGATCCGGCTTGCCGAACCGCTGATGCCCGAAGGCGGCACCTGCCTTTCCGTGTCGTTCTTCGGATCGTCGCGCGTCGTGGACCATTACAACATCATGGGTCCGGTGAAAGCGGCACTGGAAAGCGCGGTCCGCTATGCCTCTGCCGAGCTGGGGCCGAAGGGCATCTCCGTTCACGCGCTGTCGCCGGGACCGCTGGCGACGCGCGCCGCCTCCGGCATCGCCCATTTCGACGAGCTTCTGAACAACGCGGCCAGCCGTGCGCCCACGCATCAGCTTGCCACGATTGAGGATGTCGGCGCGGTTGCCGCCTTCCTCGCCTCGCGTGAGGCAAAGAACCTGACCGGCGGCGTTCATGCCATCGACGGCGGGTATTCGATTACGGCCTGAAGGAAGTAAATGATGAGTAATATATTCCAACTGTTCGATCCTGCGGGCAACGCCTTCGCCGCCCCGGCGGAGGATGCAGCCGAGAAGATGACCGAAATCTTCAACGCCGCGAAAGCCGAATCCGAGGCGAATGTCCGCACCGGCGACATTCTGACCACGGCCCTGTCGCGGCATTCACGCCGGATCATGGATGAACACGGCGCACGGGCGGGCAATCTGTCCGGGCAGACCGGCACGCTGGTGACCGGGCTGCGCGAGGCCGCGCATGACCGCAAGCTTCCCGCACTCTGGGCCGAGTATCTGCGCGATGCCGGCGAACGGGCGGTGCTGACCGCCGATGCGCTGCGCAAGCGCGGCGATATCTTCATCGCCCATGAGGAGGCGGGCTGCCCGCCGGTTCTGGTTTATGATTATGAGCTGGTGATGGACGGGGCCGACCTGCCCTTCCCGTCGAACTACATGCTGCTGCGGATCGTCCCGCCGGAAGGCGTGACGGTGATCGACAAGCGCCGTCCCTATATCGTGATCGATCCGCGCGCCGGTCACGGTCCGGGCATTGGCGGGTTCAAGACCGACAGCCAGGTCGGCGTGGCGATGCGCGAAGGTCATCCGGTCTATTTCGTCGCCTTCCGCCGCGCGCCGGAGCCGGGGCAGTATCTGTCCCACGTCACCCGCTCCGAAGCCGCCTTCGTGCGCGAGGTGATGCGCCGCCACCCCGAAAGCTCCGCCCCGGTCATCATCGGCAATTGTCAGGGTGGCTGGGCAACGCTGCTTCTGGCGGCGGCGAACCCGGATCTGACCGGGCCGATCGTCATCAACGGCGCGCCGGTCGCGCCGTGGTCGGGCCGGGTCGGTCAGGACCCGATGCGCTATAATGCTGGCGTTCTGGGCGGGACCTGGATCCCGATGTTCCTGTCGGATCTCGGCGGCGGGATTTTCGACGGCGCGCATCTGGTGCAGAATTTCGAGTTGCTCAATCCGGGCCGCACGATGTTCCGCAAATACACCGATATTTTCCGTGACATCGACAAGGGCGAAGAGCGTTTCCTTGAGTTCGAAACATGGTGGGGCGGCTTCTTCCTGCTGAACGAGCCGGAAATCCGCTGGATCGTCGAACAGCTTTTCGTCGGCAACCGTCTGGTCAAGAACGAGGCGCGGATCGAACCGGGCCGCCCGCTGGACCTCAAGCAGATCCGCGCCCCGATCATCGTCTTTGCCAGCCACGGCGATAACATCACCCCGCCCCAGCAGGCGCTGAACTGGATCGTTGAGACCTATGCCGATGTGAATGAAATCCGCATCCGCGGTCAGCGGATCATCTATATGGTTCATGAACAGGTCGGGCATCTGGGCATCTTTGTCAGCTCCCAGATTGCCAATCGTGAGCATCACGAGATGGCCTCGACCATGAAAACCATCGAGGCGCTGGCACCCGGCCTCTATGAAATGCGCATCGAGGATGTGACTGAAAAGGACGGCAAGAAGCATTTCACCGTCGGCTTTGCTGAGCGGAATTTCAGCGACATCCGCGCCATTGACGACGGGTTCGACGATGAACGCCCCTTTGCCGCCGTCGCCCGCGCCTCCGAGGTGCAGTCGCAGCTTTACGAAGGTCTGGTGCGGCCATTCGTGAAAGCCGCCGTCACCCCCAGCATGGCGGAGGCCAGCCGGACCCTGCACCCGCTGCGGCTGAACCGTGCGCTCACCTCCTCCCAGAACCCGGCCATGTCGGTTGTCGAATCCGCCGCAGAAACCGTGCGTGCGAACCGCAACAAGGCGCAGCCGGGCAACCCCTTCCTCGCCGCCGAGGCGCTTTGGGTCGATGCGGTCGAGCAGTCGCTGGATTTCTGGCGCGACTGGCGCGACATGAATTATGAGCTGATCTTCCATTCGGTCTGGTCGAACCCCTGGGCGCGCGCCTTTGGCCGCAGCCACGAGGCGCGGCGGACGCTGAAAAACGCCGATGAGCTGCGCGGCCTGCCGGAGGTGACGAACGCGCTGATGCACATCGATCAGGGCGGCTTCCCCGAGGCGGTCATCCGCATGCTGATCCTGATGGCGGAGAAACGCGGCACGGTGCGGCGCGACCGGCTGGAACGCTCCAGCCGTGTCCTCACCCGCGACGAGCCGTTCCGCAGCCTGGGCGCGGCACGGCGCTCGATGATCATCCAGCAGCAGACTTTGATCGCCACCTATGAGCCGGAACAGGCCATAGAAACCCTGCCGCAACTGCTTAATGAAAAGGCAGATCGCGAAACTGCGTTGCAGGTTGTCCAGTATATCCCCGGTCGCCTCGACGAAATGTCGGCGGACACGCTTGCCCTGCTTGACCGCTTCCGCAAAGTGCTTGGACTCGGGCCGATCACGGCAGATGTGCTTGAGGACCCGTTGACAGATGCCGGCCCGGATGACAGCGACGGTGCCGATAAGAAAACGACAGCTCCGGCACGGAGCGTGAGACGAACCAGAAAGGCGAGCTGATGAGACTGGTCAACAAAACCTTCGACGAGCTTTCAGTCGGTGACGAGGCAGAAATCCGCCGCCTGATCACGCTGGATGACCTGTTCTCCTTCGCGGCAATCTCGGGCAATTTCAACCCGATGCATCTGCCGGACGAGGATGGCGACGGCGACGGTCGGGCGGAAAGCGTGGCACCGGGCATGTTCCTCGCCTCGCTCTTTTCCGCCGCTCTTGGCACGCAACTGCCCGGGCCGGGTTCGCTCTACATGAAGCAGACGCTGAACTTCCACGGCCGCGCCCATGCCGGAGAGGAAGTGATCTGCCGGGTCAGGGTCGCCGAAAAACGCGATGACGGCACAGTCACGCTGGTGACTGAGCTGCGCATGTCCGCAACCGGCAATCTGCTGCTGGATGGCGAGGCTGTGCTGCAGGCACCGCGTCAGAAATACGACCGCGACGGGATCGAAGTGCCGGGCCTGCTGGTCGAGCGTCATCGCCATTTCGACGCGCTGATCGAAAAGGCCCGCCCCCTGCCCCCGATCCCGACCGCCGTTGTCTGCCCGGACGATCCGAACTCGCTCGGCGGCGCATTGAAGGCAATGAAAGCCAGCATTATCACCCCGATCCTCGTCGGTGACGAAACCGCCATCCGCGCCAATGCCGCAGAAATGGGCAAATCGCTCGACGGGATCGAGATCGTCGATATCAAGGGCGATTTGGCAGCCGCGACCGAAGCCTGCCGGATGGTCCATGAAGGCCGCGCGGCTGCGGTTATGAAGGGGCATCTGCACACGGACGACCTGCTGCGCCCGATGCTGGACAAAACCAACGGGCTGCGGGCGGGACGGCGTTTCACCCATGTGTTTGTCATGGATGTTCCCGGCCAGCCGCATCCGGTTCTGGTCACCGACGCCGCAATCAATATCTCGCCCGATCTGGCGACCAAGGTCGATATCGTCCAGAACGCCATCCACCTCGCCACTTCCATCGGTCTCGATCCACGCGTCGGCGTGCTGTCTGCGGTCGAAACCGTCAACCCGGCGATCCAGTCCTCGATCGACGCGGCTCTTCTGTCGAAAATGGCGGAGCGCGGTCAGATCAAGGGCGGCGACGTGGACGGGCCGCTGGCCATGGACAATGCCGTCGACATGGGTGCCGCGCGCACCAAGGGCCTGACCGGAGAGGTCGCGGGCCGCGCCAATATCCTCGTCGTGCCGGGGATCGACGCGGGCAATATGTTGGCCAAACAGCTCTCCTTCATCAGCCATGCCGAAGGTGCCGGGCTGGTGCTGGGCGCGAAAGTTCCGGTAATCCTGAACTCGCGATCCGACAGTGCGGCCTCACGGCTGGCGTCTTGCGCGGTCGCCGCCCTGCATCACGCGGCCCGGAACGGCATTCTGCCCGAAACCCAGAAGGAGGCGGCGGAATGAGCGGCGCGGTCCTGACGCTGAATGCCGGTTCGTCCTCGCTGAAATTCGCGCTTTATGCCGGGACCGGCGATCTGCCGATGGCCGAAGGCATGGTCGACCGGATCGGCGCGGATGAGGCCCGGCTGACGCTGAAAAGCGCCAGCGGCGAAAGCCTGCCCGTGGCCGACCTGCCGCTGAACGATCACGCGCAATCAATGAACGCCGTTCTGAGCAGCCTGCGCACGGCCTTCCCCAATACCGAGCCGCGCGCCATCGGTCACCGCGTCGTTCATGGCGGGGCCAACCACGCCCAGCCGGTTATGATAGACGAGGCAAAACTGGCGGAACTGGAGACCTATTCCCCCTTTGCCCCGCTGCACCAGCCCCATAACCTCGCCGGTATCCGCGCCGCGATGAAGGCATTTCCGGGCGTGCCGCAGATCGCCTGTTTCGACACGGCGTTTCACCGGACGCATCCTTGGGTCAACGACACCTTCGCCCTGCCCCGCGAATATTACGACCGCGGCGTGCGTCGCTACGGTTTCCACGGGCTGAGCTACGAATATATCTCCGGCGAGTTGCGCAATACCGCCCCGCTGATCGCGGATGGCCGCGTGGTGGTGGCGCATCTGGGCAATGGCGCGTCGATGTGCGCGATCCAGAATGGCCGCTCCGTCGCCTCGACAATGGGGTTTTCGGCGCTGGACGGGTTGCCTATGGGCACGCGATCCGGGCAGGTGGACCCCGGCGTGCTGCTTTACCTGATGGATCAGGAAAACATGGATTCGACGGCGATCTCCGACATGCTCTATCGCCGCTCCGGCCTGCTGGGCCTGTCGGGCGGGGTGTCGAACGACATGCGCACGCTGGAAGCATCGGACAGCAAGGAAGCGCATCAGGCCATCGAATATTTCGTGTTCCGCGTCCAGCGCGAACTCGGCGCGATGGCAGCGGCAATGGGCGGGATCGACGCGCTCGTCTTCTGCGGCGGCATTGGCGAGAACTCCCGCCTGATCCGCGCCCGCGTCTGCGAACGGACGGAGTGGATCGGGCTGGAAATCGACCACGCCCGCAATGCGGAAAATGCCCGGATCATCTCATCAGATGTTTCCCGCGCCCGGATCATGGTGATACCAACCGATGAAGGTCTGGTTATCGCGCGGGCTGCCCGCGCCCATCTTGCACAGGAGCGCGCCGCATGAAAGCTGCCATGAACGCCCATGACGCGGCGGATATGATCCCCGATGGTGCCAGCCTGCTGATCGGCGGCTTCATGGGCGTCGGCTCCCCGCACCGGATGATCGACGCGCTCGTTGCCCGCAAGGCCAAGGCCCTGACCGTGATCGCCAATGACACCGCCCGCCCCGGTTTTGGCATCGGCAAGCTGATCTCCGCCGGGGCCGTGGTGCGTGTGATCACATCCCATATCGGGCTGAACCCGGAAACCCAGAAGGGCATGATCGACGGCACGATCGCGGTCGAACTGGTCCCGCAAGGCACGCTGGTCGAACGCATCCGCGCCGGCGGCATGGGCCTCGGCGGCGTGCTGACAGCGACCGGCGTCGGGACGGAGGTCGAGGAGGGCAAGCAGGTGGTTGAGGTTGAGGGCAAGAAGTTCCTTTTGGAAACTCCGATTTCGGCGGATTTCTCGCTGCTCGCAGCAGCGCAGGCGGACTACGTCGGCAATCTGGCCTATTCGCTGACCGCGCATAACTTCAATCCGGTCATGGCGCTTGCCGGGGACACGGTGATTGCCGAATCCGATACGATTGTGCCGGTCGGGGTGATCCCGCCCGATGCGGTCAAGACGCCGGGCGTGCTGGTCGACCATCTTTTGCTGCGTGGATAAGGATTTCGTCATGGACGCCAAGGAAGTCATCGCCCGCCGCGTGGCGCAGGAAATCAAGCCCGGCATGCTGGTCAATCTGGGCATCGGGTTGCCGAGTCTGGTGGCGAATTATGTCCCGTCAGAGCGGGGCGTGTTCTTTCAGGCCGAAAACGGCGTGATCGGTCTGGGCGCGCGCCCGCCGGAGGGGATGGAGGACCCGAACCTCACCGATGCGGGCGGGGCCTTCGTGACCGCCGTGCCGGGCGCCGCCTCCATCGACAGCGCGATGAGCTTCGGCCTGATCCGGGGCGGGCATCTGGATATGACCGTGCTGGGCGGGCTGGAGGTGGACGAGGCCGGTCAGCTCGCCAACTGGAAAGTGCCGGGCAAGATGGTGCCGGGCATGGGCGGCGCGATGGATCTGGTTGCCGGTGCCGCGCGGGTCGTCGTGGCAATGCAGCATTGCGCCCGGGGAAAATCGAAGATCGTGCCGCGTTGCACCCTGCCGCTGACGGCGCTGCGGCGGGTCGATCTGATCGTGACGGAACTGGCCGTGATCGTTCCGGATGATGACGGGCTGATGCTGCGGGAACGCGCACCGGGGGTTACCGTGGAGGAAATCGTCGCGGCGACAGATGCGCGGCTGAATATCCCGGAAAACCTGCCGGAAATGGCGCTGACCGAAGCGGCGTAATCGCGGCGCGAGCGGGTCGGGATGGCTATGGCTGTGCCGACCGCGACATAAGGCAGACCTATCTGGTCGCAAGGCGGTGTGATCGCCGGGTTGTAAACCCGACATCAATACCGCCGCAGGCCATAGCGCCGGTTTATATAAATTTCCCAATTTTTTGAGCCCGCACAGCGCGTACACCGAACGTACACAGCCTGTACACAGGCCGTATTCGGAACGCAGTGCGCGCGTATCACACCCGTATCACATCTGTGGTGACGGATCTGGTGACGAAACGCCCACGATATTCCCCGGGCAAAGAGAAAAGGGCGGGAAAATCCCCGCCCTTTCCGTTTTCTTGTATTTGACTGAAGTAGATCAGGCAACGCCGACGGGAGCAGGCGCGCTGACAGCTTCCATGTTCTGGAAGTTGGAGGTGATGTCGACCCACTGGTCGCCGTTCAGAGCGATGTTCTGAGCGCCGAAGGCCATGAAGTCGACGTCGTCTTCGAAGTAGATGGTGATGGTACCGCCATCTTCCAGACCAAGCATTGTGGTATCGATGGTGACAGTGCCACCAGCAGACGGGACGCCAGGCAGGAAGTAGTTGAAGACAATCGCGCCGTCATCGACAGCATCCTGGAACTCGCCTTCGAAGTTGGCGGTGCTAAGGTCGATCAGGTCTTCACCGTTCTCCCAATCGCGGTTGCCGCCTTCGGACCATTCGCCAGCGTCGAAATCGCCGATGGTGTCATTGCCGTGACCTTTGACGAAGCCGAAGATATCGGTGTCATTGTCGTCGCCACCATACATGCCGTCGTCACCTTCACCACCCCAGATGGTGTCAGCGCCTTCACGACCGAAGATGGAGTCGTTACCTTTACCGCCGTAGATTTCGTCGTTACCGTTATGGTTGTCGTCATTCGACACCCACTCGATCCCGTCGAGATAGTCAACCAGCAGATGCGGGGGCTGAAGGTTGCCCGGTGCAACGGCGTCAGGATCGATGTCATAAAGATCGTTGCCGCAGCAGATCGGGGTTTCGTCGCCGTCGATAACGTCGTCGCCGTCGCCACCGAAGAGCTGGTCGTCTTCGTCGCCGCCCAGAACAACGTCATTACCGGCATAGCCGTAGATGGTGTCGTTGTCGCGGTTACCGACGAGCAGGTCGCTGCCGTAGCCGCCGCCGATGAGGTCATTGCCCCAGCCGCCGAAGATCATGTCGCGACCACTGTTGCCCCACATCGTGTCGTTGCCCGACTCCGACTGACGGAAGGAGTTCAGGTAGTTGTCATCGATGCCGATGTGGTCGAGCAGACCCAGCCAAGCCAGCGGACCCTGCAGACCTTCGTTGAAGGTGTAGTTGGTGATTTTCTCGGCATAGGGGTCGAAGCTGCGCACGCCGGTGTCGCCGAACATCAGGTCGTTGCCGGTGCCGCCGCCCATGTAGTCGTCGCCAGCGCCGCCATCCATCAGGTCGCCGCCGCCGCCACCGTAAGCGGTGTCATTGCCGTCGCCGCCGGACACATAGTCGAGATCGGTGTCGTCGGCGCCAGCGAAGATCTGGTCGTCGCCGGTGTTACCGATCAGCGCGTCAGCGCCGTCGTGACCGATGATGGTGTCGTTGCCGCCCAGACCGTCGATCCAGTCGGCCGAATACTGGCCGCCTTCAAGACGCTCGCCCAGAATGGCTGGTATTGGTGATTACGTTGAATGCCATTCGCTTAGTCCTCACTAGTGAATTTAACGCAGCACGAAATGTACTGTGTTGTGCGCTGTACAGAAATGAAACTAAACCAAAATTACCCCCCTCGCAATCAATGTTAGCCTTTCATTCACCTCGGATACTAAACGCAACATGAATGTTGCAGCAATATCACAGCAATAAGGTCAGGCTTAAGTTCATAAAATACCGCCTTAAGTTGTATATTCACCAAAACCAGCCCAAGCAGTCCAAATTCATCCCGACAGTTAAAGATTTCTCGCGCGGCACCCTGAAAATATCGCCTAACCGCCACGAATCGGGACAAAGATGGGTCTTCACACCAACTTTATGCCGCATATTCCGCGCCATACAGATTTGGACCGCCCAGACCGTCGCAAATTGATCGCGTCTCATTACAGATGATTTTGGCAACATTCAATCAAAACGAATATAATAAAAATATAACACAATCTATAATTGCATTCTGGAATCTGACTTTCTCTGGTGTCGGTCCAAACCTTCCGGAGAAGGTAAATAGCTGCCAGCACAAAGGCTTAAGTTCCCGACAGCATTCTTTTCTCAACGGTATATTCGGATCGGTGAGATCAGCACAGGAGGCGCATGATTGTCCGGGAAACGAATGGCGCGGATTTACCGGAGCAGCACGCCGCAATCCGAAACTGCGGCAGGTGTCCATGTAAACTGGGCCAGCCCCTCGCAAAGGCGGAGCGTCGTCTGTTCGACAAGCTGAAAAACAGATTTTCAGAAAGTGGCGGACCCGGAGCGATTCGAACGCCCGACCCCCAGATTCGTAGTCTGGTGCTCTATCCAGCTGAGCTACGGGTCCGCTTTCGGACAGTGTCTTGCCTGTCCGGTAGGGCGGCTATCTAGGACTGCGCGCAGGTGAGTGCAAGGGAAAAATTTCACTCGATTGCAAGATTCTCCATCACGGCGCCGCGTGGCAGGGAAATGCTGAAGGCGGTGCCGCTGTCATCGCTGCGCAGAAGCTCCAGCCGGCCGCCATGACCGCGGATCAAATCGGCGGCGATGGCGAGGCCGAGACCGGTGCCGCCCTTGCGGGTGCCGCCGGTGAAGGGCTTGAACAGGTAGTCGCGCGCCTTCTGCGGCAGGCCGGGGCCGGTATCGGTGATCTGGATGAGCCAGTCCTGATCGGTTTCGCTCGCGGCGATCTCGATGCTGCCCGGTTTGCCGGAAGCCTCGATTGCCTGTCGGGCGTTGCGGATGAGGTTGGACAGGACCCGGTGCAGCTGGTCGCGATCGGCACGGATCACGAGATTGGGGCTGATATCGGTGGCGAATTCGACCAGCGGTGCGGATTCGCTGGCCTGAGCGAGGAGCGATTCCGCCTCGGTGATCTCATCGGCGAGGCTGCGCAAAGCGAAGCGCGACAGTGTCGGCGGCGGTTCCTCGGCCTTGCCGAAGGCCATCGTGGTTTCGCAGAGATTGACCGCGCGGGAGATGGAGTTGACCAGTTTCGGCGCGGCGCGGCGGACGGCGGGGTCGTCGCTGTCCTCCAGCCGGTCGGCGAATATCTGGGTGGTGGTCAGGATATTGCGCAGGTCATGGGCGATCTTGGCAACGGCCTGACCCAGACCGGCGAGCCGTTCCTTTTGCTTCAGCGATTGGGTCAGCGTCGTCTGCATGGAGGCGAGCGCGGTTTCAGCCTCGCGCAGCTCGGTGATGCGCGCGCCGGGGGTGATGATCGAGCGCGCATCCTCCGGCGCTGCAGCATAGCTGGCCATGTGGGAGACGACGCGGCGGATCGGTTTCAGGATCAGGCGCTGCGCGGCGAGGTTCAACAGCGCCGCGGTCAGCGCCACCAGCACGGCGGAGACGATCAGCACCTGAAGACCGAAATCCATCATCGCATGGCGCAGCGGCGTGGTCGGCAGGGTGACCTCGATCAGTTGCCCGGCGTGATTCACCGGCGCGCCGATCACGCGGATCACCTTGTCCTGACGGTCGAGAAGCTGGCTGAGCGCATCGGAGGCGCTGCGCCAGACCGAATTATCCCGCAGATCGAAGGTCGCCACGATCGGGCCCGGCAGGGGGGATGACAGGACAAGCTGGCGGACATCGTCGCGGCGCAGAACCACGTTATAGACACCGGCATTGTCGAGCAGTTCCGATTCCAGATCGGCGGCGATATGTTCATCCTCATCCGTCGCCAGCAGCGCGAGCGAGGCGATCTGGGCTTTTTCAAGCTGGGTCTGAAGATATTCGACACGGAAATTCGACACGGACGGAATCAGGATGAACAGCTCGGCCAGCGCCACGAAAAGCAGCGTCAGCACGGCGAAACGGCCTGACAAAGTGTCGATTGACATATGCGGCGCAACTCTCACTTCAACGACCGCTTCCGGCCCATCTGGCAAGACCTAGTCCCCGGCAGGCGCAAATTCAAACGATTGTGTACTTGGCACCGTGGGGCAATGCGATTTTCCGCGACATCTGCCGATTGCGGCGTTGACTTACAGCGCCGCTTGGCCTATTGCGCGGGCTTCGAATTAACCGACGCGGTCGCGTGGGGCGGATATCTTTATCCCTGAACCCAGACCTTCCGCGCCTGAAACTGGAGAAGAGAGATGTCGAAGCGCACGTTCCAGCCGTCCAACCTGGTCCGCACCCGCCGCCACGGTTTCCGCGCCCGCATGGCCACCAAAGCTGGCCGCGCGGTTCTGAACCGTCGCCGCGCCAAGGGCCGCAAGCGCCTGTCCGCCTGATCCGGGCTGCCGGTCAGGCGCGTTTCCGCGCCAGTCAGGACGTGAAGATGCCGCCGCATCCCCCCCTTGCTGCCGATTCAGTCAAGCGTGGGGAAGATGCTGCGGCTTTTCCTGTTCCGGCACCTGCCACGTCGAAACCTGCAATGGCCACCATGCGCAAACGGGCGGAGTTCCTGCGCGCAGCCAAGGCCCGGCGAGCGGGAACTGCGGGATTTCTGCTGCAAGCACGTCACCGCGCCCCGGATGAACCGGCAGAGGCGGCGATCCGCATTGGCTATACCTGTTCCAAGAAGGTCGGCAATGCGGTCGCCCGGAACCGGGCCAAACGCCGGTTAAGGGCGCTCGCACGGGAAGTCTTGCCGACGAAAGCCCGTCCCGGTTGGGATTATGTGCTGGTCGGGCGACCAGAGGCGACGGTGACGCGCGATTTTGCCGCGCTGATAAACGATCTTGGCGCAGCACTTGAGCGGGTGCATTCCGGGAAGGGCGGGAAATGAGCCCGCTGGCCCATATCGTCGCCCTGCCCGTGCGCGCCTACAGGCTGTTTTTCAGTCCCTGGGTCGGACATGGCTGCCGGTTTCAGCCGACCTGTTCCGCCTATGCGCTGGAGGCCCTGCAACGCCACGGTGCCTTTCGTGGCACCTGGCTGACCGTCCGCCGTATTTTCCGCTGCCATCCCTGGGGTGGCGATGGATATGACCCCGTCCCTGAGCGGTCGAACCGCAAGCGGACGGGTGAACCCCCTGCCCCGAGGTCGCCATGAACGAACACAGCACGCTCGACGATGCGGACGACACGGACGACACGGATCGCGACGAAGAACACGCAGAGATCCATGCGCTTTTCCGTGGCGCGCCGACCACCACGGCGTTCCGCAAGCTGCGCAAACGGCTGGTCCGCGATACCCGCGCCGCGATTGAGGATTTCGGCATGGCGCGGCCCGGCGACCGCTGGCTGGTCTGCCTGTCGGGCGGCAAGGACAGCTATACATTGCTGGCGATCCTGCATGAGTTGAAATGGCGCGGTCTGCTGCCGGTCGATCTGCTGGCCTGCAATCTCGATCAGGGCCAGCCGGGATTTCCCGCAACCGTGCTGCCGGAATTTCTGAGCGACCGGCAGGTCGAACACCGGATCGAGTATCAGGACACCTATTCCATCGTCACCGACAAGATTGCTCCGGGCGGCACCATGTGCAGCCTGTGTTCGCGGCTGCGGCGCGGGAACCTGTACCGCATCGCGCGGGAGGAAGGCTGCACCGCCGTGGTCCTTGGCCATCACCGGGACGATATGCTGGAAACCTTTTTCATGAACCTGTTTCATGGCGGGCGGCTGGCCACGATGCCGCCGAAGCTGCTGAACGAGGAAGGCGACCTTCTGGTGCTGCGCCCGCTGGCCTATGTGGCCGAGGCGGATTGCGAGAAATTCGCCCGTGACATGGCTTATCCGATCATCCCCTGCGATCTTTGCGGTTCGCAGGAGGGGTTGCAGCGGGCACAGGTCAAGAAGTTGCTGGACGAATGGGAGGCGCGCAGCCCCGGTCGTCGGCAGGTGATGTTCCGCGCGCTGATGAACACCAGGCCCTCGCATCTGGCCGATCCTGGCCTGTTCAATTTTGCCGATCTCTGGCCGGGCGAAACGAAAAAAACTGGCCCGGATCTGCCGATTCTAAGCAATTGTTAATTCATTTGTAAAACCGTCGGTCTAATTTTGCTATCAGGCAGAAGACGAATCGGGGTTATTCATGACGTTGACTGGTTTGGTATCGGCTCTCCGAAATCGATTGGGTCTGAGCGCCCCTACTGAACACAGTGAAGACGCCAAATGCAGCGGTTCGGCACCCCGGATTATACCCGAGACTGCGCCGGTGACGGTGCCGCCCACGGATCGCGCGACCCCCGTGCTGCGCTTCAGGCCGCAATTCGACAGTGACACGCTGAAAATCGCCTCGGTCCTGATCCTGCCGCCGGCGCATCTGAAGGACGAGGTCGAGGCGGTTCTGCGCGTCGGTCTGCGCCATCTGTGCAAATGGGAGGAGGACGATCTGTCGGTCCCGGCGATCGCGCTGAATCTGCCCGATGAGGTGGCGGCGTCCAAAGATCTTGCGCGATATCTGATCTGGGAGATTGACCGGCAGGACATCGCGCCGGACCGGGTTATTTTCTGCGCCGCCGCCCCGCCGATGCAGCCCGTCCCCGCTGCGGCGGATTTCGAGGGGCTGCGGGAGCTGGCGGAATTCGGTTGCTGCATCGAACTCGACAGTCTGGATCAGGATGCGTTGCATACGCTAAGCGCGGCGCAACTGCCGGTGCTGTGGCTGCGGCTGGACGAAACGGCGGTCAGGGACTGCCATCGCAACGCCGCCGATAATCAGCTTCTGCTTTCGCAGATGGCGCTGGCGGAAAAGGCGGAATTGCCGACCATCGCCGGTCCGGTCAGCGACCCTGACGAGCTGGCATTCATCACCAAAATCGGCTGCAAATTCGTCTATGGCGACGCTGTGGGCAGTGACTGCGACCTTGACGGGATCAGCGCCCTTCTCAGCGAAAAATCCGGCGCCGAATCCGCTGCCTGAGAGGGTTGGAAGCGGCCGGGGGCCAGCAGGCGCTAGGCAAGGCGGGCTGGCAGGTCTAAAAGACAATACAGACCATTGGAAATGGCAGACAGGCGCGGGATGGATGACACGACCGGACCCGAAACGGTGAAGCTCGGCCCGGTGCGGGTTCCGATCCTTCCTTCGCTGGTCTCACCGATGATCGAAAAGGGGCTGCGCAAGGGCTGGTACGAGTTCGAGGAACGCCGTGCCATCGCCTCTGCCGTGCGCAAGGGGGACCGGGTGCTGGATCTCGGCGGCGGAATCGGGGTCTGTGCGGCGACAGCGGCGCTGACGGCGCAGGATATCCGGCTGACGATTGTCGAGGCGAACCCGGCCTTGCATGACGCGATCCGGCTGACCATGAGGCTGAACGGGATCGCGGATTACGAATTGCTCAGCGGCGCGGTCAGCCTGACATCGGCGCGCACCACAAGGCTGGAACTGGGCGAGCATTACTGGGCGGCGCGCGAGGTCTACGGGCCGTCCGACAACAGTGTCGAAGTGCCGATCCTGCCGCCGGGTCCCTTGCTGGAACGGGTCCGGCCCGACGTTCTGGTCTGCGATATCGAGGGCAATGAGCGCGGACTCATCGAAACCTGCGATCTGTCTTCCGTCCGCTGCTTCATCGTCGAACTGCACCCGGATATTTACGGGGGCGGGACCAGCGAAGCCCTTGACGCGAAGCTGCTGCGGGACGGGTTCCGGCGCGTGACGGAATGGGCCGCGCCAAGCAGCCCGCAGGTCCAGCACTACCACAGAGATGCCGGATAAGCCGTGTCAGCGTGACGCGGCCAGAACCTCCGCCAGATCCTGCGCATTCACCCCGTCTGTAACGAAGGCATCACCGATACCGCGGGCGAGAATGAAACGCAGCTTGCCGTCGACGACCTTCTTGTCCTGCCCCATCAGCCCGATCAGCGTCGCATCATCCGGCAGATCACCGGGGATGTCGGCGAGCCGGGACGGCATGCCCATCTGCGCCAGATGCGCGCCGACGCGGGACGGGTCCTCCTGACTGCACAGCCCCATTTTCGCGGACAACTCAAACGCAAGCGCACAGCCGATCGCCACCCCCTCGCCATGCAGCAGCCGGTCGGAATAGCCGGTTGCCGCCTCTAGCGCATGGCCGAATGTGTGGCCGAGATTAAGCAGCGCGCGTTCCCCCTGTTCGGTCTCGTCCCGCTCCACGATCCCGGCTTTCATGGCGACGGAATGGGCGACGGCGTGGACGCGCGCCTCCATATCGTCGCACAGCCGCGTGGCGTTTTCCTCCAGCCAGCCGAAAAACGCGGCATCGCCCAGAAGCCCGTATTTCATCACCTCACCATAACCGGCCAGAAAATCGCGCGGCGTGAGTGTGTCGAGAACGGCGGTATCGGCCAGCACCAGCGTCGGCTGGTGGAACGCCCCGATCAGGTTCTTGCCGCGTTCGGAATTGATCCCGGTCTTGCCGCCGACGGAGCTGTCGACCTGCGCCAGAAGCGAGGTCGGCATCTGCACGAAACGAACGCCCCGGCGCAGGATCGCGGCGGCAAAGCCGACCAGATCGCCGATCACCCCGCCGCCAAGCGCGATGACGATATCCCGACGTTCGATCTTCTGTTCCAGCAGCCATTCGACCGTCCGGGTCAGATGCGGCCATGATTTCGTGGCCTCCCCCGCCGGAAGGGTCAGCGCCTCCGACGCGATCCCCTCGGCCTGCAAAGAAGCCTGAAGTGCTGCGAGATGCAGCGCGGCGACATTGGCATCCGTCACGATGGCGACGCGCGGGCGCGACAGGAAGGGGGTGATTTCAGCCCCCGCCGTCTGGATCAGGCCGGGACCGATGCGCACATCATAGGCGCGCTCACCAAGCGGAACGTGAACGATACGGGTCATGATCCCTCCAGAAATTCAGGGCGGATGCGGCCGATTGCGGCGATGACACGGCGCGCGCTTGTCTCGATATCCGATTTCGAATCCGTCCGCACCCGCAGATCGGCGCGGGCATAGACCGGGCTGCGGGTCTCGATCAGCTTGGCGAGCGTGCCGCGCGGATCATCCGTCATCAGCAGCGGCCGCGTCGGGCGCAGCTTCACGCGGTGCCATAACGTGTCCAGATCGGCATCGAGCCAGATGGAAATCGCATGTTCGCGGAGCAAGGTCCGGTTCTGCGGCTGTATCCACGCCCCGCCACCGGTCGAGACGACGCCGCGCGCGCCGGACAGGATTCGCGCCAGCACCTCCGATTCGCGTCTGCGGAAGAACGCCTCTCCGTCGCGGTCGAAAATTTCAGGGATGGTCATGGCCGCGGCACGCTCGATCTCGGCATCTGAGTCGTGGAACGGCACCCCCAGCTGACGGGCGATTTCCTGCCCAACAGCGGTTTTGCCCACCCCCATCATGCCCACAAGCGCAATATGTCCCTGCATCCATATGTCCTTTCAATTCCTGACGTGAATGGCGTGATCTTTGCCGGATTGCCAGTTATAAAGCGGCAAACCGGCCGAAAGACCGGAAGAAGCGGCAGGCGAAAGGGCTTGAGATGCGGTTGCTGAAGATTGTGATTGTGCTTGTGGTGTTGGCGTTTCTGGGACTGGCGGGTTACGCCTATTTCGGTGATATGGCCCCACGCCAGCAGGAAGTCCGGCAGCCGGTCGACCTTCAGACGGGTGGCGCGCAGCCGCCCGCGACGGCCGCAGCGGAAGCGCCCGAAGGTGCCGGGGACGACGCGGATTCCGATGCAGAACAATAAGCGACCCGGTCGTCTGATTGCGACGGCACTGGCGCTTGCCGTGGGCGTGACACCGGTAGCGGCGAATAACGCGCCGCTTTCGGCGAATGACTGGTTGACGGGAACTGCCGCTGCACCGGGCGCGAGCAGCGCGTGGCGGCCCGGCGACCCGGTCCCCGCCGATGCACAGGCGCTGAGGCCGGTCAAACGTCCGCCGCAAAGCAGTGCTGCGAAAAGCGATCCGCCGGATGTCGCGACAACCGCAGCCACGGTTCCGGTCGGGGTGCGCCGCCTTGATGCGGCGGATGCGGATGGCACCGGGATCATCTCTGCCCGGCAGGCGGGGCTGCCGCGGGATTTCTGGAAAGGCACCGATCTGGAAACCGCGCTGCGCATGATCCGGTTCGAGCCGCTTCTGCCCGCCTCCGCCGATCTGGCGCGGCGGGTGATCGAGGCGCAGCTTCCCCCGCCGGAAAGCAATGGCGAGGCACGGCCCGGCGATTTCTTTCTGGCCCGCGTCGATCATCTGACAGAGGATGGTGCGCTGCCATCGGCGCAGGCGCTGTTGCAGGCATCGGGTGCAAGTGACCCGGAGAGCTTTCAGCGGCTGTTCGATATCGCCATGCTCACCGATGGCGAGGACCGGATCTGTCATCGCATGGATGCCGAGCCGGGCATCACCCGGATGCAGGCGGCCCGGATATTCTGCCTGGCCTATTCAGGGGACTGGTCTGCGGCGGCGCTGCTTTATCGCGGAGCGGGCCGTTTGGGTCTGATCGAGCCGGGTATGACCGACTTGCTGGGATTTTATCTCGACGACAGTGCCACTGACGGCGCCTCGTCACTGCCGCAGCCGGATTTCGACAATATGACGCCGCTGGCGTTCCGGCTTTATGAGGCGGTCGGCCAGCCGCTGCCGACCGGCGATCTGCCGAATGCCTATGCGTGGTCCGATCTGGATGACCGTTCTGGCTGGAAAGCCCAGCTTGAGGCGGCGGAGCGGCTTTCTCGCGCCGGGGTGTTGCCTGCCAGCACGCTTCATCGCCTGTACACCTTGCAGCGCCCTGCCGCGTCTGGCGGGGTGTGGGAACGCGCGGCTGCGATACAGGCGCTCGATGCCGCATTGCTCACCGGCGATGGCGACCGGATTGGCCCGGCCCTGCAATCGGCGTTTCACCAGATGGAGGCCGTTGGCCTGCGCGACGGCCTTGCGGCGATGGAGGCGGAGCGTCTGGATCTGTCGGTCCTGACCGGCGATGCAGCACGTCTGGCGTTGTGGCTGCGGCTTTGGGAAGGTGAGACGGAGACCCCTGCCGTGCCCGAAAACCAACTCGACGCAGCGCTTCTGGCGCTGGCATCGGGTGGCCAGCCGGGGCCGCACAGCCCGGTTCTGGGCGCGCTCGCCCCGGTGTTCAGCACCGAATTGCCGAATGGTGCGGCGAGCGGAGGCGGCGCGATTGCCCCGGCGCTGTTCGGTGCGCTGGCCGATGCCGATGCCGGTTCGCAGGGCGACGTGACGCGGGCAGCGCGTGGGGTCGCGACGCTTCGGCAGCTTGGGCTGATTGCGGATGCGCGCCGTGTCGCCACGCAGATCGCGCTCGATCCGATTTTCCGGGATGTCGCGAAATGAAGGCGCTGACGCAGATATCAACCTTTCTGGATGCGCAGGCTGCCGAGGCCGGGGCGGCGCGGAACACGCTGCTGGCCTATGGGCGCGACCTGCGCGATTTCACCGAATGGCTGGACCGGGACGGGCTGACACTGGACGCGATCACCCGCGACGACATCACCCGCTATCTGTCATGGTGCGAGGCACAGGGGCTGGCGCGCTCAACACGCGCGCGCAGGCTGTCTTCGATCCGGCAACTGACCCGTTTTGCGCTGGAGGAGGGCTGGCGCGACGACGATCCAGCGCTGCGCATCTCCGGCCCCGGCAAGACTCAGCGCCTGCCGAAGGTGCTGACGCAGGCGGAGGTCAGCCAATTGCTCGCAGCGGTGCCGAAGACCGGCCGGACCGACGCTGACCGGGCGCGGAACCGCTGCCTGATCGAGCTGCTTTATGCGACCGGCATGCGGGTGAGCGAGCTGGTCGCCCTGCCGGTTTCCGCCACGCGCGGCGATCCGCAACTGCTGCTGATCCGCGGCAAGGGCGGGCGGGAACGCATGGTGCCGCTGTCCGATCCGGCGCGGGAAGCGCTGACGGCGTGGCTGCATATCCGCGACGGTGCGGACAGCAAGTCGCCGCTCGGTCGTCTGGTCGCGGGCAAAAGCGCGCGTTTCCTGTTCCCCGCCAATTCCAAGACCGGCCATATGGCGCGGAAATCCATGAACGACCTGATCCGCGATCTTGCCATCGCCGCCGGGATCGAGCCGTCGCGCGTGACCCCGCATGTGATCCGCCACGCATTCGCCACCCATCTGCTGGAAGGCGGCGCGGATCTGCGGGCGATTCAGACGCTGCTCGGCCATGCCGATCTGTCCACAACCGAAATTTACACCCATGTGCTGGATGCGCGGATGCGCGATCTGGTGTTGAACCATCACCCCCTCGCCCGCGTTTGAGCGCATCATGTTGACCGTATTTCTCTCCACCTCCGCCGCTGCGGCAAGTGCCGCCACCGAAACCGAACCGAGCGGGGCAAGCCCGATGATCTGGGGCTTTGGTATTGCCATCCTGTTCCTGCTGGTCGGGTCGGCCTTCTTCTCCGCCTCCGAAACCGCGCTGACCGGGGCCAGCCGCGCCAAGCTGCGCAGCCGCGCCGACAAGGGCGATCAGGGCGCGGAGGCGGCACTCGACATCACGCGGGAAAGCGACCGGCTGATCGGGGCGATCCTGCTTGGCAATAACGTGCTGAACATCCTGTCGGCCTCGCTGGCGACGGCAATGTTTACGGCGCTGTTCGGATCTAGCGGGGTGGCCATCGCAACCTTTGTGATGACCGTTCTGGTGCTGATCTTCGCCGAGGTTTTGCCGAAATCCTACGCCATCGCCAATTCCGAAACCCTCGCCTCCGTCGTGGCGCGACCGATGCAGCTGATCATGAAATTGCTGTCCCCCATTGTGCTGGTGGTCCGCGCGATTGTGCGGTTGATCATGCGGCTGTTTGGACTGCAAAGCGATCCCGACGCCAATATGTTCTCCGTTCACGAGGAAATCGCCGGGGCCCTCAGCATCGGTCACGAGGCGGGCGAGGTCGAGAAGGCTGACCGGGACCGGCTGCTGGGCGCGCTCGATCTCGGCAACCGGACGGTGGATGAAATCATGAAACACCGTTCCGAGATCCAGATGATCGACGCCGACCTGCCGCCGGAAACCATCCTCGACACGGTGCTGTCAAGCTCCCACACCCGCCTGCCGGTCTACCGCAATGAGCGTGAAAACGTGGTCGGGGTGGTCCATGCCAAGGATGTGCTGCGCGCCGTGCATAAATCGGCCTATGACGGGATCGGCGATCCGGCTGATGCGGTGCGCGATTTCGACGTGATGGGCGTGGCGATGAAGCCGTATTTCGTGCCGGACACCACGGCTCTGGACGAACAGATGCGCGAATTTCTGGACCGCCGCAGCCATTTCGCGCTGGTCGTCGACGAATATGGCTCGCTGCGGGGGTTGATTACGCTGGAAGATATTATCGAGGAAATCGTCGGTGAGATCGCCGACGAACACGATACGGAGGCCGATCACGACCTGAAACCCGGCCCCTCTGGCGACTATCTGATCGACGGGGCGATGACGATCCGCGACCTGAACCGCGCGCTCGACTGGACCCTGCCGGATGACGAGGCGAACACCGTCGCCGGGCTGGTCATTCACATGGCCCAGTCGATTCCGTCGCAAGGACAGGTGTTTTCGTTCCTCGGCTATCGTTTCGAGGTGGTGACGCGGAAGGATAACCGGATCACCAAGCTGCGTATCCGTCCCCTGCCCGGCCCCGCCATCCCATCCTGAGACTGTCGCGGCGTTCCTCAGCCCGCCTTTTCAGCCAGGGTCAGCCATTCTTCCTCTGCCGCGTCCAGCGCCGCCTGACGTTCCGACAGGGCATTGACCGCCTTGGTCGCCCGGTCGGGATGGGTGCTGTAGACATTTTCATCCGACAGGAATTCGGACAGTTTCGCGATTTCCGCTTCAAGCCGTTCCATAATCGCGGGCAGTTCCTCCAGCCGGTGTTTTTCGGTGAAGTTCAGCCCGGATTTCGCGGGTTTCGGCTTGGCAGAAGCTGGTGCTGCGGGTGGCGTCGCGGCGGCGGGTCTGGGCGCGGGCTGTGACACAACCCCTGCCGTTTCCGGACGCTGCGCGCGATAATCGCTCCAGCCGCCGGGATAGATCACGGCGCGGCCATCCCCCTCCATTGCCACGGTGGTCGTCGCCACACGGTCGATGAAATCGCGGTCGTGGCTGACCAGAAGCACGGTGCCATCATATTCGCCCAGAATATCCTGCAACAAATCCAGCGTCTCGACATCCAGATCATTGGTCGGTTCGTCCAGCACCAGCAGGTTCGACGGTTTCGCCATGATCCGCGCCAGCAGCAGCCGGGCCTTCTCGCCCCCCGAAAGGCTGCGGACCGGTGCCCGCATCTGCGCCTCATCGAACAGGAAATCCTTCAGATAGCCGACAACATGGCGCGGCGCACCACGCACCATGACCTGATCGGAGCGTCCGGAGACCGCCATTGACGGGTCCAGCGTCATCGCATCCCACAGGCTCTGATCCGGGTTGAGCGCACTGCGGGTCTGGTCGAACACGGCGATTTCCAGATTGGTGCCGTGGGTGACGGTGCCGCTGTCGGGCGCGATTTCACCGGTCAGCATCTTGATCATCGTGGTCTTGCCGACCCCGTTCGGGCCGACAAACGCCACCCGGTCGCCGCGCAGGATGCGCAAATCGAAGGGGCGCAGGATGGTGCGGCCTTCATAGGCTTTCGTGATCCCTTTCGCCTCGATCACCCGCTTGCCGGATTGCGGACCGGCATCCAGCTCCATTGCAGCGGCACCCTGACGGCGGATCTGGGCGGCGCGTTCGGCCCTGAGCGCCTGCAATGCCCGCACCCGGCCCATATTACGCTTGCGACGCGCGGAAATGCCTTCCACGGCCCAACGGGCCTCCGCCTTGATCTTGCGGTCGAGCTTGTGACGCGCCTCATCCTCGGCGGTCCAGATCGCTTCGCGCCAGTCCTCGAATGCCTCGAAACCCTTATCCTGACGGCGCACCTCGCCCCGGTCGATCCACAGCGTTGCGCGGGTCAGGGCGCGCAGAAAGGCGCGGTCGTGGCTGATCAGCACAAAGGCCGCACGGGTCTGGGAAAGCTGATCCTCAAGCCAGCCAATCGCCTCGATATCAAGATGGTTCGTCGGCTCGTCGAGCAGCATCAGATCGGGCGCTTCGGCCAGAAGCCGGGCCAGCGCCGCCCGGCGCCGCTCCCCGCCCGAGGCAGTCGCCACAGGCCGGGCGGCGTCGAATTTCAGCCCTTCCGCCGCCATCTCGACCCGGTAGCTTTCTGCCGGATCCAGCGTCGCGGCGGCAAAATCGCCAAGCGTTTCGAAACCGGACAGATCCGGGTCCTGCTCCATATAGCCGACGCTAATGCCGGCGGGGGTCACGACATCGCCCGTATCCGCCTCGACCAGACCGGCCATGACCTTCATCAGCGTCGATTTCCCCGACCCGTTACGCCCGACAAGCGCCACGCGGTCGCCGGGCTGCACGGTCAGGCTCAGCCGGTCGAAAACCGGGTTGCCGCCGAAGGTGAGGGAAATATCGGTGAGCTGAAGAATAGGTGCGCGTGCCATGTCAGCGCGATTACGCGGCAGCCGTGACAAGGTCAATGCAGGACGCCGACGCGGCAAAAGAATTTAATTTATTATTTTTATCAGGTATTGACCTTTAACCTTTTTAGGCCGAAGTATTCACCCGTCATCGTAACCCCGCCGATGCAACAGATCTGCGGGATCATGGCGCCGGAACCTGCCCTCCCCTCGCAGGCTCTCGATGCCCGGCCGTCTTGTACAGCCGGGCATTTTCGGCTGTTCTGCGACCTCATATCGACGGAGGCCCGCATGGCGCGCAAGATCATCATCGACACCGACCCGGGACAGGACGACGCGGTCGCCATCCTGCTGGCGCTTGCCTCGCCCGAGCTGGAGGTGCTGGGTATCACCGCCGTTGCCGGAAATGTGCCGCTGCCGCTGACAGAGCGGAATGCGCGGCTGATCGTCGGGCTGAGCGGCAAGGATGTGCCGGTCTTCGCGGGCTGCGCCGAACCGCTGAAGCGCAAGCTGGTCACGGCGGAGCATGTGCATGGCAAGACCGGGCTGGACGGTGTCGATCTGGGCGAACCGGCGCTGCCGCTGCAGGATCAGCATGGCGTCGATTTCATTATCGAGACATTGCGCCGGGAACCCGCAGGCACTGTCACGCTGGTGCCGATCGGGCCGCTGACCAATATCGCCACGGCCTTCGCCCGCGCGCCGGATATCGTTGCGAAGGTGCAGCAGATCGTCCTGATGGGCGGGGCCTATTTCGAGGTCGGCAACGTCACCCCCGCTGCCGAGTTCAATATCTATGTCGATCCGGAAGCCGCAGCCCAGATCTTTGCCTCCGGCGCAGAGATCGTGGTGATGCCGCTGGACGTGACCCACAAGGCGCTGACATCCGCTGACTGGATCAAGGGGATGCGCGCACTCGGCACCCACGCTGGCGCGGCGGTTGCAAGCTGGACCGATTTCTTCGAGCGGTTTGACCGCGAGAAATATGGCAGCGAGGGCGCGCCGCTGCATGACCCATGCACAATCGCATGGCTCATCCGGCCCGAGCTGTTCAGTGGCAGGCAGATCAATGTGGAGGTCGAAGTCGAGGGACGCTTCACCACGGGCATGACGGTGGCCGATTGGTGGCGGGTGACGGACCGGCCCGCAAACGCCCTGTTCATCCGCGATATTGACCGGGACGGGTTCTTCGATCTGCTCAGCGAACGGATCGCCACGCTGCCCTGACGGATCATTCGCCGCTGGCGCGGTCCTGCTCAGCGGCCTCGGCGGCTGCGTCGCCATCGTGGTTGTCATCGGTCGGCTGAACCGTATCCTCAAGCTCCGGCAGGCCGGAGCCTTCGCCGACCTGTTCGTCCAGCCGCGCCACAAGCTCGTCGGTGATATCAACGGCGGCGGCGGTCAGGATGATCTGGCTGCGGTCGAGGACAATCGCCGCCCGGCGGTCCTGCATGATGGTGGCGACGACCGGCAGCGCGGCTTCGATAAACGCATTGCGGTCGGCCTGCGCGCGGGCGGACAAATCGCGCAAGACCTGCGCACGCTCGCGCCGTATGGTCTGCGCGCGGTCGTCGAAAGCCTCCGCCTTCCGGCGGAATTCGGCGGCGGACAGGGTAGCGCGTTCGGCGGTCAGCGCCTGCTCCTCCGCCGTGAGTTGCGCTTCCAGCCGGGTATTCTCCGCCTCGATCTCGCGCGCCTCGGCCTGAAGATCATCCTGCGTGTGGCGACCCCATGCGGAATTCGCATAGGCGATATCGAAATCCAGCACCACGACCGCGAACGGGGTTTCATCCGGGACATCGACCGGCACAGGGTCCGGCGCGCGGCTCAGCCCGTCCGGCAGGGCCTCGTCATCCGAAAACTGGGCCGCGATCAGATCTTCCTCCAGAGGCGGCGGCGCATCCGCTTGGGCGAGCACGACGCCGGGCAGACCGGCCCAGATCAGGGCCGGAAGCAACAGGCATGGCGCACGCCGCAGCATCAGAACTGGGTCGAGATGGTCAGATCGAATTTCTGATCTTCGTCGTAATCTTCGCTCTTGATCGTCTTGGCGTAGTTCATCCGTAGCGGACCGATCGGGGTGGTCCAGAACAGCGACACACCAACGGCGGCGCGCGGGATCATGCTGTCATCGACCTCGACCCCGTTTGCGCCGATTTTCTTGTCGAGCCCCCAAACCGAGCCGACATCGGCAAAAACACCACCTGCAAGGCCGTATTCTTCCGGCACACCCAGCGGGAATTGCGCTTCAGCACGGGCAACCCAGTAGTAGTTGCCGCCAAGCGCGTCCTTGTTCGGCGCCTCCAGATCGCGCGGGCCGATGCCGTTCGATTCGAAGCCGCGCACACGCTGACCGGCGAAACGGTCGATGATCCGGCTGCTCTGATCGTCGAGCATATAGACCGCGCCCGCCTCGAACTCGGCGCGCAGCGTGATGTTCTCGCGCCAGGCATTCGATTCCACGCCGCCGCTGATGACCGAGGTGATGGATTGCACATCCCCGCCGACCCCGGCGAAATCCTGCGAGAAGCTGAGCTTGGTCGCGGTCCGCGGGTTCAGCCCGACACGGCGGCTGTCATAGCTGTAGGTATAACCGATGGAGGAGGTGAAGAGGCTCCCTTCCTCGTCCACCAGAATGGGCGACGAGCCTTCAAGGGCGCCGGTCTCCGGATCGGTGCTGATCGGGGTGACGTCGTAAATCGTATCCTCCGACAGCCGGTAGCGGACTTCCAGCCGCCCGGTATTCGACACCGGGAATTCCAGCGAGGTCGACACACCGGCACTGCGGGTGTTGTATTTCGCGTTCAGGTTATCCGTCTCGCGATACCATCCCGAAAGGCCGAAACGCAGATCGCGCGTCAGGAAGAACGGCTCGACAAAGCGGAACGACCCTTCGCGGGAGCCGCTGGCGGTCGAGATATTCAGCGCCACTTCCTGCCCGCGACCAAGGAAGTTCCGCTCCGTCAGCCCCATCGACAGACCGACGCCGGAATTGGCCCCGTAGCTGGCCCCGAATTCCAGCGTCCCGGTCGGCTGTTCCTCGACATTCACGTCGACGATGACCTGTTGCGGGCCGGAGCCTTCGCGGGTTTCGACCTGAGCATTCGCGAAATAGCCGAGCGCGCGGATACGCTCCGCCGAGTTGCGGATTTCGCGCGGGTTCAGCGGGTCGCCTTCAACCGTGTTGAACTGGCGGCGGATCACCTCGTCCAGCGTCGTGGTGTTGCCCTCGATGTCGATACGCTCCACGAAGACCCGCTGGCCACGGGTCAGCGCGAAGGTCACATCCAGCGTCTGATTGCGCAGGTTGCGGGTCACGCGCGGCTCGATGGCGACGAAATCCAGACCTTTCTGAAGCGCAATCGTCTCCATCCGGCGGATAGTCACGTCAATGCTCTCTGGGCTGTAATACGCGCCGGTCTTGACCCGGTTCTGCCGCTGGAACTCGGCGGCATCGACGCCGGGGATTTCCGAAATCGTGTCGACCTGTCCGAAGCGGTAGCGCGGCCCCTCCTCGATGGCGTAGGTGACGAAGAGCGCATCCCGCTCCCGCGCCAGTTCGGGCGCGACACCCTGAACGGTGAAATCGGCGAAACCACGCGAGCGGTAAAACTCCGTCAGCAGACGTTCGTCCAGCGAAAGACGTTCCGGGTTATAGGTGTCGGACTGGATGAAGCTGCGCAGCAAGCCCGCCTGCTTGGTTTCCAGCACATTGCGCAAGCGCCGGTCAGAGAAGCTGCGGTTGCCGGTGAAACCGATCCGCTCAATCTCCGTCAAATCGCCTTCGCGGACTTCGAACACCAGATCGACGCGGTTGCCGTCGCGCGGAATGATCCGCGGCGTAACCCGCGCGGCCAGCCGGCCCTGCTGCGAATAGGCCTGCGCCATATTGGCCGCGTCCCGTTCTGCCTGAGCGGGGGAATAGACGCGACGCGATTGTGACTGCGCGATCTCCGCCAGTTGTTCGTCCTTGATCCGGCGGTTGCCCTCATAGCTGATCTGGTTGATCGTCGGCCACTCGCTGACCCGGATCACCAGCGTGCTGCCCTCCGGCACGACCTCGACCGTTTCGAAAAGCCCGGAGTTCTGGATGCGTTGCAAGGCGTCGTTCACCTCGCCTGCCGAGACCTCGACACCGCGGGTGACATTGGCGAAGGACAGGATCGTCTCCGGCTCGATCCGCTCGTTTCCTTCGATGCGGACCTGCGTGAAAACATAGGCGTAAGCCGGGACCGGAACGGTCAGCGCCGGTATCGCCCCTGCCAGCCCTGCGATAAGCGCGACCGCGCATGTGCTGCGTTTCAATGTCATCCTGCTGCCCCTTCGGATTTCCTGAGCGCCGTTTAGCACCGGCTTTGCCGGGAAATCTACAGGGATCGCATAGAGACTGTCAAAACACGAATGCCATTCCTAGCAACGCAGATCGTTGCTGAGACCAAAAATCATCAGCCCGAGCACAAGTGTCAGCCCGATGGAGGTCAGAACGCTCATCGCGCGCTCCGACGGTGGACGCCCGGTCAGCGCCTCCCATGCGTAGAACGCCAGATGCCCGCCATCCAGAACCGGGATCGGCAACAGGTTCAGAAATCCGATCGCGACGGAAAGAACCGCAATCCACCAGATGAAGTTGCCAAGACCGGCATCGGCGGCCTGCCCCGTGGTTTCGGCAATGGTGATCGCCCCGCTGAGATTGCAGGACCCGATCTGCCCGGTGATCAGCGCCCATAACCCGCTGAGGCTGGAGGTGATGATCTCCCAGACCTGCACCATCCCGCCCCACAGTGCTGAGATCGGGCCGACCGCCTCGCTCGCCGGATCGAAATAGCCGCCTGACGTCACGCCGATCAGCCAGCGCTTCTCGAACCCGCCTTCGGCCAGCGGAATATCCTGCTCCTTCGGGGACAGCGTCACCTCCCGCGTCTCGCCATCACGCCAGAGGGTCAGGCTCAGCGACCCGCCTTCCGCCGCCTCGACGCTTTTGCGCAGATCATCGAAGCGCGAGACCGGCGTCCCGTCGATTTCCAGCACCACATCGCCGGGAAGAATTCCCGCCGAAGCAGCCGCCCCGCCGGGCGCGACGCCGCCAATGCGCGCGGGCAAGGGGTCCGGCCCGGCAACGGTGATTTCGTCGCCGTCGCGGCGAACACGCCAGTCATGAGTGGCCTGCGATGGCAGTTCAGCACTTGCGGCGAAGAAATCGGTCCAGTCTGTCACCGGCTGTCCGCCAACCGCCAATATCTCGTCACCCGGCTGCAGGCCGATCTCGACACCGGGCGGCACGGCAGCGATATCCCCCACAGTCGGGGTTTCGACCGGAACGCCGCGCAGCAGCAGGAAGCCAGCGAAAATCAGCGTGGACAGGATGAAGTTGAACACCGGCCCCGCCGACACCGTGGCGACACGCGCCCAGAGCGGCGCGCCGTCAAGCGTCTGGCGGCGCAGCGACGGATCAACCGCCTGCCCGGCCCCGGCACTTGCCGCATTGGCGTCGCCGAGGAATTTCATATAGCCGCCAAGCGGCAGCGCCGCGACCTGCCACAGCGTCCCGCGCCGGTCCTTGCGTGACACAAGCTTGGGGCCGAAGCCCAGCGAAAACACCTCCGCCCGGATGCCGGACCAGCGACCGACGATGTAATGGCCGTATTCATGTACCGTCACGATGACCGACAGCGCGATCAGAAAGGCGATCAGCGTCCAGATGCCGCCGCCGAGACCCGCGATGAAATCCATGCCTAGCGTCCCCCGTGCCGTGCCGCCCAGCCCGCAGCCGCCTGCCGCGCGCTTTGATCCCAATCCAGCACCGTCGCCAGATCAGTTGGGGATGTGGCGAAGCCGGGTTGCCCCGTCAAGTCGTCGAGCGCAGATTCGACCGCCCGCGCCATATCGGTAAAGCGGATGCGTCCGGCCAGAAAATCGTCCAGCGCCTGTTCCTTCGCGCCGTTCAGCACCGCCCCCGCAGCACCGCCCGCCGCCATGACCTCACGCGCCAGACGCAGCGCTGGCCAGCGGGTTTCGTCGGGCGCGCGGAAGCTCAGTTGCCCCATAGCCGCAAGATCCAGCTTCGGCACCGGCAGTTCGGCCCGCTCCGGCCAGTGCAGCGCATAACCGATGGCGTGGCGCATATCCGGCGCACCCAGATGCGCGATAGAGCCACCGTCGCGATGTGTCACCATTGCGTGAATGATCGACTCCGGGTGGATCAGAACCTTGATACGATCAGGATTAATTCCGAAAAATTCTTTTGTTTCAATAATTTCAAGCGATTTATTGAACATGGACGCACTGTCGATCGTGATCCGCTGTCCCATGGCCCAGTTCGGATGGGTCGAGGCCTGTTCGACCGTCGCGGTTTCCAGCCGCTCCAACGGCCAGTCCCGGAACGCGCCGCCCGAGGCCGTGATCGTTATGGCCTCAACGTTTTCGATATTTTCGCCGTTAAGACATTGAAAAATAGCAGAATGCTCAGAATCCACCGGCAGGATGCGCGCGCCCGTGCGGGCCGCCGTGCCCATGACCAGCCGCCCTGCCGCGACCAGAGTTTCCTTGTTCGCCAGCGCCAGCGTGCCGCCGCGTTCCAGCACCCGCAGTCCCGGCGGCAACCCGGCAGCGCCGACGATCCCCGACAGGGTCCAGTCCGCATCCCTGTCAGCCGCTGCGACAATCGCATCCGGCCCGGCAGTGCATTCGATGCCCGACCCCGCCAGTGCCTCCCTGAGATCGCGTTCAAGTTCGGGAAAGGCCGTCACCGCGATTTCGGCCCGCAAGGCAAGCGCCATCTCGGCCAGCCGGGCGATATTGCGACCGCCGGTCAGGGCGCGGACCTGCCAGCTTTCAGCCCCGCCCGACTGCATCAGCAGATCGAACGCGCTTTCCCCGATGGAACCGGTCGCGCCGAATATCGAAACCGAGCGCATCAGAGCCCGACCCCCGGCAAACCCATCATCCAGCTCAGCACCATGACCGCCAGCACCGCGCCCGACACCGCGTCAAACCGGTCCATGAACCCGCCGTGACCCGGTATCAGGTTGGAACTGTCCTTGACCCCGGCCCGCCGCTTCAGCCAGCTTTCGGCAATATCACCAAGTTGCCCGGCAAAGGCGACGACGGGCGAAAGGAAGATCACCGCCGGGTCCGCCCAACCGCCGAGCCACAGCAGCGCGCCGAACAGCGCCGCACCGATCCATCCGGCAATCGTCCCGGACCAGGTCTTTTTCGGGCTGAGCTGCGGCCAGAATTTCGGCCCGCCGATCATCCGGCCGGCGAAATAACCCAGCACATCGGACGTGATCACAACGCCCATAAGCCACAGGATGAATGGCAGCCCATATTCTTCGCGAAGGTGGACCAGCTCATATCCCACGGCCATGATCGCCGCGCCGAATATGGCGTAGGTCAAACGATCCTTGGGCACAGCACCCGGCAGCCCGGCGGCAATCGGGATCAGCAGAACCAGCGGCGCGATCTGCGGCAGGCCAAGCGCGGCAAACAGCGACAGCGCGGCGACAATCGCCAGCACCAACGGTCGGGACCGGCCCAGCGGTGTATGCATCCGCGCCGGGCCAAGCCAGCCGGTCATCCGCGCCAGCTCCCAGAAGGTCAGCCCCATGAAAATGGCGACCCCGGCCCACAGCACGATGCCGGTCGACAGGGCCAGCGCGATGCCAATACCGATCAGGACGGCGGCAGACACCACGCGGCGCGTCAGGTCGGACCACTTCCCCTGATCCGCCATCCCGCTTCAGACACCACCGAAGCGGCGGTCGCGCATTCCGAAACGGTCCAGCACCTCGGCCAGATGATCCGGCGAGAAATCGGGCCAGAGCGTCGGCGAAAATTCATATTCCGCATAGGCCGACTGGAACGGCAGGAAATTCGAGGTCCGCGTTTCGCCCGAAGTCCGGATCACCAGATCGGGATCGGGATGTCCTGCCGTATCGAGGCAATCGGCAAAATCGGCCTCGGTCGGGTTCTCGACCTGACCGGCGGCAATCTTTGCGGCCAGCCGCGTCGCCGCGCGGGTGATTTCGTCGCGGCCACCATAGTTGATTGCAACGGTCAGGTTCAGCCGCGTATTGCCCGCCGTTCGCGCCTCGATCCCGGTCATGAGCGCACGAAGCTTCGGATCGAGCTGCTCGCGCCCGCCGATGAAACGCATCCGCACGCCTTCCGCGGAAAGCCCGTCCGCCTCCCGCTCGATATAGCGGCGGAAGATCTTCATCAGGCCCAGCACTTCCTCGGTCGAGCGCTTCCAGTTTTCGGTCGAGAAAGCGTAGACCGTCAGCCAGTTCACGCCCATTTCGGGCGCGGCCTTGACGATCTGTTTCACCCGTTCGGCACCACGGCGATGACCGACGAGCCGGGGCCAGCCGCGCTCCGTCGCCCAGCGGCCATTTCCGTCCATGATAATCGCGACATGGCGAGGGGGCGTCGAGCTGCCCTGCTGGGATGCCGCTTTCAGCGCCATAGTGTCATACCTGCATGATTTCGGCCTGCTTGGCCTCTAGCGCCTCATCGACCCTGCCGATCATGCGATTGGTCAGTTCCTGAATTTCATCCTCCCAGAGTTTTTGATCGTCCTCCGACATGCCCGCGCCCTTGGCCTTCTTGACCTGATCCATGCCGTCGCGGCGGACATTGCGGATCGCCACGCGGGCATTTTCGGCGTATTGGGCCGCAACCTTGGTCAGTTCACGCCGCCGTTCCTCGTTCAACTCCGGGATCGGCAGCATGATGATCGTCCCGTTGAGCTGCGGGTTGATCCCCAGCCCCGATTCGCGGATCGCCTTTTCGGCCTTGCCGACCAGCGCCTTGTCCCAGACATTGATCGTCACCATGCGCGGCTCCGGCACGTTGACCGTCCCGATCTGGTTGATCGGCGTCGGGGAGCCATAGGCGTCGACCATCACCGGCTCGACCATGCTGGCAGAGGCGCGCCCGGTACGCAGGCTGCCAAACTCATGGCGCAGCGCCTCCATCGCGCCATTCATACGGCGTTCCAGGTCGTCAGTGTCGATTTCGAAGTCCTCGGCCATTCCTGCCCTCGTTTCATATTTATCCGCTCGTTCTAGCGCGATGCCGTGTTTATGGCAAAGCCATATCGACAACCCGCAGAACACGGCTCGTTGACCGCGTCAGCTGCGGCAGCCGTGCAAGACAGCTTCGCTGCCCGGCCGCAGCGAAGAACCAGACCAATGCCCCTCGGAAACAAATCCCTGCAACTGTTTCATTATCTTACATTTTACCTCGGATCACCAGATCAATAGACTTAAGTTTTTATTAAACTTGTTCCTTTCCGGTGTCTTGATTGTCCGGGCGAGACCGTTCATGACGCCGACATGCCCGAGATTTCTCCGCCCTCTGCCCCGCCTGAAACTGCGCATACGCCGCTCGATGATGCGCAGGGTATTGCTTATGGCAGCTTCATGGCGGCGCTGAGCATCGTCGTGCTGACACATCTCGGCTTCGTGACCGGGCAGACTGCGGGGGCCGCGCTGCTGATCTCCTACGCGACGGGCTGGGGGTTCGCGCCGGTATTCTTCATCATCAATATCCCGTTCTACTGGTTCGGATATAAGCGTTTCGGCAAGTTCTTTGTCGCGAAAAGCCTGTTTGCCGTCACCCTGACCTCGACGCTCGCCTCGGTCCTGCCGAAATATATTGCATTTTCAGAACTTTCCCCACTGCTCGGCGCATTGATGATCGGGGCCTTCACCGGCTCGGGGCTGATGGCGCTGTTCCGCCACGGGGCCAGCCTTGGCGGGGTGGGTATTGTGGGGTTGTATATTCAGGATGCCACGGGCTTCCGCGCGGGCTGGGTGCAGCTTATCTTTGACGCGGTCATCTTCACCGTCGCCCTGTTCATGCTCGACATCGGGGCCGTGTTCTGGTCATTCCTCGGCGCCGCGGTCGCCAATCTGGTCATCGCGATCAATCATCGCCGCGACAGGTACATCGTTTGATAACTCTCGGAACCACGCGAATCCCGGCACGTTAAACGATGTAGTCTATGTGAACGGGGAAGTCATGCATTCGCTGATCTATATCGTCGGCCTTGTCGTCGTGGTGCTGTTCGTCCTGTCGCTGATCTGAACCACCAAAGGAGAACATCATGAATTCCATCATCTATATCATAGGCCTCGTCGTCGTCGTGTTGTTCATTCTGTCCATGCTGGGACTGCGCTGAGGCAGCAGCCTTGGGCGAGATCTGACCGCAGGCCAGCCATGCCAGCCGATATTTCGCCGAAAACGGTCGCCTGATCCGGGACATTGCGTCTGGCCTTTGATCCCCCCGTGCGTTAGGGGGGCGCAACATTTCTGACACGGGCCGCCTCATGGATATCCGCAATATCGCCATCATTGCTCACGTCGACCACGGCAAGACCACGCTGGTCGACCAGCTTCTGAAGCAATCCGGCAGTTTCCGCGAAAATCAGGCCGTTGCCGAACGGGCGATGGACAATAACGACATCGAACGCGAACGCGGCATCACCATTCTCGCCAAGGCGACTTCGGTCGAGTGGAAGGGAACGCGGATCAATATCGTCGACACGCCCGGCCACGCCGATTTCGGCGGCGAGGTGGAACGGATCCTGTCGATGGTCGACGGCGTCTGCCTGCTGGTCGACGCGGCTGAAGGCCCGATGCCGCAGACGAAATTCGTCACATCGAAGGCGCTGGCGCTTGGGCTTCGTCCGATCGTCGTGCTGAACAAGATCGACAAGCCCGCCGCCGAGCCGGAACACGCGCTGAACGAGGTGTTCGACCTGTTCGCGAATCTCGGCGCGTCGGATGAGCAGCTCGATTTCCCGCATCTCTACGCCTCCGGCATTGGCGGCTGGGCCGTCGCAGAGCTGGATGACGAGCGCAAGGATATGTCGGCCCTGTTCGA